>DATJAK010000022.1:0-119682 GCA_035516375.1 Bryobacteraceae bacterium
TTCACTTTGGGAAGGGCATGCCCACGGCCCCGTCATCGTTCGAGTACCGCAACTCCACGGTGTCGGATTTCCGCTTCTTGACAGACTGCGGGAAGTACAAATACCCGGCGACTGCCGTTCGGGTCAAGCCTCCGCCGAGAGCTTTGTCGCGAAGCCTGCGATCGATCAGGTAAGGGTCCGGGCCTGAGCTCGGAGGAGGTGGCGGAGGCGGCGGGTTCCCGTTCGTCACCGAGACACCCGTGTAGGTTCCGACCGTGGTGATCCTGCGCCCATACGGATCGGTCGTCCGGCTCACGCTGACCCCATCTTCCGTAGTCACCTGAGTGGGCGGCCGCAACGCCGGAGGCGGATTCCCAGGCCAAGGCTCACCGGCACGCGGGATCTCTGTGTGGCTCGTGCGCTCGCCCACCCGCAGGCTAAAGTCGAATGGTTCCACATCGAACGCTGCGCCATTCTGTGGATAAATCGCGACTTCCACCACGATATACTTCTTGGCGATCTCCGAGGTGAACATCGTCTTCACCTGATCCGGAGGCACGATGGCCGCCGCGATGATGGCGTTCTTGACTCCCTGGTGAACCGGGTAATCCTGATCGCTGGGCCGGGTCGGTACGCCGACGTCATCCCCGCTCGCAAGCAGGCAAACGCCGAAAAGGGCAACGCAAATCGCCATCGCACGCATGCGCCACATTCAGTTTACTCCTGCGCCATCGAGATTCATTCGTATCGCAGAGCCACCGTCGGGTCCACGGCCACCGCGCGGCGCGTGGGAATGAAACAGGCGAGCATCGCCACCACCGCCAGGGCTACCGAGACAGACGCATAAGTGGCCGGGTCCGTTGCGGTCACGCCCACTAATGCCGATTTGACGAGACGCGTCAGCGCGAAAGAAGCCCCCAGGCCGAGAGCCAGGCCTATCGAAATGAGAAGGAGCGCCTGGAGGGCAATCAACGTGAGCACGTCGCGGCCCCCAGCGCCCAAAGCCATACGAATGCCGATTTCGCGCGTGCGCTCCGCCACGGAGTACGCCATCACGCCGTAGATTCCAATGGCAGCCAGCACCGCGGCGATTCCTCCAAAAATGCCCAGAAGCAGGATGTAGGTGCGGATGTATTGAACCTGCCGATCGAGATTTTCCTCCACCGTCCGAAAATTAGCCGCCGGCTTGTTCGGATCCACTTCACTTACGGCGCGGCGCACGGAAGGCGTCAGCTTGGCTGGATCGCCCAAACTGCGCAGCACAAACACCATGGCGGCACGGTCGTTCCAGAAGGGTCCGATCCAGCGCGGCGTCTGCTGCGTATATGGCACGTACATTACAGGTCTCTGCTTTTTCTGGAAGCGATCGTTCACGGTATCGCCCACCACCCCGATGATCTGGCGCGGTTTCTCATCCGGCACGAAATCGAGCGTGATGCGCTTACCGAGGGGATTTTCATTCGCGAAAAACCGGCGAGCCAGGGTTTGCGTGATGATAATGACCTGAGGCGCAGCGTTGTTATCTTGCGCGTTGAAATCGCGGCCCCGCAGGATGGGGATTCTCATGGTGGCGAAAAAATTCGGAGTCACCGCAAAGTAGTCCGCGTTTTGTCCCTGCTCCTCCGAGCTATCGCCCGACGCGCTGCTGGGAGGAGGAGCCGGGTGGCCCTCGATCAGAAATGGCATGCTGATCCCTTGACCCGACAGAGGAGCCCGGCTGATGCCCGCCGCTGAAACCACGCCCGGCAAGCTTTGCATGCGCTCGAACACCCGGGTGTAACCAACCGTCGTGAGCGGGTTGACGTCCCAAAGCCCCATGCCGCGATACCTTGCGAACGGTTTGATGGTTTCATCCTGCGTAAAGCGAAATTCGAACGTGAGCAGTCCCTTGGGATCCGCCCCGAGATCCGCCCTTTCGACGCGCACAAAACTGTTGATCATCAGCCCCGCGCCAATCAGCAGCACCAGAGCCAAGGCGATCTGCAGGGTCACCAGCGCGCTTCGCAGGTGCTGGCGGGCCACGCTGTCGGTGCCGCTCCGTCCGTATTCTTTCAGCGTGTTTACCAGGTCGGGCTTGGAAACTTGCAATGCCGGAACGACGCCAAAGATCACGCTGGTGAGGATGACGATCAGGGCGGTAAAGCCAAGCGCGGGCAGATCGAGCGACAGCTCATGGAGCCGCGGGAAATTCGGCGGCGCTGAGGCGATGAAAGCCTTCAGGCCGACCCAAGAAAGAAAGATTCCCACTAACCCGCCAAGCACGGCGAGCGGGAAGCTCTCGGTCAGCAACTGGCGCACGATGCGCCACCGGTCGGCGCCCAGCGCCGTCCGGATCGAAACCTCGGTACGCCGCGAGGCGGCGCGCGCCAGCAACAGGCCGGCCACATTCGCGCAGCCGATTAGCAACACGAATGCCACCGCGCCTTGCAGGATCAGGAGCGGTGAGCGCAGGTCCCCGTATGCGGCTTCTTGCAAAGTTTGGACCACCGCTCCAGTGCCTTGGTTGCGCTCCGGGTCGCTGGCGGCCAGTTGAGCGGCCAGGGCATCCATTTCCGCCTGTGCCTTCTGGATCGTCACCCCCGGCTTCAGCCGTGCGACTGTTACCAGAAAACCCGACTTACTCAGCACCATTGTGCGGCTGATCTGGATCGGCTCCCAAAGATCGGTGTTGTCTCCGAAAAAGGTGAAATCGCGCGGCATCACGCCGATGACCGCCGTCGGGTTCTTATCCAGCAGGATTGTCTTGCCAACGATGTTGGGATCTCCATTGAAGTGTCCCTGCCAAAGGCGGTAACTGATGACGGCCACCGGCGCGGCGTTCCCGACCTGATCTTCCGCGTCCGTATACGTGCGCCCCATCATCGGCTTCACACCGATCGCTGCGAACATTGCAGGAGTGAAGGTCTGCGCGTTCACCCGTTCGGCGGGCTCGCCATTCTGCTCGGCGCCCAGGTTGTGCGGCATACCGTTGAAGGCCCCCAGCGCAGTGAACGACTGGTTATGATCCCGGAAATCGAAATACGCCGACACCGTCAGCGTATTTCTCTGATCCTTATGCTTCTGCGGCACCTGCCAGACTACCACCAGCTTGTCGGGATCGGGATAATTCAGCGGCCGCAGCAGGGTGTTGTGGATCAGGCTGAAGATGATGGTGTTGGCCCCGATGCCCAGCGCCAGTGACAGCGCGGCCACCGCTGTGAAACCGGGCTTCTTGCCCAGCATGCGAAGGCCGTAGTGAATGTCCTGCCAGAGTGTCGTCACGCCGCCTCCTGGGAATGACCGCTCCTTCCAGTCGCGGCTCTGTAACGCGCCGAGGCACCACAGACGTACCGAGCCGCGACCGCAGGGAGCGGTTATGTTTTCGATTTAGACGAACCGCCGCCCGAAAAGTTCCCTGCTTCAATATCATTATTGACTTATATAAGTCACTACTGATATTATTTCGCGATGTCAACAAGTTCTTTTGAAGAGGAGGCCGTAATGGAGATGGATGTGCTTCGTTACATCGGAGCCGTTACACGGGAAATTCAGAATCGCGATTATGAGGGACGACCAGCGCGCGTGCTGGTCGCCACCTGCGCGTATGATACCAGCGTCGACGACGTCTGGGACGCCGTCACCAATGCGGAGCGCATCCCGAAATGGTTCTTGCCGGTTTCGGGCGATCTGCGCCTCGGAGGGAGTTACCAGTTACACGGCAACGCGAGCGGCAAGATTACGGGCTGTGAGCCTCCGCGGAGCCTGGAACTTACCTGGGAATTTGGCGGCCAAGTCAGTTGGGTTCAAGTGCGCCTGACTGCATTGTCGGATGGTGGCACCCGCTTGCGCCTCGAACATATCGCCCATGTGCCAGATGAGCTGTGGAATCAGTACGGCCCCGGCGCGGTAGGAGTCGGTTGGGATCTTGCGATGATGGGCCTGGTGAAGCACCTCGCGACCGGCTCCGCGGTCGATCCGAAACAAGCTGCAGCGTGGACTGCCTCCGAAGAAGGCAAGGATTTCATACGCCAAAGTAGCGAGGAATGGGGACGTGCATCCATTTCCGCTGGTACGGACGAAGCGGCTGCGCGCAGTGCGGCCGGCCGTACCACCGCGTTCTACACCGGTCAAAGCTAAACCATGCATGCCTTTGACGTTCTTGGCGACCCTGTCCGGCGCCGCATCCTGGAGTTGCTCTCCACAGGCGAACAGAATGCCGGCACGATAGTCGAGAATATCCAAAAGGAGTTTGGCATTTCGCAAGCTGGAGTGTCACAGCACCTGCGCGTCCTGCGCGAGGCCGGCTTCGCGAACGTGCGCATCGAAGGGGCGCGCCGCGTCTATTGCGTGGCCCCTGACGCTCTCCAGGAGGTCGTTGCCTGGCTCGATCAATTCCGCGGCTTTTGGCAAAACCGTCTCAATGCCCTCACAAAGGAGATTGCACGGGGCAAGCGCGAACGCCGCAGCCTGCGGACTGACTAGGCAGATCACCAACTGCCGGGCTTATTTCCCTGGGCCGTGAATTTGACTTGCTCTTTCCGCCTTCGCTATCCTGAAGTTTTCGCGGTAGAGGTGCGGCGGCCATGAGTAGCCGGGCTGGCTTTCCGATTGCGCTTCGGAGGCCCGGTGGAAAGGGGCCGGGCAGTATCCGCCGAAATCGGGCAGGGAAGCTCAATCCCTTCCGGTTGGGGAGTCCGGTTAACACCGGCTCACTGTCACCCGTTTCTCAGGCGGGTGGAGCGCTATCGGGAACGAGCAGCCGTTTTCGCGGCTACTTCCTTCTCCTTTGCCTCCCCCAGTATCTTTATGGACGTCTTCGCACTCACGCGCGCGCTCATCGACCTCGAATCGGTCACCGGCAATGAGGAGCATGTCGGCCATTATCTCCACGATCTGCTGAAGCCGCTGGCGGCCCGCCACGGCGGGCGCGTGGAGCGCATGGACGTCGAGCCGCGGCGCTTCAACGTGTTCGCCCAGTGGGGCGACCGGCTCGATGTCACGCTCTCCACCCACATCGATACCGTGCCGCCATTCGTCGCCGCGCGCGAAGACGAGGACCATATCTGGGGCCGCGGCGCTTGCGACACCAAGGGCATCATCGCCAGCATGATCGTGGCCGCAGAGAAGCTGCTGATTGCCGGCGAGCGCAATTTTGGGCTTCTGTTCGTGGTGGGCGAAGAGCGCAACAGCGCCGGAGCCTACCGTGCTGCTGAGACACCCCGCGGCTCGCGCTTCCTTATTAATGGCGAGCCCACCGAAAACCGGCTCGCCCTGGGCACCAAAGGCGCCCTGCGCTACGAATTGACCGCCACGGGCAAGATGGCGCATTCGGCCTATCCGGAGCTGGGCGATTCGGCAATCCACAAATTAGTGGATGTGCTCGGCGAGATCCGCCGCGTGGCGCTGCCCGTCGATCCGGTGCTCGGTCCCAGCACGCTCAATATCGGAACCATCCACGGCGGCGTCGCTCCCAACGTGATTGCCGATGTTGCCGGCGCCGAGATTTTCGTGCGCCTGGTGGGCGATTCCACCGAAACCAAGCAAGCGCTCGCTCGCGCCGTCAGGGGCCGCGCCGATCTTTTGCAGGTCTTGGAAATTCCCGCCGTGCGGCTCGGCTCGCTCGATGGACTCCAAACCACGATAGTGGCCTACACCACCGACATCCCGGCCTTCGGCGGCAAATGGGGAGAGCCGTTCCTGCTCGGGCCAGGCACGATCCACGTGGCCCACACGCTTGAGGAGCGTGTCGCCAAGAAAGAGTTACTGGAAGCAGTCGAAATCTACCAAAACATGGTCAGGCAGTTATGCAAACGCACATCGAAGTAGGCATTCTGGGCGCCACCGGGATGGTGGGCCAGCAATTCATCACGTTCTTGCAAGGCCACCCTTGGTTCGACCTGAAGTGGCTGGGGGCGAGCGACCGCTCTGCCGGCAAGAAGTACAAGGACGCCATGACGTGGCATCTGAATGCGGCCACGCCCGAGAGCGTCCGCGAACTCACCGTCGAAGACTCCAAGCCCGGCAACGCGCCGCGCCTGCTGTTCTCGGCGATGGATGCATCCGTAGCCACCGAGATCGAGCAGGCATTCGCGCAGGCCGGACACATCGTCGTCTCCAATTCGCGCAACCATCGCATGGAGCGCGACGTGCCGCTCCTGGTTCCCGAAATCAATCCCGACCACCTGAAGCTGGTGCCCGGACAGCAGCGCGGCCGCGGCTGGAAAGGCCAGATCGTCACCAATCCGAATTGCTCCACCATAGTGCTCACCATGGGGCTCGCGCCGCTGAAGCCCTTCGGCATCAAGAATGTGATCGCCACTACGCTGCAAGCAATCTCCGGAGCGGGCTATCCCGGCGTCGCCTCCATGGACATCGTCGGCAATGTGGTTCCTTTTATCGGCGGCGAAGAAGAGAAAATGCAGCAGGAAACCCAGAAGATTATGGGCGAGTTCCGCGGCGATCACATCGAACCGCTGGACGCTTTTGTGAGCGCGCACTGCAACCGCGTCCCGGTGGTGGATGGCCACACGGTAACCGTTTCGGTCGAGCTCGCGGACAAGCCTTCGTTCGAGGAACTCCACCGCGCCTTCGATCGGTTCCGCGGTGTTCCGCAAGAGCGGACCCTGCCCAGCGCGCCGCGCCAGCCTGTCATCTACATACACGAAGCGAACCGGCCGCAGCCGCGCAAAGACGCCGAGCGCGAGCGTGGGATGGCGGCGTTCGTAGGCCGCTTGCGGTCCTGCCCGGTGCTCGATTACAAGTTCGTAGCGCTGGCACACAATACCATTCGCGGCGCAGCCGGCGCAGCGGTTTTGAATGCCGAGCTGATGCACTCAGAAGGGATGCTCGACTGATGATCGTGATGAAGTTCGGCGGCACTTCGGTCGAGTCCGCCGCGGCTATCGAACGCGTGGCCGGAATCGTGAAGGCGCGCCAGGAGCGTATGCCGGTGGTCGTCGTTTCGGCTATGGGAAAGACCACCAACAAGCTGTTAGCCATCGCTAGCGCCGCCATCACCGCCGACCGGCAGGAGCTCATTCGCCAGATCCACGACCTGCGCGACTATCACTCCCGCGAGGCGCGCCTTGTGGTGCCGCTGGCCGAGCGCGCGGAGCTCGATCGCACGCTAGACGAACATTTTCAGGAGCTCACCGAGTTGGTGAAAGGCCTCGCCGTCCTCGGCGAGCTGACTCCCCGCTCCATCGACGCCATCTCCAGCTACGGCGAGCGCTTGTCGAGCCTCATCGTGACTCTCGCGTTCCGCCACTTCGGGATGAAGGCCGAACACCTCGATTCACGGCGCGTAATCGTTACCGACCAGCGCCACACGCAGGCCGTGCCCCATTTTCCGGAGACCTACCGGCGCTTGGCCGCTACGGTCCCGCCGATGGCCAAGCAGGCTGTCGTCGTGATGGGCGGGTTCATCGGGTCTACCGAGGATGGCGTCACCACTACGCTCGGCCGCGGCGGCTCCGATTTCACGGCCGCCATCGTCGGCGCGGGAATCGCCGCGGACGAGATTCAGATCTGGACCGACGTGGACGGCATGCTCACCGCCGACCCCACCATTCTGCCTGGTGGCCATCGCGTCAAGACGATTTCGTTCGCCGAGGCAGCCGAGCTGGCTTATTTCGGCGCTAAGGTGCTCCATCCGGCCACCGTCGTGCCGGCCGTCGAAAAGAATATCCCCGTGTTGATTCTGAATTCGCGCCGCCCGGATGTGCCCGGAACCCGCATCGTGTCCGAAGCCGTCCCCTGCGACAACGTGGTGAAGTCGATCGCCTGCAAGCGCCGCATCTCGCTGCTCAACATTCATTCCACGCGCATGCTCATGGCCCATGGCTTTCTGCGCCGTATCTTTGAGGTCTTCGACCGCTTCGAAACGCCCGTAGACATGGTGGCAACGTCCGAAGTAAGCGTTTCGCTCACCATCGACAATTCCCAGCATCTCGATGCGATTGTGGCCGAGCTCCGCCAGTTCGCGGAAGTCGATAGCGAAAAGGAACAGGCCATCGTCTGCCTGGTAGGCGAGAATATCCGCTACACGCCGGGTGTTGCCAAGCGCGTGTTCGCCGGCTTGGGCGATATTAACGTCCGCATGATCTCGCAGGGCGCGTCGCTGCTGAACCTCAGTTTCGTAGTGTCGGAGCAGGATGTGCGGCGCGCCGTGGAAGCCTTGCACGACGAGTTTTTCGCTCACCTCGATCCCGCTGTTTTCGAACGCAACGAGGCGGTGCATGCCTAATCTCGCCATCGTGGGCTACGGCAAAATGGGCCGGCTCATCGAGAAGCTCGCGCCCGAGTATGGTTTCACGGTGGCCTTGGTTCGCGATTTGGAGCCGCTTGTCGCCGCCGATTTCCGCGGCATCGACGTAGCCATCGATTTCACCATGCCGGAAGCCGTCCGGCCCAATGTCGAAACCATCGCCGGGTTCGGCGTGAACCTGGTGATCGGCACTACCGGCTGGCTGGAACATAGGGACGCTGTCCGGCTCGCGGTGGAAAAGAATGGCGTAGGCTTGGTCTGGAGCCCCAACTTCTCGATCGGCGTGAACGCGTTCTTCCGGCTGGTATCGGAAGCCGCGCGCCTGTTGGCTGCGCAGCCGGAATATAGCGCCTGGGCGTGGGAGATCCACCACTCCACCAAAAAGGATACGCCTTCAGGTACACTACTGAAGCTGGTGGATGACATGAAGAGGTCCGGCTATGCGCGGCCGATCGATGTCGGCTCGAACCGCGCTGGAACCATTCCGGGCACTCATGAAATCGGCTTCGATTCCTCCGCCGACACGATCACGCTTCGCCATACCGCCCACTCGCGGGACGGATTCGCCCGCGGCGCTCTGAAGGCCGCGCAGTGGATCATAGGTAAGAAGGGCTTTCACGAATTCGGAGATGCAGTGTTTAGTTAGTGGGGCCAGCCCTTCCGGGCTGCCGCCGGGCTTCCGCCCGGCGCGCCACTCTTTAGGAGGCAGCACATGTTTACAGGCTGTGGCACGGCGCTGGTAACGCCATTCCGCCGCGATCAATCGCTCGACGAGGAAACACTGCGCAAGCTCGTCCGCCGGCAGATCAACGCGGGCATCAACTTCCTCGTCCCCTGCGGAACCACGGGCGAAAGCCCCACCCTCACGCGCGACGAACACCTCCGCGTCGTCGAGATCACTCTCGAAGAGGCCAAAGGCAGCAAGGTCCCGGTGCTCGCAGGCGCTGGCGGCTACAACACGCGTGAAGTGGTCGAGTTGGCGCAAGAGCTGGAAAAAATGGGCGTCGATGGCATCCTTTCGGTGACTCCGTACTACAACAAGCCCACTCCCGAAGGCCTCTACCAGCACTTCAATGCGATCGCCTCCGCGATCCACCTTCCCATCATCGTTTACAGCATCCAGGGACGCACCGGCATCAACGTGGAACCGGCCACGCTGGCGCGTCTCGCCGAAATCGACAACATCGTTGGCGTCAAAGAAGCCTCCGGCAACATCGCGCAGATGGCTCAGATCCTGCACCTCCTGCCGCCGCCCGATTTCACGGTTCTCTGCGGCGACGATCCGATCACCATCGCCCTGATGGCTCTGGGCGGCCAGGGTGTGATCTCGGTGGTCTCGAATCAAATCCCCGCCGAAATGACCAAGCTCGCGCAAGCCTGCCTCAAAGGCGATTTCGATACCGCGCGCCTGCTCGAAGCCCGCTACCTCCCGCTCATGAACATCAACTTCATCGAATCCAATCCCATTCCCGTTAAAGCCGGGATGGCGATGATGGGTCTGCTCGAGCCCGTCTACCGTCTGCCCATGTGCCCGGCCAGCGAGGCCAACCTGAAGCGCATCGAGAAAATCTTGGATTCGGTTGGGCTGCTGAGAGGAGTCCGCGTTGCAGGCTGAGATCGAGAGCCTGTTCGAACAGCGTCCCGCCACCTACACGGACGAGCATCAGCAACTTTTTGTCGCCTTCAAAGCTGAATTGAACGCCGGTCTCATCCGTGCCGCGGAGCCGTGTCCTTCCGCGCCCACCGGTTGGCGTGTGAACGCCTGGGTGAAGAAAGGCATTCTGCTGGGGCTGCGTATGGGCACCATCGTCGATATGTCGATCGACCCCGAACGCCAACCCTACTTCGACAAGCATACCGTTCCGGTGAAGCGCTTCAGCGAAGCGAGCGGCGTGCGCATCGTGCCCGGCGGTTCGAGTATCCGCGACGGCTCCTACGTCGGCAGAGGCGTCATCTGCATGCCGCCCATGTACATCAATGTCGGCGCCTACGTGGGTGAAGGCACCATGGTCGATTCCCATGCGCTGGTGGGCAGTTGCGCGCAAGTTGGCAAGAACTGTCACATCTCGGCCGCCAGCCAGATCGGCGGGGTGATCGAGCCCGTCGGCGCCATGCCGGTCATCGTGGAGGACGACGTCCTGGTGGGCGGCAACTGCGGCATCTATGAAGGCACAGTCGTCAAGCGCCGCGCCGTGCTCGGCACTGGCACCATCCTCAACCGCTCCACGCCCGTGTACGACCTCGTGCGCAACGCCGTCTATCAAGCTACCGACGACGAGCCGCTGGTGATTCCCGAGGAAGCCGTCGTGGTCGCAGGCTCGCGCGCTGTCACGCGCGGTCCGGGTAAAGACTGGGGAATTTCCATCTACACTCCGGTCATCGTGAAATACCGCGACAGCAAGACGGACACCAAGATCCAGCTTGAGGATCTGTTGCGCTAGCCATGGCGCGGATTCTGGTAGTGGATGATGATGCCGCTCAACTCGAGCTCCGTTGCCAATTGCTGGGGTTGGGCGGTCACACGACAGTACCGGCCTTTTCGCCGTCGGAAGCCATGCGCCAGATCGCCTCATCAGACCTGGTCATGATGGACCTCCGCTTCCCCAATGCGCAAGGCAAGGATGATCCCGCCGAAGGGCTGGCCCTGATCCGGCGCATCCGTGAATCCGGCCAACGCGTCCCGATCATCGTCGTCTCGGGTTGGCCCGAATATCTGGAGGGTCACCCGGAAGCGCAACTGGTCTCGCGCGTGCTGGCCAAGCCCATCGGGATGGAAGCTCTGCTCGGCGCGATAGCCGATATTCTCGGCACACAAGACGCCCGCGCTGCCGTGAACTAACTCTTCGGCCAACACGCCCATCGCGCCGCCGTAACGCCAAATTTGGCGCATTCTTCACACACTTGTAACGTCCGCAGGCTAAAATCTCCCACCTGAGGTAAATTATGGCAACCGCAGCAACCGCACTTGCCCCGCATGCAGTTGGCGAAAAACTCGCGAAGAAGCCCCCTGCAATTGGCATGGTCATATTCGGCCTGGCCATGGCCGTCGGCCTCATCTACGCGGTAACGCATCTGCTATCGGACCTTGAAGGAGTCCACCCCACATCCATCTATCCGTTCGTCCTGCTGGGAGTGGCGCTTCTGATTGCGCTCGGGTTTGAATTCGTCAATGGCTTTCACGATACCGCCAACGCGGTTGCGACCGTCATCTACACGCACTCTCTCGATCCACACATTGCCGTGGCTCTCTCGGGCACCTTCAATTTTCTCGGCGTGCTGACTTCGACAGGCGCGGTGGCATTCGGAATTATCACCCTGCTGCCGGTCGAGTTGATCCTGCAAGTGGGCGCCGGTTCCGGCTTCGCCATGGTGTTCGCGCTGTTGACCGCGGCCATCATCTGGAACTTGGGCACTTGGTATTTCGGGCTTCCCTCCTCCAGTTCGCACACCATGGTCGGCTCCATCATCGGCGTCGGCATTGCGAACCAGTTGATGTCGGTGCGGAACGGCACCAGCGGCGTGGATTGGATGCAGGCCGCTAACGTGGGCAAAACACTTTTGATTTCTCCCGTGGTGGGCTTTGTCTGCGCCGCTGTAGTGCTGCTGATTGCCAAGATGATTCTGCGCAATCCGAAGCTCTATGAAGCTCCCGAAGGAAACGCCCCGCCACCATGGCCGATCCGCCTTTTGTTGATCGGCACCTGCAGCGGCGTCAGCTTCGCGCACGGATCGAATGACGGTCAGAAGGGCATGGGGTTGATCATGCTGATTCTCATTGGTACCGTACCCACGGCGTATGCGCTGAATCACGCCGTCACGGCGCAGCAGACCGCCGACTTCGCCGCCGTATCGCACGAGGCGGCCAACACCATTCACCAATATGTCTCGGGCGCCGCGACCATCGGCGACCCGCACGATGAGGTCCGGAAGTACGTCGCCGATCGCGAATTCACTCCCTACACCATGCTGGCCTTGCAGCAACTCATCAACGACCTGGCTAACGAAGCTACCATCTACAAGCAGCTGAAGAACGTGCCCGAGCGGTTCACACCGAATTTCCGCAATGACATGTACCTGGCCAGCGAAGCGCTGCGGCTCATGAAGAAGACCGGCTCACCCAAGCTCACCAATTCCGATTGGAACGTTCTCGACAACTACAAGAAGCACATCGACAACGCCACCAAGTTCATCCCCACTTGGGTGAAAGTGGCGGTAGCGATGGCGCTCGGGCTGGGCACCATGGTAGGTTGGAAGCGCATCGTGGTCACGGTCGGGGAGAAGATCGGCAAACAGCACCTGACCTATGCGCAGGGTGCGGCGGCAGAGATCACTGCTATGTCCACCATCTGGGCGGCGGATAACATGGGATTACCGGTCAGCACCACGCACGTGCTTTCGTCCGCGGTGGGCGGCACGATGGCGGCCAACCACTCCGGCCTGCAGTGGAGCACGGTGCGGTCGTTGGCGATGGCGTGGGTTCTGACGTTGCCATCGTCTATGATCCTCGCGGCGACTCTGTTTTGGGCGTTCC
Source organism: Bryobacteraceae bacterium (assembly GCA_035516375.1). Taxonomy (GTDB): domain Bacteria; phylum Acidobacteriota; class Terriglobia; order Bryobacterales; family Bryobacteraceae; genus PSRJ01. The sequence goes on from DATJAK010000022.1 coordinate 12,756, forward strand.
GCCAGATCGGTTGATCGGGCTTATCGGAGCTTTCGCGCCCTCTCGAAATCCTCTTTCAGCTTGGCTGTGATCTTCTCGGCCACGTCGGAGCTCGATCCGTGGAACTTCGCGCCCATGCTCTCCTGCGTGGTGGACCAGATGACATCGCCATCCTTGTTCACCAGCCGCACGGCCGCGATCGCCTCGTGGCGCCGTTCCGCGGAGTGCTCCGATTCGTTGTCGCCGATTCCCACTCCTCCGGAATTCCCGCGCTGGTGGTAGCCGGCTCCGCTCGACAGGTTCAAGTGGGCGTTGATGCTGTCCGACGAGTTGTGCATATCGGTAAACACCAGGTCCTCGGCCGCTCCCCGAACGACCGTGTCTGCCTTGTCGGGGTTCTCGGTCAGGATAAAGAGCTTGGCGCCCTCCAGGCTGCTGATGAGGATGTCGCGCATCTGCGCCGCCGTTTCGCCGCCGGTCAGCCGGTCCACATAAACACGGTGGACTTCCAATAACTGGCGCAGACTGATTTCTTCGAGCGAGGCTGTGGGCGCGGGCTCCAGGGCCCAGGCCGTCATTACGCTGCACACTACGAGACCAAGCTTCCTCATCGGGATCCCTTGCGGGCTTCGTCGTCCTGATACTCGACGCGCCGGCCCGTCCGCGCCTCCAGGCTGGCCAACACCGACCGGATGTCGCCCTTTTCCACTCGGAATACCAGCGCCTGTTGCTTGCCCTCGCTGTCCTCATAACCCACTGTCACAAAATGCTTGCGCGACTTGCTCAACAGCAGGACCGGCGAAACCAGCACGGCGGCGGCGTAGCGGCGGCTCACGCTCTGCCCGTACTCCACCGAGTTGATTTTGCCGTAGTCGATCTGAACGGAAGCCGTGCCGCTGCGAAGGGTCAGCGTGTCCGCGCTGGTCAGGTCCAGTTGGGTGCTGGCTTTGATGGGAATTCCAGGAAGCGTGCCGCCAACAAAATGCGCGTGGAAACCTGGCTGAGCAGCCAGAGTGGTGAGCGCAAGCAGAAAACCGCTCAGCCCCAAACGAAGATTTCTCATGCCGTATGAAGGAAGTGGCCGGGCGGAAATCAGACTCTCAGGTGTTTTTAGTGGGACAGGCCATCGCCTTTTGTGGCCTGTCTCGCTGATCGAAGACGCAGACGACAAAATACGATCGTCTGCGCCACGCCGGAAGTTAACCCCCACAGGATTTTCTTAACAGCACTTGGCCCGGGCATACTTCGCCCGCAGCCGGTGTTCACAGAAGTGCTGCCATTCGGCCGCGGAGTGCTGACGCCCATGCATGGCCAAATGCCGGCGGTAGGAGTTCTCATCCGCCAGTTCCCGCAACAGTTCCAGCAGCAGCTTGGCGAAGCGCCTCATATTTCCTCCGCCTGCATGCGGGATGGCACAAACGGCGTCTCCGTTACGCGCGATTCCCGCGTGCCGCGCAGAAGGCCATACCAGATCCGCAGCGAATCGAGCAGAATGATCGCCACCAGCAGCGCCAGGACACCGCAGACTACGGCATCGAGCTGCGCATTGAAGATGAGCGCGCGCGTGGTCGCGTTCAACGGTCCTGCCGCCAACCGGTCCGCCTGTGCCAGGAACCCTAAATTCGGGTCGGGCGAGAAGATCTTCTGCCACGACGCCGTGAAGGTCACGGTCACCAGCCACGCCAGCGGCACGCACGTGATCCACAGGAACCTCGGGCCGTGCATCTTCAGCAGAATCGTGGTGGCCACGCACAACGCGACCGACGCCAGCAGCTGGTTGGAAATACCGAACAGCGGCCATAACGAATTGATTCCGCCCAACGGATCGCGCACACCCTGAATCAGGAAGTAGCCCCAGGCCACCACGATGGCAGTCGTGGCCACGATCACGCCGGTCATCCCGAGCGGCCTCCGCAGTTGCGGGACTCCCTGCGCCACCAGGTCGTGCAGCATGAAGCGCCCCACGCGGGTCCCGGCGGCGATGATGGTCAGGATGAACAGCGCTTCAAACATGATGGCGAAGTGATACCAGAAGCCGAGGACGGCGTCGCCCCCGCCGCCGCGCGCGAAGATGGCGGCCATGCCGAGCGCCAGCGAGGGCGCTCCGCCAGTTCGATAAAACAGAGTCTGCTCACCTACGCTCTTCGCAAGATTACTCATTTCCGAAACCGACACCGGAAAGCCCCAGGCGGAAATGGTCGAGACTGCGGCCGCCGGACTTGACCCAACCACGCCGGCCGGAGAATTCACGGCGAAGTACACGCCCGGATGGAGCACGCAGGCCGCAATCATCGCCATGATGGCGACGAAGCTCTCCATCAGCATGGAGCCGTATCCCACCGGGAAGACATGCGATTCGCGGGCGATCATCTTAGGTGTCGTGCCCGAGGAGATCAGCGCGTGGAATCCCGAAACCGCACCGCAAGCAATGGTGATGAAGCAGAATGGAAAGACCTTGCCAGCGAAGATCGGCCCGGTTCCATCCACGAACCGCGTGAATGCCGGAAGCTGCAGCTCGGGCCGCACAAAGAGAATGCCGACCGCCAGCGCCACCACCACCCCGAGTTTCACGAAGGTGCTCAGATAGTCGCGGGGAGCGAGGAACAGCCACACCGGCAGCACGCTGGCCGCGAAACCGTACACGACAACAGCAATCGCCAACCCCAGCGCACTCAGCGAAAAGATCGGCCCCCAAACGGCCGATGCTGCAACCGAGCGGCCCAGGAAGATGCTGGCAATCACCAATACGAATCCGACCGTAGAACACTCGAGCACCTTGCCGGGACGCCAATAGCGCAGATAGATGCCCATGAACAAAGCGATGGGCATGGTAGCGCCAATCGTGAAGGTGCCCCACGGGCTGCCCCGGAGCGCATTCACCACAACCAGCGCCACCACGGCCAGCAGGATGATCATGATCAGCAGCACGGTCAATAGGGCGATGAATCCGCCCACCTTGCCAATCTCCTCGCGCGCCATCTGACCCAGCGATTTGCCGTCGCGCCGCACGGACGCGAAGAGGATCACGAAATCCTGCACGGCACCGCCCAGGACTGCGCCGATGATGATCCAGAGGGTTCCGGGGAGGTAGCCGAATTGCGCCGCCAGCACCGGGCCGACCAGCGGACCCGGCCCGGCAATGGCTGCGAAGTGATGGCCGAACACGATCCACTTGTTGGTCGGCTCGAAGTCGAGCCCATCGCGCAGCCGCTCGGCGGGTGTGGCTCGCTTGTCATTCAGCGCCATCACCCGCGCGGCGATGAACTTGGCGTAGAAGCGGAAACCCACGGCGTACGTGCAGGCTGCGGCCACCACCAGCCAGATGCTGTTAATCGGCTCTCCGCGCCGCAGCGCGATTCCTCCCAGACAGAAAGCTGCCAGAACCGATACTGCGGCCCACCCTAGACGACCGAGTATTTTCACGCCCTAGAGTCTACTACACTGTGGCGGTCTGCGACTCGGCAGACGGCACAAAACGACCGTCTGCCCCACCTATCGCCGCTGGCGGTCCGCGGAGTTTCCACGTTCGCTGACCGGCGAATACTTATCCAGTTCGGCGATCAGCGGGCGCGCGCCTCCCGGCGGGGCCATGTGACTGGTCAAGACCTCCCGGTTCGAGATCTTGTGGCCGTACAACTCTTCATTGCGGTCGTTATCAGGCCGCAGCGTTGCGCCATTCAGGGAAATGCCGGCGAATGCGCCTCGCGATCGGGACCACCCCAAGATCTCCGCATGCAATTCCACGTCCGTTTGGGCCGCTGCATTTCTCCCAACAGGTCCCGCCGCAACCGCAGCATCCGCTCCGAGCGTAAACTTATCGGTCATCAGCTTGTCCATGCCGCGCTGGCTCATCACCAACAACACCACGTCGGTTGAGCTACCGCCAATCTGGAGACCCACGCTGCCACCTTCGATACGGACCGCCGCGGGCGCGCCCCAGCCCGATCGATCCGGCCGCCGGCATTCGGCAACCCCCCGCCCGTATTCCGCTCCCACTATGAAAGCGCCCTTCTTCACCCCTGGGACAATCACCACGCATTGCGCCTTTTCCAGCAGATCCTGCGGGATGCCTTTGTCCGGCGTGGCCATAATTTCGGTGAAGACCTGTGCCGCATCCTGCAGATTTTCCCGTGCCGTTTCGGCATAGACGGCCGTGGCAGCGATTGCCAAAGATGCTGCTATCCATAGACTTCGCATAGAGTTGAACCCCTCCTTGATGGTTTAAGAATCCGTGGACCGAGTGCTTCCAAGGAGACAAAGCATGTGGCGCGCCAAGGTGAGGGTCAACACAGTTGCACAGCCAGTATTCCCGCGCAAAAAGAAAAGCGGGCCGAACCTCTAAGAGGCCGGCCCGCCGGAGAGATAGAACCAGGCGAATCTCTTAGAACACTATGTGCGCCGTAAGCTGGGCGGAGCGCGAGTTGCTGGGGAAGTAGGCTTTGTAATCGCCGAAATCGGCGTTGCGCGACTGCAGGAACGCCGTGCTCACCGTTTCGGTTTGGTCCGGAGCGACATCGCTGATGAACCCGCCGACAAACTGCGAGTGATTGAACAGGTTGAACGCCTGAGCCCCGATATCGAAATGGATTCTCTCGGTAATGTTGAAGCTCTTCCTGATCTGCGCATCCCAATTATTGATGGCATCGAGCGGTAGCGTATTGCGGCCGGAGTTGGAAAGCGCGCCCAGTCCCGCGGTGATGTAGCGGGCATTTGGGTTGGTAGCGACATAGGCGACGATGTTCTTGCACGCGCCCGAAGAGCAGCTCGTGCCCGCCGGAACCTGCTGACCGGTGGCCGTATAGCCCACCACCGCACTGCCGGTGCCGGTAGCCCCGGCCGGGTTGATGATCGACCGGTCCAGTGCATCGCCATTCAGGTTAGCATCGACGCCGCTCTGCACCGTGGCATACTCGGGCGATTGGGCCGTGTAGGTGAATGAGATATTCCAGTTGCCGACCACGTTCTTCATCAGCCAACTCTTATTTTGGAATGGCTTGAAATCATAGATCGGCGTAATCGTAAGGCGTTGGCGCCGATCCAAGGCCGAAGAAGCCCACTCCGCCGCCATGTTTTGGTAATCTTGCGCGCGGCGGGGCGAGAGGATGGTCGAGAAGTTAGTGGCGGTGGAGTCATCGAACGCATGGCTCCAGGTATAAGCGCCGATCACCGAGAAGTTCTTCGAATACCGCTTGGTGAGCTGCAGCGCCAGTCCGTTGTACCGCGAGTTGCCCCAGGGGTGATATCCCACGATGTTGTTGGGGAAACCGTACTGAGCCAGCGTGTTCCGCGGAATCGATTGCAGTTGGCCCAGAGTCGTCGTGAGACCAGACAGAGCGGCTGCCGACGGCATAGAAGTGTAGGTCGGAATGTATTCGCTAGGTGTGACCGGGGAAATGATGTTCAAACGGGTCTGGTTCCACAGGTGCACGCCCTTCGTGTAGACGTAGCGCGCTTCGAAAGTGTAGTCCTTGCCGAGCAGGCGCTGCACGCCGATGGTTCCGTTTAATGCATAGGGGCGCGTCTGATCGAAGGTATAGGTGGAAACCGCAGCGCGCGCCGCGGCCGGTGTCAGAACACCCGGCGCCTGGTAGGCCAAACCACCGTTTGCCAAAAAGTTATTGACCGGCGTGTTGGGGCCGACGTCTACGGTCGTGGCGAAGTAGGCCGGCGACCCGTTCTGGTTCAGGTTGATATAGGTGTTGTAGAAAGAACGGCTAACGCCACCGCGGATCGACCAGACGCCCTTGTTGCCGGGCGAATAGGCAAATCCCAAGCGTGGCGACCACTCATTTGGATTCGATTTGGGCGAGTTAAACGAAATCACGCCGGGAACGTTCGCCGGGGAGCTGTATGCCTGGTAGCGGGAACCCACGGGTACCGTGACATATTCGTATCGCAAACCGAGGTTCAACGTGAGATTCGGCCGGACGCGGAAATCGTCATTCACAAAGGCCGAATGCTGCACAAAACCGAACGGCACACCGCTCGTCGCCCCCACGGTGCGTTCGCCGCTGTTTGGTGTTCCGAACGCGCTGCCCGATGGTACTTGGTCCAAAAGGAACTCCTCAAGACTGGCGTAATCGTAATCGCCGCGAACGCGCTGCACAAAGAATCCGGCCAGGATTACGTCAACCGCCGCATAACCGGCCTTAATCGTATGCTTCCCCCACGATTTCGTGATGTTGTCCTGGAGTTGGGCTGTGTTTTCGATAAAGCCGCTCGGAATGTTCGGATCGGGGCCGATTTGCAAACCCAGGTCGTCGAGGGAGAGATTGGGGAATGCGCTCAGGCCCGGGAATTGGAAATTTCCGACAGGGTAACTCTGGTTGTTGCGTTTGTAGGAAAGGCGCAGCTCATTCTCCAGGGTCGGGGAGAAGTTGTGGAATTCGGAAACCGAAACGCTCTTGCTGATATTGGGAACCGGCGTGTAGAACACGGGCAGGTATGCGTTGGCATCGATGCCAGTGTAGTTGGCATAGATGAAGCGCCCGCGAACCTGGTCTTTGTCACTGATGTTGTAGTCCACCGCCGCCACGGCATCATAGAAATTGGTGTAATTCGGCCCGGAAACCGAAAGCGGGCCGGTCGGAATGTTGACACCATTTACGGAAATCGGAACGTCGGAAGTAGCGGTTGGCGCTACCGGCACATACTTCTCGAAAACCCCCAGGTTCGTTTTGCTCAGACCGCTTATTCCGTTGAGGGCGCTGATGCCCGCCTGCGTGGGCGCGTATATTGCACTTGGCGGCGCCGACGCCTGTCCCAACGCGGCATATTCGAAATCGCCAAAATAGAACAGCTTGTCTTTTTTGATCGGACCACCGATGGAAGCGCCCAGGCGATTGAAGTCGAAACGGGGCAGAGAGTAGATCCCCTGGTGTGTCCAACTAGCGTCAACCGCATTGAGGTCGCGATTTTGGAAGTACTCGTAAATCGAGCCGTGAATCTGATCGGTGCCGCTCTTCACGATCACGTTAAAGATACCGCCCGAGCCGCCGCCGAACTCCGCGCTGAACTGATTCTGCACCAGGTTGAACTGGGCGATCGCTTCGTTCGAGATGTAAACCTGTGGACCGGTGCCGTAATGGTCATCGTTGAGGACGCCGTCAATGTTGAAGCTGTTGGCCTCCGGACGCTGGCCGGCGACGGAAGGCCCCGTACCTTGGCCGACGCCTCCCGCAGAAGCAACACCCGCGCCAACCAGGCTCAGGTTCCAGATGCCGGAAGTACCAATCACCTTGGCGGAGGCCGCTCCGGCCATTGGGATGTCTACCGCAGTCCTGGCATCGTAGGTGGTCTGCAATTGTGCGGTAGAAGTGTCGATTGTCGCCGCAGCCTCCTGGACTTCCACCTGAGTGGTCACGCTCCCGACCGTCAAGGTCATATTGACGGAGGCGGTGTGGTTCAGTTCCACCAGAACGTTGGCAACGGTACCGGCGGCAAACCCAGACGCGGTGGCCGCAACATCGTAGGTCCCGGCCGGTACATTATTGATCCGGTACTCGCCGGTCACGTTCGTGACCGTGTCGTACTTGACGTTGGTGGCCTTGTTCGTCGCACTGATTTTTGCGTTGGCTACACTTGCTCCCGACGCATCCGTGACGGAGCCGACAATGATGCCATCAGTAGCCTGCCCAAAGCTGAGCGTCGCAAACGCGACGAGAATTGCCAGTGGCGCGAACAGAAACAGGACCGCCCGCAAGCGTCGAGAGGTAAACATCTATATCTCCTTTGGCTCGCAGAGTATGCACGCCTAGGGCCAGTGCCAAATTTGGCGTTAACCCGCTCTATTTACTGCACGTTAAGAAGAACATTAACGCCATGTCGGATTCCAGGATTGGTAGATTAACATATCGCAAACCACTGGAAATTCAGGTTCCTTTTCGGAGCACCACGTCTTGAAAGTGATATCCCCTCGAAATCACCGGCAGTTAATATCGAGTTACGCGAATATGGAATCCTGCATTTTTTTTCTACAGTTTTGTAAAGAAAACGTACTACGGTACTCACATTACCAAAGCAGGTTTTGGGCGAAGGAGGGCGGAATCCCGATACCGCCATCTTCCAGAATGGCACCCAATTGGAGCAGGGCCGATTCCTGGAAAGGAGCCGCAACTAGTTGCAACCCAATGGGTAACCCCTGACTGCTCAAACCGCAGGGCATGGAAAGCGCAGGCAGGCCCAGGACGTTGAAGGCACGGACCAGCCGGGTGGCGACTACGCGTACGTCCTGCTCGCCGTCGCGGACCCGGACCAGCTCGTCGCCTATGCGCGGAGCAGTGTTGGGAGTGGTGGGCGTCATCAGGCAGTCCACCTCGTCCCACACCTTGGCGAATTCGAGCTGCAGCTTGCGGCGCAGGCGCTGGGCGTTCACGTAATCGACGGCCGGCAGGCAGCGGCCCTGATCCAACAGGCTCAGCACATCCGCGCCCAAGCGCTTGCGATCTTCTATGTGGGGTTCCAGGATGGCCGCGGCTTCGGACAGCAGAATGATATAGCCGATGGCGTTGATGGCTTGGATGTCGGGTAGGCGGACGGGCTTTATTTCGGCGCCGAGAGCTTCGGCGCGCGCGATGGCGCCGCGGACCGCCGAATCGACGTCCGGATCGAGCCTCTCGAAGAAGAATTTCTCGGGGAAGCCGAGCCGCAAGCCCTGCAGCGTAACGTTGTCCTGGGGGGTATAGGCCACCACGGGATGGCGGGATGAAGACGGATCGCGCGGATCGTAGCTGACGAGCGCCTTGAACACCGCGGCGGTATCGCGTACGTTGCGCGCCAGCACGCCTACGTGATCGAGACTGGGGGCCAGCGGCAGCACACCAAACCGGCTGATCCGGCCGAAGGTTGGCTTGAGGCCGACCACTCCGCAGTAGGAGGCCGGAATGCGAATGGATCCGCCGGTATCGGTGCCGAGCGTGGCAAACACCAGATCGGCGGCTACGGCAGCGGCCGACCCGCCGCTCGACCCGCCCGGAATCCGCTCCGAGTCCCACGGATTGCGCACCGCTCCAAAGTGAGGGTTGTTGGAGGTGATTCCGTAGGACAGCTCGTGCTGGTTGAGCTTGCCCATGATCACGGCTCCGGCGGCTTCGAGGGCTTGGACTGCGGCGGCATCTTCCGTGGCCACGTAATCAATGACCTTCGATCCGGCGGTGGTTCGCACCCCGCGGATGTCAAAGGCATCTTTTACTGCTACGGGAATACCGTGGAGGGGGCCGCGGTCGACGTGGTCTTTACGCTCCAGATCGGACAGCTTGGCCCGGTCCATGGCCGCCTGCGGAAGCACGGTGATGAACGCATGCAACGAAAGGTTCATGTTGTCGATGCGATCAATCAACGATTTGGTGAGGTCCGCAGAAGAAAGCTGACGCTCCTGGAGGGCCACTGCCGCTTCACGCAGCGTCACTCATCACCCTCCGGAATGGCGCGGAAGGAAACCGCCGGCATCTGTGACGGGGGCAGCGCGTCAGCCAGTGGACGGAAGACGTCTTCGACTGCTTGCAAACCGCCCACCAGCCGATCAAGTTCACGGCCGGTAACGGTCAACCCATTCGCCTTGGCCAGAGCCGCCCAGTCTCGTTGTGTTTTCATGCGGTGGATGAACTCCTTCTTACGATACCCAATCTGCCTCGCTCTACGACACAGAAAGTTTGACGGAACGCCGGGCGGCCCACTCGGCTCCGGCCAAGACGATGAGCGACGCCACGAAGCTCCACAGCAGGATCATGGCCGAGTGCTCAAACACACCGTACTCCCGCTGGAGCTTGTCGTGCCATAACGGAAAGAGGAGAACGTTGACATATTTCAGGGCCTCGAGGGCCAAACCGACGAGGATGGCTACCGGCGCCACTTGCACCGGATCGATCTTCCGGTTGGGCAGCAGCCAGTAGACCAGAAACAGGGCCAAGATGGACAACGGCACAGCCGCGATTTTAAAGAAGAGCTTGTTGATCCAGGCTGCGAGCGCGCCGGGCGCGCCCACGTTGAGGGCCGTCAACGTAAGCGACAACAGCGCCAGGCCGCCACAGGCAAAAATCAGGCCCAAGGCGACCAACTGATTCTTCCAAAAAGGCCGGTTCTTGGCGACGCCCCACGTACGGTTGAGCGCCACTTCGAGCGGCTCAAAGACTCCGTTTGCGGTGAACAGCAACAGGAACATGGAGAGAACCTGGACATTGCCGCGGGCGGGGAGGTTGCGGCGGATGAAGGCGCCCAAGTCGCCCGGCAGGGAATCGTCGAGGGCCAGGTAGATGGCAGCCTCGGCCGCCTGCCAGTGCAGAATGTTGCGGAAGAACGAGAGCATGACAATCACAAACGGATAGAACGAGAGGAGAACACTGGCGGCAATCGCCAGCGCGTACACATGCGCCTCGGTCTCGAACAGGTAGCGGACGATGGGCTTGGAATGCAACCACCAGATGCGCCTGCGATCCGGTTGGGACAGGGGGTCCAAGTTCCAGGGTAACTCAGGCCAGCATGAGGGCTTCGCGCAGACCCGGATCGTGGCGCACGCGCCAGATGCGGCTATCGAGGAAATAGTGGGTCAGCCCGAAACCGCAGAAGAACCCGAACGCGAGATCGGAGACAGTGCCGAGATGGAAGCCGGGAATGCGGTAGAGAGCGCTGAAGACGAGGGCGACCGCTCCGTAAGCGAGCAAGCTGCGGCCCACGGCCGCGGGGATGCGTCCGTTGTGCGCGCGCGCGTCTGGGGCCGCGTAGCGGTTGCGGTTATGGAACCAGATGATGGCATGGTATTGCAGATTGTGGACGATGGTCACGGTGGGAGTGGCGGCCTGCCAGCTTAGAAACGCGAAGGTGAGCCAGTGCAGAGGAATGACGGCTAACAGCAAAAGATACTTGGGCCGATTCCACGGCTCGCCGCCGGCCCAGCGGACGGCTTGACGTGCTGCGTAGACTAAGGCAGTTGCCGCAACCACCACCCAAGCCGCGGTCGCGAAACGCGCCAATGAAAACGGCAGTCCCAGTTCCTGCGGATGGAGGATGAAGAAACGGTGGAAGGGCGGAAAGACCAGCATCACGCCCAGGAAGACGCGATCGAGAAGGTTGTCGAGCGGCTGTAGATCGCGATTCTTGACTTTGTACAGCACCATGAAGCCGTAATGCTGGCGAATCACGTGGTAGTAAGCCCACACCGCGACGAGAAGCGCCAGATAGCCTTTGCCGCCCAGCAGAACCATCACGGGCCCAAGCGAGAAGAAGAAGATCAGGCTGCCGTAGAGAAGGGTGCGGTTGCGTGCGCGCGCTTCCTTATCGAAGAAGGTGCGCGAAGCTGTGCCGAAAATGTGAGTGCCATCGAATCCCAGCGACCAGAACCACCAAAGAAAGGATGCGGGCACGTGCAGCACGGCGAACAGCGCCAGGTAGACATATCCGGCGATGCCGCTACCGATGACCAGGGAGAGGTCTACACCGCGGCCGATGATCCAGCGCGATCCGGCTCGAGTGGGGATTGCCTGTGCGACGGAGGCCACGCCCAGCCATCATATCGTGGGGTGAGATAATATGTCATGCCAAACGATCTCGCGCAGCAACTCCAACAAGTTGTCGATCAGGAAGCCGTCCATCTGCGGTCACTCACCGAACAGGATGCCTCACGCAAGCCTTCAGCCAGCGTTTGGTCAAAGAAAGAGGAATTGGGTCACCTGATCGATTCGGCCACCAATAACCACGTGCGCTTTGTGCGCGCCACCCTGGAGCTGGATTTTAGCGGCCCCGGATACATGCAGGACGAGTGGGTAAGGCTGCACGGTTATCAAGAGATGCCGTGGGACGCGATCATCGATTTTTGGCAGCACTACAACCATTTCCTAGCGGGCTTGATCAAGCGGATAGCGGAAGATCGGTTGCCGGCGCGCTGTGTGATTGGAGATAGCGCTCCGGTGACACTGAAGTTCCTGATCGAGGATTACATACTGCACATGCAGCATCACCTGGACCACATTATGGCCAGGGAGAAGATCACGCAGTATCCCGGCGCGGCCGTAGGCGTGTAGGTGGCACACCGGTTGCCGACCCACACTTTCATTTCAGAGGATTAGTTCGCGCGTAGTCTTCAACTGCCGAATACCTTCGAAATCGACTCGCAATACTAGTGTATTTATTACGACTAGCCCGTCTGGAGAATTGTCCCGGCGCACATCGGCTGTTAGTGTGGCAAAGGGCGGAACGGCGGCTGCAGGCCGCGGCGCTCGAGGTGTGAACCGATGGAACACGGAATTCGGAAGATCTGGATGGCGACTCTCGCTGTGGCCGCTTTGGGCGCGCTCACAGCCACGCCTGCATTGGCCGATGTCGCCTACCTCGTAACCGTCAATACCAGCTCGGTAAGCGGACAGGCCGGGTTTCTCGATTTTCAATTCAATGGCGGCAACACTCCCTTTCAGCCGGCAACGGCCACCATCGAAGACTTCATGTCTGTGGGAGGCATAGTCACTGGGACACCGCAGATCAACGGAAGCGTGAGCGGGAGTCTGCCGGGCGTCGTTACCATGAACAACAGCGCGGCGCTGAACGAGCTCTTCCAGGGATTCCAGTACGGCTCCAGCTTCTCGTTTGTGGTAGTGCTGAGCGGTCCGGCGCTCAACTCACCAAATGGGACCTCGAATTCGGGAACGGCTTTTTCAGTGGGGTTGTACGACAACAACCAATACCCGATTTTGACCGACGATGCCAGCGGGTCTGTAGGTAAGATTGACATCCACACTGACGGAAGCACCACCACCACAGAATTCACGACCAACGGAGGACCCTCCGTCATCAAGTTCCAACCAATCGCCTTGCCAGGCTCTTACCAGGTGCGCTATGCGGCCAACCTGTCGGCAGGGGACTCCGTCATCAATCTCACGAACACCGGCGGCATCGGCGGTTTCGAACCCGCCGGCAATATCTGCGCCAACATCTACGCATTCGACGCCGATCAACAACTGGTATCGTGCTGCGCCTGCGCACTCACCCCGAATCATCTGCAGACGTTGTCGTTCCAGAAGGACATACTGGTGAACCTGTTGACTCCGGGCGTTCCCAGCGCGATGACCGTCGCGGTCCTGGCGTCCACGAACACAGCTACATGCGATGCTGCTAGTGTGAAGCCCGAGCAGACGGTAACGGCGCTGCGAGCGTGGGGCACGACCCTGCACGCACAACCGGGCGGCAGCTATGCGGTCACCGAGACGGAATTCTCCGGGGCGTTCCTGAGCCCGAGCGCGTTCCAACGAATGACCGATTCCTGCTCCTTCATCAACGCGAACGGCAGCGGCTATGGCATCTGCAATTCGTGCCGCCTGGGCGCAGCCGGAGCAGCGCGTCAGTAGTGTAGCTCTCGTGTGTGTGGAAGCAGGCCTGCTACTGACACCGGTTGCGGACCGGGGCGCGGCGACCGCCTTCCGGGCGGAGCGCATCGCGAGGGTGGCGAAAGGGCGAAAGGACCGGGCCATTCCCTACATTTTCCGGCCAAAACACTTTGAAGCCGGTATGGTCTCGGTTCCGACTGCCCAATACAGTCGAGGTACGAAAAGCAGACTTCTCCTCGTGGTAATCGCGTCTACAGCGGGCTTCGTCGGCGGTTTGATCTCGAATTGCCTCCTGCCGCATGTGGCGCACGCGCAGAATCGAGATATCCCAAGCCAGGTCTGGGCCCACGAATTTGTGCTTGCCGGCAAAGATGGTGTCGCCGTGGAGGTCATTGGCATTGAACGCGACGGATTGCCATCAATGGAATTCCGGAAGCGCGACGGTCGCATCAAAACGGTGCGCTTCCATGACGGTTCGAGCAGCGTCTACGTTGGCGGCGGGCCCCGTCATCCGACCCTTCTGCCGATCAAGCCCTAAGATAAGTGGTAGCGTGGAGCGGCGGTTTCCGGCCGCCCACCAGACTTACGCCGGTTGCGGACCCACGCCTTCGGAGAAGCCCGGGGCGCGGCGTCCGCCTTCGGGGCGGAGCACTTGCTGGGTGTGGTCCTCGGCGTCCTTGGAGCCGCCCGCAGGCAGCGGGGGCAACTGTTGGCCGTTGATGATCGCCATTACTTCGTTGCCATCGAGGATCTCGCGTTCGAGTAGAGTTTCGGCGATGCGGATCAGCGCGTCGGAACGCTCTTCCAGAATAGCCGCGGCGGTGTCGTATCCGCCCTTGACGAGTTTCTTCACTTGTTCGTCAATGCGGATGGCGGTCTCTTCGCTGTAATCGCGGTGCTGGGCGATTTCGCGGCCGAGGAAGATCTGCTCTTCTTTCTTGCCGAAGCTTAATGGCCCAAGCTCGCTCATACCCCACTCGCAGACCATTTTGCGGGCCATGTCGGTAGCGCGTTCGATATCGTTGCCCGCGCCGGTGGTCATGTGGTGCATGTACTTCTCTTCGGCGATGCGGCCGCCCATCAGGATGGCAAGCTGCGCCAGCAGATAGCTTTTGCTATAGGAATGCTTGTCGTCGATCGGCAACTGCATAGTGACGCCGAGCGCCATGCCGCGCGGAATGATGGTGACTTTGTGGAGCGGGTCGGCTTCGGGAAGGACAGCCGCGACTAAGGCGTGACCCGCTTCGTGGTACGCCGTATTGCGCTTTTCGGCGTCGCTTAAGATCATCGACTTCCGCTCGGCGCCCATCAGGATCTTGTCCTTGGCCAATTCAAAATCGATCATCATCACGACTTTGCGATTCTGGCGGGCAGCGTTGAGAGCCGCTTCGTTGACGAGATTGGCCAGGTCGGCGCCGGCCAAGCCGGGTGTGCCGCGGGCCAGCACGGAAAGATCGACATTGTCACCGAGAGGAATCTTCTTAGTGTGCACGCGCAGAATGGCTTCGCGCCCGGTCACATCGGGACGGCCCACCACCACGCGCCGGTCGAAACGGCCAGGCCGTAGCAAAGCCGGATCGAGAACATCCGGGCGGTTGGTGGCGGCAACCAGAATCACGCCTTCGTTCGATTCGAAGCCGTCCATCTCGACCAGCAATTGGTTCAAGGTCTGCTCGCGCTCATCGTGCCCGCCGCCCAGGCCGGCGCCACGATGACGGCCGACGGCGTCGATTTCATCGATGAAAATGATGCACGGGGCATTCTTCTTGCCCTGTTCGAACAAGTCGCGCACGCGGCTGGCGCCAACGCCCACGAACATCTCGACGAAATCCGAGCCGGAGATCGAGAAAAACGGGACGCTGGCCTCACCGGCAATCGCGCGTGCCAGCAAGGTCTTGCCCGTTCCCGGAGGGCCAATCAGCAAAACGCCTTTCGGAATGCGGCCGCCCAGCTTTTGAAATTTTTGCGGCTCGCGCAGAAACTCGATGATCTCCTGCAATTCTTCCTTGGCTTCTTCCACGCCGGCGACGTCTTTGAACGTGACCTTTTTCTGCTGCGTGGAATGCAAACGGGCGCGGCTCTTGCCAAAGCTGAGGGCTTTGTTACCCCCGCTCTGCATCTGCCGCATCATGAAAATCCAAAATGCGATCAGGACGATGAATGGGGACGCGTTGAGCAGGATGGAGATCCAGTTACCGGAACTGGTGTCTTTGATCTCGACGTTGACGTTCTTATCCTGGAGCAGCTTGTAGAGATCGGGGTAGTTGGTGGGAACCAGGGTGTGCAACCCCAGATTCTGACTCTGAAAGACCCCGTGCACCTCGTTGCCGCTAATGGTGACTTCTTTGACCTGTCCCTGCTGAACCTTATCCAGGAATTCGGTGAAAGTGAGCGACTGCTCCTTGCGCCCCTGGCCGGTCCGCACCACGGCGAACAGCAACACGGCTATGCCGATCAAAACAACCCAGAAAAGTGCGGTCTTGATATTAGAATTCACGAAACCTCCTACCGGCCTTGTATATCCTTATAGACGAGAGTTTGGTCCTGCCCGATTCCGATTTCGCGGATGGTGAGGATCTTTCTGGCGCCGGGTTGAGCAGCCAGGCGCGCGTCGGGGCCGAAACGTCGCGTCCAGACGATGGAATCACCATCGGTCAGAACGGGCCAGTGACGCCGTTCCCAGAGCGGAATACGGAACTGCTGGAAGAGGGTTTTAATCTTTTCCTCGCCGGAATTGCCAAGGGGCTGGTATTGGTCTCCCGGGCGCCAGTTCCGCAAATCCAGGGAACCGGACAACCGCTCCCAATCCACCCCGCCCATCTCCCTCATATTATATACGCAATCGTCAATTTCGGTACGTTCCGATTTTTCAATTATTTCCAGGGATAACAGGCGGTCACTTCCGGGTACTGGCACGGTGCCGGGAACGGGGGCGGCGACGCGGTAATTCCGATTCTGGAGGCCATCCAGCCGAGGGCGGCCGAACCGCAACCAGTCGAACGAGCGCATGATGTCGAGATCGGGCGCCTGGAGGCGGCCGTGACCTTCCGTACTGGATGCCAAATCCAGCACCGCGGCGATGTGCCCGAAGTCGACGCTCCGGAGATCCCCGCGGACCATCTCCATGGCGCGGCGGATCAGACGGCGGGCGGCCGCCAGGGGCAACCCCTTCAGGCAACCGGTTTGGAGAAGAACGAACCCATTTTGCGCGCTAAGATGCTGAGCGGACAAGCGATCGACTTCGGCCGCCCAGTAGCTTTCCTCGGCCAAAGCCCAATCAGCGGTGTTGCTCAAATTCTGCAGGATGGCCGGATTCCAATCGCGCGCCAGGGCGGGCAGCAACTCGTGGCGAATGCGGTTGCGGACAAATCGAGGATCGCGGTTGGTGGAGTCGTCGCGCCAGGAAATACTCCGTTCGCGGAGGAACTGTTCGACCTGAGCGCGATCGACGGCCAGTAACGGGCGCACGATGCCATCCGCGGTGACTGGCCGAATCCCGGCCAAGCCTGCGGTTCCCGAGCCGCGCAAGAATCGGAACAACACGGTCTCGGCCTGGTCGGAACGGGTATGGCCTACCGCGACGACATCGACCGAACCATCGGCAATGGCCTCGCGGAAAAAGGCGATCCTCGCTTCGCGGCCGGCCTGTTCCAGGTTGTCCTCGGTGGCTGCGAGTTCTGGGCGGCGCAGAAGGAACGGATAGCCGAACCCGGCCGCCAGGTTTTGCACGAATCCCGCGTCTGCCTCCGACTCGGCGCCGCGCAGGCCGTGGTTGAGGTGGAGCACGCTCAGGTGGAGGTTCCAGCGCGCGGCCAGATCGCGCAACACATGCAGCAGGCAGACGGAATCCGCGCCACCCGAAACGGCCACCCCGACCTTCTGGCCGGTTTGGAACATTTTATGGCGGAGAATCGCGGCGGCCACGCGGTCAAGCAACGTAGGTTCCTCGTTCTCATTGTAACGAGTGGGTGATCGTGACTTACGTTATCGTAAACAGGATGACTGATCCCGTAACGGAACGCGCTGCGCGCATCAAGCTGCTGCTGATGGATGTGGATGGAGTCTTGACCGACGGCAAGCTCTTCTACGTTCCGGATGCCGACGGGCGGATGACGGAGACGAAAGGCTTCAACGCGCAAGATGGCATCGCGCTGCAGTGGCTCGAGTGGAAAGGGATCCAGACCGGGGTCATCAGCGGCCGCGTTTCGCCCGCGACGGAAGAGCGCGCGCGCCAGGTGAAGATGACGTACGTGTACCAGGGGCACATCGAGAAGGTGCCGATACTGGAGGAGATTCTGAGCAAGGCCGGGATCGACAGCAGCGCCGTGGCTTATGTGGGCGACGATTTGACCGATGTGGTGATCATGCGCCGCGTGGGCCTGGCGATCGCGCCAGCCAATGCGCGAGAAGAGGTGAAGGGCGCGGCGCATTGGGTGACGCGGGCGTCCGGCGGCGACGGTGCGGTGCGGGAAGCGATCGAACTGATCATGAAGGCGCAGGGGCTTTGGGAGGAGATTTTGAAGCGTTACGAGGTGGGGTGAAGTGGGGTGAGGCGGATTGAAACGCTCGGTTGGCTCAAGTGGCGCAGTCCCGTTTGGGGTCGGGTCTGTCGACGTCGCCCTCCAGCGGTCTGCGGAGCGGCAGACGACAAAGGCCGATCGTCTGCCCTACGGTTTGAACGCTAAGCGCCCAAGTTGATCGCCGAGCCGCTTTGCTTCGTCGGTATCCATTTCGTTGCGAAGAACTCCTGCTGTTTTCGCTTCTGTGCCTCGATTCTGTTCCGGTCAGCGCGCGGTCGTCGCGTCTTCGCCATAACTGCGGCCTCCTACAGTTTCCAGGCCCCCTCTGCGTTAGCGAGGTGCCGGTCGAAAGTGCCTAATGGAAGATGCCCGGCTTTGCGGGCTAGGTGTAGCATCAAGCAGTCCGAGAAGCCGAGTGCCGGTTTTGCCTGGAAGAGGTCCAGGGCTGCTCGAACCGCCTCGGCGTCTTGCAGCACCAAATCCTGGTGATCGAGCAGCATCTCAAGAGCGCGAGCTATATCCTTCGAACTCCGCTCATAAACGGTCGCAAGCACCCACGTCGCCTCGGCCAGGGCGAGCACGGATACCCAGGCGCCGCGTTCCACAAAGGCCTCGGCGGAAGCCGTCTGGCCCCCGTCATTCCGCGTAATCAGGCGAATGAGGACATTCGTGTCAATCGCGCGCATAGCGTTTTCTGACGTAACGCCGGACGCCTTCCTTTAGCTCGTCGACACTGCGGGTCGCCGGGGGCTTTCCACCAAACAGGGTTCGCCGGAGCGCCATTCAAGGCTTTGGTTTCCGGCTCCAATCCCACTCGAAGCGGCTCTTCAGCACGACACCGGGGCCGCGGCTTCCCAAATCGAATCCGACGCCGAGATTGACTTTGAACCCCTGCGTTACCTGCCAATCCCCTCCCGCGAACAATTGGTGCACCTCGGGTTGAGCGCGCGGCTCGACGTTGATGCTCTCGATTTCGCCATAGTATTCGAGCGACGGCGAGAAGGCCGGGCGCTTCCACCGCAGCAGCAACGCCGGCTCGAAGTTCCATCCATGCGCGGTTCCGGGGCCGTGCAGCGCTCGTTCCATCACTGGGTTGAGCACGATCTGCCAGCGCGTGAATTCGCGATCGAGGATGGGCCTTAGTTCCACCCGTCGGGAATTCTCCTCGTATCACGTGTTTTGAAAGGAGAACTCGGCGACGAAACCGAGACGGAAGGGCAGATGCCAGTTCTCCGGCGCGTACAGGTGCGGGAGGACGCGCCAGCCGGCGAATTGCGGCGAATATCCCGGCTCCCAGGCGTTCAGGAACATGAACCCGAGGGCTAAGTTGTCCGACAACCCGAAGGTTGGTTCGAGCGTCAGATGGGTCTGATGCTCGGTCGGGAGCAAGCTACCATCGCGAGTCGAAGCGCCCTGCGGCATGAAGTTGAGATGAGCTTCCAGGCTGTATTCCTGCCAGGTCATCGGCTCGTATTCGTAAATGTGGATCTCAAACGGATCTTGCGCCGCCACGATCGGTGCGTAGGCCAGCAATGAGATCAGCAGGAATGTTGCGCGCACGCGTTCTTTCCATTCTCTGTCACAACGGAGGCAGAATCCGGGAGGGTTTCGTCGCCAGGCGCCGCGGTGTATACTCCTATCCAGCTTTCGATTGGAGGAGACCCTCGATGCGCAATTGGAAACGCCTGCTGCTGATCGTCGCGGCTGTTGGTCTGTTGACGGCGGCCTATGAACGGACGCGGCCGGAGAGCGTGATGGTCAGCGCCGCCAAGGCGTACCTCGCCGCGCTTTCGCCGGAATTGCGCGCGCGGACCATGTTCTCCTTCAACGCGGACGAGCGCACCAACTGGCACTTCATCCCCATTGAACGCAAGGGAGTCGCGCTGCGCGAGATGACTTCGGCGCAGAAGCACCTGGCCGACGCGCTGCTTTCAGCGGGGCTTTCGCAGCAGGGCGTGATTACCGCGCACACCGTGATGAGCCTGGAGCAGGTGTTGAAGGACGTCGAGCAGGGCAAAGGGCCGGAGCGCGATCCGGAAAAATACTATGTGACGATTTTCGGCGAGCCATCCGAGCAGAGCACCTGGGGTTACCGCTGGGAGGGCCACCATGTGGCGCTGAACTGGACGATCGTCAACGGGCGCATCGCCTCCAGCCCGAACTTTTTCGGCGCCAATCCGGCCGAGATCAAGCAAGGACCACGCGCGGGACTGCGCGCACTGATGCGCGAGGAGGACCTGGGGCGGGATCTGGTGAAATCGCTGGACGAGCCCCAACGCGCGATTGCCATTGTCGACAAGACCGCGTACAAGGACATTCTCACTTCCGACGAACGAAAAGCTGCGTTCAATGGTCAACCGAGCGGCCTGCCCTTTGGGAAGTTCACGGCGCCGCAGAAGGAGATCCTCACGCAACTGGTTTCGGAATACGCGTCCAATTTCCCCGCGCCGATCGCGGATTTCCGCATGGATCAGTTCCGGAAGACGCAAGCCAATCTCTACTTCGCCTGGGCGGGAGGCGTGAACCGCGGGGAGAAGCACTACTACCGCGTGCAGACGCCGGCGTTTCTGATCGAGTACGACAACACGCAAGATGATGCCAACCATATCCACAGCGTGTGGCGCGATTGGAACGGCGACTTCGGGCTGGACTTGCTGGCGCAGCATTATCAGGCCGCGCACCGTTAGGTTACGGTAGCAGCTCATACTGAACCGTGAGTGAGCAGTTATTTGCGGCGGGAGCATAGCCGTTGTAAAGCGGATCGAACCAGGGCCAACGCGTTGCGACCGCCGTACCCGGACCCGCTAGACGGAGGGTCCGACCGGCCGAAACTCCTGCGGCTGCCGCCAGCGTTTGGGCAGCCGCGTTCGCATCGCTCACCAGTCCCGACTGGGAGCACGTCTGCGAATTTTGCAGCGCTTGTGAGACCTGCAGCCCTTGGGTGTAAAAGCTGAGGCTGAAACCCGCATTCGACTTAGCGAGGCTTTGCTCGGCCGCGACCAGCAGCGCAATGGTATCCCCGGCCTTCGCAAGCGGGGCGGTTAACGAGTATGACCAACTCGTAGACTGTTTCACCGTCACCGTTGTGCCAGACTCCGTTATGGTTGCCGGCGCGCTGTTCAAACCTGTGAATGTTGCGCCAGAGATTGCCGCCTGCGCGAGAGCGGCAGTAACGGTGTCCTGGGTAGAGGAAAGCGGAGCTGTAACGGTCAAGACTATGCCGACCTGGTCGGGTTGAGGCGTTGTCAATCGCGAAGCGGCTACCGTAATGGTGTTCGGTTGGCCTTGTCCCAACAACAGGCCCAGCGCGAACTGCGCAGTTAGTGAGACGGAAGTTCCGGTTTGCGTGCTCAACGCCAGGAGCGCCCCGGTGTTGAATCCCGCCGCGTTGGCGATCGATTGCGCTTGCGTGCGGGCCGCGGGAATCAGAGCTGCCAGATCGCAGGCAGCCGACGCCGAACTTTGTGTGCCGGTGAAAGAGAACGACAACAGCATCTCACTTTCCTCGAGTGTCGGCACGAGCGCACTCAGCGTGGCGATCGTCTGGTTGAGTTTGGCAAGTGGGGCGGTCAACTGAAAGCTCCAATCGATCGCAGGCGTCTGCTGACCGATCTCGAAGGTCAATGCATGAAACCCGTAGAGACTCGACGCGTTCACTCCCAAACCCGAGAGCGCGCTGACCACCGCATCCAGGCTCGTGCTGATGGGGGCTTCCACGACGAGCGAGAACACTGCCTGGTCAGCGGTCGTGGTAGCAGTCTGCAGCGCCGTGACTGTTACGGAGCTGTAATTGAGCTGTGCCAGTGCGAAGACCGGAGAAAAGAGAAGGAGAGCCACGGCTCTTGAATCCACCATCTCCGCAGTATACGCGCGAAGGCTGTGGAACAATTCCCTAGCAGCGGGTGCGCGGAGTCGTCGGGCTGTGCGCAGTGGCAGGTTGGTTTCCGACAGCGCCACACCGCACCGACGATAGAACCGGGACGCATATCATTCAGGTGAGCAATCGAGCGGAGCAGTTCGGCGCGGCGGGATTCCAGAGTGGAGAGGGAGTCGGGCATGGGGGCTCCGACAACATGCATTCCGCGCGTTCCGGCATTTCTACGTCGCGCACCCCCTCGCGGGGTTCCCGTACTGCGCCGTGCAACGATATATTAAGAACGGATGAATCGCATAACCACCCGCCATCGTTATGTTTTGCTCGATAACATCGCAAGTATCGGCACCAACAAGCGTCGTCGGCGAGCGCCACGCTACACCATCGGCACCAACGTCTATTTCGCCTTTCAGTGACACAAATGGGTCCTGTTCGCGAGCGGCCATGATTATGCCAGTAACCACCTTATTGAAATCTTGAACCGACAGTTTTGATCCTCATTTGGGTGCAGTCGCCGCATGAACTTCTTGGATCGGAGCTGAGCCAAACAAGATCGCGATAATGTCCGGTTCCCATCCAACCCCACTTGGTCTACACCTCCACGCTGGCCGGTTTGCGGAAATCGGCTGATAGCGCATCGCATGACCCCGCCCCATCCACAAACGCTACACTGAACGAAAGCGATGCTCTCCAAAGATCTGCGATACGCGTTTCGGATGCTGCGCAAGACTCCGGTCTTCGCCATCACCGGCATCATCACCATCGGCTTGGGAATCGGCGCCTGCACGGCGATCTTCAGTGTCACCAATACCGTGCTGCTGCGACCGCTTCCGTACAAAGCGCCGGATCGGCTGGTGCTGGCGTGCAACGACCTGCGGCAGCGCAACGTCAAAGATTTCCTTTTTTCTAACGCTGACTTCTTAGACCTGCGCGGCAGCGCCAAGACAGCGTTCGAAGACTTCGCTGCAGTGATCGCCGGACGCCGCCCGATCCCGCAGACGGATGGCACGCCGGAAGAAATCCGGTTTGCCAATGTATCGACGAATTTCTTCCGGCTGATGGGAGCATCCCTCGCAGCCGGGCGGGATTTCGCCGATTCCGACGGCACGCCGCAACCGGTACCGCCCGATGGCGACGGAGGCGCGGGCGCAGCCGCACCGGCGCCGCAACCGCCCGCCTTCGCCATCCTCAGCTATGGATACTTCGAGCGCCGATTCGGCGGCAATCGCTCGGCGATCGGCCAGACCCTGAAGGTGCCCGGAGGACCGGACGGGATCGTGGTGGGCGTGTTGTCGCCGGGGTTCGAGCTGCTCTTTCCGCCGGATTCCAACATTGAGCAATTTCCCGATATCTGGTTCGCGGCGCGCATTCCCTACGACACGGCCAACCGGAATAACGTGCAGTGGCGGGTGATCGGCAGGATGAAACCGGGCGTGACTTTGGAACGCGCGCAGGCCGAGGCTGACACGGTGACCGAGCAGCTGCGCCGTGTCAGTCCCATCGCGCGGACGGCAGGCCAGTACATCCGCATCGAGCCGATGAAGCAGCACCTGGTGAATGAAGTGCGGCCGGCAGTGGTGGCGCTCATGGGCGCCGTGATCTTTCTGCTGCTCATCGCGTGCGCTAACGTGGCGAACCTCATGCTCGTGCGCGGGTCGCTGCGTGAGCGAGAGCTGGCCGTCCGCACAGCTCTGGGCGGGAACCGGTGGCAATTGATCCGTCAGATGCTGGCCGAAGCGGTGATTCTGGCGGCACTCGGAACCATCCTGGGCGTGGGGCTGGCGTGGGCCGGCATACGGGAGCTGGTAGCGATCGCACCGGAGAATCTGCCGCGGCTCGATGCCATCCATATCGACGGCGCCGTTCTGGCATTTTCGGCATTAGCCGGCCTGGGAGCGTCCGCGCTATTTGGGATCGCGCCCGCCTTGCGCTCGGCGCGGCCGGACGTCATCAGTATCTTGCGCGCCAGCGGACGAACGCCCGGCCTGGGCGGCGGCATGCTGCGCAACGGTGTGGTGGTCCTGGAGGTCGCGTTGTGCTTCATCCTGCTCACCGGATCGGGCTTGATGGTGCGCAGCTTCCTGGCCATCCAGCGGGTGGATGTGGGCTTCGATCCGCACAATCTGCTCACCTTCCAGGTTCTCGGCAATCAACCCAACACGCCGGCAGGCCGCGCGGCATTCGAACGCCAGCTGCGCGACCGCTTTGCCGCCATCCCCGGCGTACGAGCAGTTGCCGCGGCATTCCCGATGCCGCTGGGGGGCGGCTTCTTTCCGATTCGATGGGGAACTGACGAAGCTCTGACCGATCCAACCAAGTTTCTGGCGGCCGACTTTCAGGTCGTGCTGCCCGGATATTTCGAAGCCATGCATACGCCCGTGATCGCCGGACGCACGTTCACCGAGGCTGACAACACACCCGATCGGAACATGCTCATCATCGACCAGGCCCTGGCGTTGAAGGCCTTTCCGTTCCAGTCCGCCGTGGGCAAGCGGATTTTGTTCCGTGCTCGTACGCCCGAGCCGCAGTGGGGCGAGATCGTCGGGGTGGTGGCGCATCAGCGCGACGTCTCGTTATCCACTCCCGGCCGCGAGCAAATCTATGTCACCGATGGCTATATGAATCATGGAGCGGCTGCCTGGTGGGCTCTGCGCACGATGGGTGATCCCAATGGTTATGTGCGCCGCGTGCGCGACGAGGTGCGGAGGTTCGATCCCACCTTGCTGGTCAACCTGGAGCAATCCATGGACTCGATGGTGGTAAAGGCGCAGGCGGGCACCCGGTTTTCCCTTCTGCTCATCGGGCTGTTTGCCGGTATCGCCGCGCTCCTGGCGGCCGTGGGATTGTATGGCGTGCTTTCCACGGTGGTGCGCCAGCGCACCGCGGAAATCGGAGTGCGTATGGCGGTGGGCGCCCCGCCGGCGCGCGTTTTCGGACTGGTGGTGGGGTACGGGCTCCGGCTCTTCGCCACGGGCATCGCGATTGGTCTGGTGGCCGCGTTAGAAGTGACGCAATCGCTGAAGAGCATGCTGATCGGTGTGAAACCCATCGACCCGGCGACTTTCTTCACTATGGCAGCGCTTTTCTTCTTGCTGGCCGCGGTGGTGTCCTGGATGCCGGCGCGGCGCGCGGCGGCGCTCGACCCGGTTCAGGCGCTTCGCGAGGAGTGAGATAAGGAGGAATCGAATGCCGATTTACGGAGTCATCATGAGGCAAGGGGTTACGGTTGACGATCTGGGAAACAACACGCTGATCACGGGCTACGGCAACCTGAACGATACCATCCAGTCCTGCTCTGCGGTGATGTTTTTCAACACGGCAACGCGGGCGGCGGGGCTGTTCCACTATCCTTCCGGCGACCTCAATCGGCGACGTTTGCGGACTACCTTATCGGCCATGATGGAGCGGGTTCAGCCGAACGAAGCCTACATTGGGTATGGTGTGGTGGGCTTCATTGAGCGTCCGGGTCTGCCCGCTGAT
This sequence comes from Bryobacteraceae bacterium, assembly GCA_035516375.1. Taxonomy (GTDB): domain Bacteria; phylum Acidobacteriota; class Terriglobia; order Bryobacterales; family Bryobacteraceae; genus PSRJ01. The sequence goes on from DATJAK010000022.1 coordinate 37,919, forward strand.
GACAAGCACACGCAGCTTCGTACCTTTATCCTCGGGCTTTTGCCGCGGGACGGAGGGCGGCTCCGGCGGTTCCCAGCGACCTCACGCGTGGCCTCGATCAGCCAAATGGGTGGCGGCGCGATCATTGGCTCGCAGGAACCGCCGAACATCACGGACTTACGCTACCACGCCGCGGCCAACTACAACTTCGGAAGAATCTACTGGGCCAACGAGTAGCCCAGACGCCGAGACTCATGCCGCGCGGGCCACACTGCGGTACTCCTGTTCGGAAGCGGCGGGCAGCAAAACCCACAACGTGTAAATCCCGAGAGCCGTGCCGAACGGCATGTTCAGCAGATGCAGGAAGCCCATCACGATGGCCAGAGTGCGCGCCCACGGCTCCCGCTGCAGCAGGCCCCAGCCGGTGACCAGCCCGAGGATGCTGCCGCCAACCAACGCCCATCCGACGATGCTCAGGATGCCGTGCACAAAGCCCGGAACTCCGGGCGGCAGAAACCACCAGCCGTGCCCCGCGAACGATAGCACGATCAGGCCCGGCATCAAATGCAACCCCGATAGCGCCAGCCAGAAGATGCCCAACAGGCGGACGTGTCCGGCGATTCGGCTGTGCACCGGCATAAAAGGCGTGATCCCCACCGCTTTGCCGCAGCTCGGGCAGAATCTGGTTTGATCGGAAATCTGAGTGCCGCAACGATCGCAAAACACGCTCCGCCTCCTTTATCGCCTGTAAATACGCAGCAGGGGCAGCATTTGTTCCCAAAGTGCGTGAAACCTCGTGGTGTAATGGCCACTGCATGACCCGTTCCGAGATGTGGCGGCGTTTCCGCGCCCGCACGAACCCCTGGGACATCATTGTGGTGGGCGGTGGCGCCACTGGAGTAGGCGTCGCCCTGGACGGGGCCACGCGCGGCTATGACGTCCTGCTGCTGGAGCAGAGCGATTTCGGGAAGGGCACCTCCAGCCGCAGCACCAAGCTGGTCCATGGCGGCGTCCGCTATCTGGAGCAGGGCAACGTGGCGCTGGTCATGGAAGCACTCAAGGAGCGCGGCCTGCTCGCGCAGAACGCGCCGCACCTGGTGCGCAATCTCGGGTTCGTGGTGCCGAACTACGACTGGTGGGAAGCGCCGTTCTACGGGATCGGCCTGAAGCTCTACAACCTGCTCGCAGGTAAGTACGGCTTCGGCGCGTCGCGGATTCTCTCTCAGGAAGAAACGCTCGAACGCCTTCCCACGCTCAACCCGCAAGGTCTGCGCGGCGGCGTCATGTATTTCGACGGCCAGTTCGATGACTCGCGGCTGCTCATCAACCTGGTGGCGACCGCCTTCGAACAGGGGGCGGTTTTGCTCAACTACGCCCGGGTCACCGGACTCACCCAGGATGCGGACGGGTTCGTCGATGGTGTCACATTTTGTGATACCGAAGCCCGCGAGGATTTTGTTGCCAAGGGGAAAGTGGTGATCAACGCCACTGGGCCGTTCACCGATGCCGTGCGGCGGATGGCCGGTGACGCGATCGAGCCGATCATCGCGCCCAGCCAGGGAATCCACCTCGTGTTCGACAGCAGCTTTCTTCCGGGCGAGAGCGCGATTATGGTGCCTCGCACCACCGATGGGCGCGTGCTCTTCGCGATTCCGTGGCACGGACACACGCTGGTCGGCACTACCGACACACCCGTTTCCGAGGCGGCACTGGAGCCGGTCGCCATGGAACAGGAGGTGGCGTTCATTCTCCAGACCGCATCTTTGTATCTGGCCAAGCGGCCTTCACGCGCCGATGTGTTGAGCGTCTTCGCCGGCATCCGGCCGCTGGTGCGTTCGGGCGCAACCGGCAACACGGCGGCGCTCTCGCGCGATCACACCATACGCATCGAAAATTCCGGCCTGGTGACGATTTGCGGTGGGAAATGGACCACCTACCGGCACATGGCGGAGGATTGCGTGGACCAGGCCGCTACGCTCGGCCGGCTGCCGGAGAAACCTTGTGTGACGGCTCATCTGAACATCCACGGGTTCCACCCGAACGCGGAACGGTTCGGCGCGCTGCGCGTTTATGGTTCCGATGCGCCGGCTGTTCGGCAACTGATGGGCAGCGATGCCTCACTCGCCGAACCGCTTCATCCAGAGTTGCCATACACCGGCGCCGAGGTCGTGTGGGCGGCTCGGGAGGAAATGGCGCGAACGGTGGAAGACGTTCTGGCGCGGCGCACGCGCGCGCTGTTCCTCAACGCTCGCGCGGCCATCGCGATGGCGCCGCGAGTGGCGGATCTGCTGGCCCAAGAGCTGGGGCACGACGAGCGGTGGAAGGTGGCGCAGCTAGAAGCGTTTCTAGAGACGGCGCGATCGTACGTATTGGGCGCTGGGTAGCTCTCGGTGGCGTCACTCTTCGCGAAGCACCACAGCCGGATCCACGGCGGTGGCACGCCGCGCCGGGAAATAGCATCCTGCCAATGCGGCTGCTACCAGGACCGACGTCACCGAAGCATAGATGAGCGGATCGGTAGGCCGCACGGTATAGAGCAGCGTGGCCAGGTAACGCGTGAGCGCCAGAGCCGCCACCAAACCGGCGCCGATACCGATCAGGGCCAGCACGAACCCTTCGCGTAGCACACCGCTCAAAATAACCTGGCGTGCGGCCCCGAGGGCCAGCCGAATTCCCATTTCCCGCGTACGCTGTTCCACCGAATACGAGACCACCGCGTAGATCCCGATCGAGGCCAACCCCAGAGCGAGAAAACCGAAAATCGAGAGCACGCTCGTTTCCAAGGTTGGTTCGGCGGTGTCCGCCGCAACCAGGCTTTCCATCGGCCGAATCTCGGCGATGCCTTGCGCCGGGTTGACCTGATGAATCTCTTTCTGGACGGCCGCGATCACGCCGGCATCTCCGTTGGTGCGCACCACCAGCGTCAGGAACCCGCTTGGCTGTTGCGCGTGCGGCAGGAAAAGACAGGGATCGGGAGCGGTCCGCAGCCCGTTGTGGTGGATGTCGGCCGCCACGCCGACGATCTCGACCGGATCGCCGCTCGGACCCCAATAAACGCGCATCCGTTTTCCGATCGGGTTCTCTCCAGGGAAGGCAGCACGAGCTAGGGTCTGGTTGATAACAGCCACGGGAGGCGATCCGCTACGGTCGCGTTCGTCGAATTCCCGGCCCTCCAGCAGAGGGATGCCCATGGTTCGAAAATAGCTGTCTGAGATGACGGAGACATCGCCTCCGCCCTGCGCGAGTGGTGGTGGCGGACGGTCGGCACGGCTGTACCACGTGCCCGACTGTTGCCCGGATAGGGGCGTCATATGAATGGAAGAGGCCGCTTCGACGCCAGGCAGCGACCGGATCCGGTCGAGCATCTCGCGAACCGACGATGCTCGCAGCGCCAGGATCTGTGGAAAGTCCCGGCTGGACGTCATGAGCAGCATACGGAAGCTGATCAGGCGGTCTGGGCGGAAACCGGGATCCACATGCCGAAGCAACGTCCAGCTGCGCAACATCAACCCAGCGCCGATCACCAGCAACATGGCCAGAGCCACTTCCGCGACCACCAAAGAGCTGCGCAGGGAACGCGAGCCGGCGGTGCTTTGACGGCCTCCATAGCGGAGGCCATCGCTTAGACAGCCGAGGTCCACCTCGAAGGCCGGTAGCATGCCAAAGAAAATTCCGCTCGCCAACGATACGGCTGCCGTGAACCAAAGGGCCGCCTGATCGACCGCGATTTCGTCTCTTCGCGGAAGCGGGAAGCCGGTGGGTAGCAGCCGAAGGATCGCGGGCACTCCCCAGTACGCCAGAAGAAGTCCGAGTACGCCGCCGGCCAGCGCCAGCAGCAGGCTTTCGGCAAGGAGTTGGTGCAGAAGACGCCAACGCCCGGCCCCTAGGGCAGCCCGGACGTTCATTTCGCGGCGCCGCGCCGCGGCCCTCATGAGCAACAGATTGGCGACATTGGCGCAGGCGATGAGCAGAACGATTCCCGCGACACCCCACACCACCAGCAGCGTGGTACGGGTTTTCCCCACGGTCTGCTCCAAAAGCGGAACTACCGTCGCGCTCCAACCGGTATTGATGTCGGGCCGCTCTTGCGCTGTCTGCGCTGCGATGCGCCGCATTTCGCCGCCGGCATCGCGCAGGGGCACGGAGGGGCGCAGCCGCGCCACCACGGAAAAATTCCGGCCGTCACGCAATGCCTGCCCCGGTTGGATGCGTAGCGGCGCGTAGGCATCGATGTTCGGCTGGGTGGGCAAATGGAATCCCGGCGGCATGACTCCAATTACCTGAGCCGGCTGCTCGCCAAAGAACACCTTGCTGCCGATCGCGTCCGGCCGTCCACCAAACCGGCGCTGCCAGAAGCCGTAGCTAAGCACCACTACGGCGGCGCCGTTAGGCGTATCGTCTTCCGGGCGGATGGCGTGTCCCAACAGCGGCTGGACTCCCAGTGTTTCAAAGAAGCCGGCGGTCACGAGCAAGCCCGGGACCTGGACTGCTTCGTCGCCTGCCTCCACGTTAAATGGCAGAGCCTCGATCGCCGCCATGTTGTCGAAGGACCGGTTCCTCCGGCGCCACTCAAGAAAATTGCCGGTCTGCACTACGTTCGGCTTTCCGGTCTTAGGTTGCGTCTCCCAGACCATCACCAGGCGTTCCGGCTGCGGAAATGGCAGGGAGCGCAGCAGAACCGAGTGGACTACGCTGTACACGCTGGTAGTGGCGCCGATGCCGAGCGCCAGAGCCGCAACCGAAAGCGCCGTGAACGCCGGCGACTTGCGCAGCATTCGCAGGGAGAAATGGAGGTCGGCGGCGAGCCGATCGAGCGCGCTCCAGGTCCAAGCTTCCCGGGCAATCTCTTTGGTCCGAAGCACATTGCCGAACCCGCGCCTTGCGGATTGCCTGGCGCTATCGGGCGCTTCGCCGCGTCCGATGCGGAGGCGGGCCTCTTCGGCAAGGTGAAATTGCAACTCTTCGTCCAGTTCCGCGTCCTCTTGAGAGCGGCGTGTCAGCCAATGCAAGAATCTCATTTCCGGCCTCCTATGCAGGACGCAGAACGCGCGCGATGGCTTCCACCATGCGGTTCCAGCGCGATTCTTCCGCCGTCAGCTGTTTCCTGCCCTTTGCCGTGAGCCGGTAGTAGCGGGCGCGCTGTTTGTTTTCGGACAACTTCCACTCGCCCTCGATCAATCCCTCCTTGCGCAGACGATGCAGCGCGGGATAAAGCGAGCCATGCTCCACCTGGAGCACCTCCTGCGAAGTGGCGCGGATCGCGACGCCGATGCCGTGGCCATGCTGCGGGCCAGCCCGCAGCGTGCGCAGGATGAGCATTTCCAGGGTGCCATGCAGAAGTTCGATGCGATCTTCCATGGTAGAAGACAGCCTACCACATTAGGTGGTCGAGCGTCTACTACTTGGGGAAGCACACAGGCCGGGAGGCTGTGCTACTTTTCCAGCCAATCGAACGAACGGGTGACGGCTTTCTTCCACGAGGCGCACATTTGTTCGCGGTGTGCCCGGTCCATCTCCGGTTTCCAGGTGCGATTGACAGACCAATGCGAGCGCAGTTCGTCTAGGCCGGCGAAGAATCCGGTGGCGAGTCCGGCGGCATAAGCAGCGCCCAAAGCCGTGGTCTCTTTCACCGCCGGGCGAACCACTTCGCGGCCCAGGATATCCGCCTGGAACTGCATGAGCAGATCGTTTTCCACCATGCCGCCATCGGTGCGCAGGGTTGCGAGCGGGATGCCGGAATCCTGCTCCATGGCCTCGACCACTTCGCGGGTTTGGAACGCCGTGGCTTCGAGCACCGCGCGGGCGAGATGCCCCTTGTTGGTGTACCGCGTCAGCCCGGCGATCACGCCGCGCGCGTTGTGTTTCCAATACGGCGCGTACAGGCCCGAGAACGCCGGCACGAAGTAGATGCCACCGTTATCTCCCACCGTGCGGGCCAGCGCTTCAATCTCGGCGCTGTGGCGGATCAACCCGAAATTGTCGCGGATCCACTGCACCAGCGCGCCAGTGATGGCGATACTGCCTTCGAGCGCGTAGTTAGCCGGCTGATTGCCCAGCCGGAAAGCCACAGTGGTCAGCAGGCCACAGTGCGAAGGAACGATCTGGCGCCCCGTGTTCATGAGCAGGAAACATCCGGTGCCGTATGTGTTTTTGGCTTCGCCGGGTTGAAAGCAGGTTTGTCCCACCAGCGCTGCCTGCTGGTCTCCCAGGATGCCTGCGATCGGCACGCCTTTCACCGCCTCGAGCGTGGCCTCGCCGTACCGTTCGCTGCTCGAACAGATCCGCGGCAGAATCTGCGGCGGGATCTGGAAGGCGCGGAGCAACTCCGGATCCCAATCCAAAGTGGCCAGGTTCATCAACTGCGTGCGGCTGGCGTTGGTGCAATCGGTGCGGTGCAAGCCGCCGGTCAGCCGCCATAGAAGAAACGTGTCGATGGTGCCAAAAAGAAGGTCGCCCGCCTCGGCCTGGGCGCGCGCGCCAGATACGTTGTCGAGCAGCCAGCGAATCTTGAGACTGCTGAAGTACGTGGAAAGGGGCAGGCCCGTCTGCGCGCGGAAGCGGTCGGGGCCGCCGGTGCGTGTGAACTCCGATACCATTTCGCCCACGCGCGTATCCTGCCAGACTAACGCGTGGTGAACGGGGTGCCCAGTAAGGCGATTCCACAGAACCGTGGTCTCCCGCTGGTTGGTGATTCCGATGCCCGCCAAGTCATGTGGCTTGAGGCCACTCTCGAACATTGCCGCGGAAATCACTTCCTGCGTACGCGCCCAGATTTCCTCGGCATCGTGCTCCACCCATCCCGGCTGCGGATAGATTTGCTGGTGCTCTTTTTGCGCCGAGGCGATGATCTTACCGGACCGATCGAAAACCAGGAAGCGAGTGCTGGTGGTGCCTTGATCCAAGGCGCCGATGTAATCGGGCATAAGACTAAAATACCGGGTCGCCTTGGGTTGCGGCCCGGTATTCGGATCTCAGCAATGAGAGGTGGTGTCGAAACACCAATTACCCTGAATTCCGCGGGACAGCCCGGGAGTTCAACTTTTTTCAGCTCCGCTCACAATCCCTTCTTAGTCAGAAACGCGATCAGATCCACGACCCGGCAGGAATAGCCCCACTCGTTGTCGTACCAGGCCACCACCTTGACGAGGTTCCCGTCCAGGACCTTCGTCAGATCCGCGTCCACGATGGAACTGTTGGAATTACGCATCATGTCGGTGGAGACGACGGGGTCTGTAGTGTAGCCAAGGATCCCTTTGAGCGGCCCTTCCGAGGCGGCTTTCAAAGCTGCATTGACCTCTTCGGTGGTAGTCGATTTGTCGGTCACTGCAACCAAATCCACCACGGAGACGTTGGGTGTTGGCACGCGCATGGCATACCCATCGAGCTTGCCCTTGAGCTGGGGCATGACCAACCCGATCGCCTTGGCGGCCCCGGTTGTGGTGGGAATCATATTCAAGGCGGCAGCACGCGCGCGGCGCAGATCCTTGTGCGGGAAATCGAGCACGTTCTGGTCGTTGGTGTAGCTGTGGATCGTGGTCATCGACCCCTTTTGAATGCCGAACTTGTCGTACAGCACCTTGACCACCGGGCCCAGACAATTGGTCGTGCAGGAAGCGTTGGAAACGATATTGTGCCTGGCGGGATCGTACATGGAATCGTTGACGCCCAGCACGATGGTGACGTCTTCGTTCTTCGCCGGCGCCGAAATGATGACCTTCTTGACGGTGCCGCGAATGTGTTTGCAGGCTTCTTTGGCGTCGGTGAAACGGCCCGTGGACTCGACCACGATTTGCGCGCCCACCGAGTTCCAGTCGAGAAGCGCCGGGTCTTTCTGGGCAAAGACCTTAATCTTCTTGCCCGCTACGTTAATGGAGTCGGCGTCCGAGGTGATCGTCTCCGGAAGCTGCCCCAGGACAGAGTCGTACTTTAACAAGTGCGCCAGCGTGTGGGTATCGGTCAAATCGTTGACCGCCACGAAATCGATATCAGTCCGATGCAACCCGGCACGAACGACATTCCGGCCGATCCGGCCGAAGCCATTAATCCCTACTTTTACCGCCATGATTTGCTCCTGTTTTTGTGAACCCAAAGAATAACAGATTGCGGGTTTAAGGGAGGCGGAATTCCTGGCCGATGCGGTGCACGGCGACCCGTTCGGGGTGGCGGCCCGCCGCTGCCAACGTGCGTTCAATCGGCTGGTAGTAGGGCTCGCGGCTCAGCGCAAACGTCTGGTGGTGGACCGGAAGGAAGAACTCGCTGCCGGCTTCATGCGCCATCTGCCAGGCTTGTTCGGGAGTGCAGTGAACGCGGATCCACGGATCGTACGCGCCCACGGGCATGATGGCCAGATCGAAAGGCCGCGATTTCTTGAGCCCGCGGAAGGAAGTGGTCGCGGCCGTGTCTCCTCCGAACAACACGCGGTAGCGGCCGGACTCGATGGTGTATCCGTTGTATCCGCGGTACGTGTCGCTGCGCATGCGGGCGCCCCAGTGGTTGACGGGGAAGGCGCGAATTTCGAGCGGACCGACACGCGCGCGCTGCCCCCAGCCAATCTCGTCCACACGCCGGTAGTGCCCGGCACGCAGCAGATCGCTGGTTTTGGCCGCTGTGATAACAGTTGTGCCGCGATGCTCGAGACGGCGCAAGGTGCGCCGGTCGAAGTGATCCATGTGCGCATGCGAGAGCAGGATTACGTCGATGTGCGGCAGCTCGTCGATGAGTAAGGCCGGTTCCACGAGCCGTTTCAGGCCGAGCGTGACCGGGCCCAAACCAATGCCCACGCGCCTGCCCAGAACAGGGTCGGTAAGAACGGTGAGGCCGTCGATCCTCAACAGCACGGTGCTGTGGCCGAGCCATGCGGCGAACAGACCACTGTCGCTCCAGCTCGCTGGGTGCGGACGATGCGGCGCGGGTAAAACCCGCCGCCGGCGATCCTCTGAGTAGCGCCTCCAATAATGCGGCGCAGCCCCATAGGCCCAAGCGGCCCGGCTCAATGTACTACGAGACATCTAACCATAGGATGCAACACAATCGCTGCTTGTTTCGAGTTAACACGTGGTCAATTGCTCGGGTACCCGTAAACCAAGGATAATAGGAGTAAATCGGATTCATCCCGTGTCACTGCCGAGGCACTCCGCAATCCAGCACTCGGCGATTCGGCGGCAACTCGAAAAGATCTTAGGCCATGGTCTATTCATACGCTCGGATCGCATGGGGAGATTCCTGCGCTTCGCGGTCGAACAGACGCTCGAAGGCAAGGGCGATGAGCTGAAAGAGTATTTGATCGGCGTCGAGGTTTTCGATCGCAAAGGTTCCTACGACCCGCGGGTGGACCCGATCGTCCGCGTGGAGGCGCGCCGCCTGCGCTCCAAGCTGAAGGCCTACTACGAAGGTGATGGCCGCGACGATCCCGTGATTTTCGAATTCAACACGGGCAGCTACGCGCCATCCATTCAAGAAAGGAATCCTGCGGGACCAGTTGCCGAACCGGGCGTCAGCACGGTAGCGGTTCTTCCCTTCAGCAATCTCAGCGGCAGCGCGGACCACGATTACTTCAGCGACGGGCTTACCGAAGAATTGATTCACGCGCTGACGAAATTGAGCGGAATGCGCGTGGTGGCTTGGGATTCCGCGGCGCGGATGCGCGGCGTCGAGCAGGACCTCATGGAGGTGCGGCGGCAATTGCATGTCGGCGCCGTGTTGACGGGAAGTGTGCGAATCGCCGGGACCAGCCTCCGCGTGCGCGCCCAATTGATTGACACGCAAACCGGCTTCTATCTATGGTCGGAAACATTCGACCGCCAGATGCAGGATGTCTTCGCGATTCAAGAGCAGATCGCCCGCGCCATCGTGCGGACGCTGCGCGTACAGATGGCCTGCGGCGCCGGGCCCCTGGTTTCAAAAAGCGCCAGCGTCACCGCGTATGACTACTACCTGAAAGGCCGGTACCACTGGCATCGCCGCGCCGCCGAAGATCTGAAACGTAGCTTGCAGTACTTCGAGGCGGCGATTGAAGCCGATCCTTCATCCGCGCTCGCGTACGCGGGGGTTGCCGACGCGATCACGCTGCTGGTCGAATATGGCCAAGTTCACCCAGCCGAGGGCATCCCGAGAGTAAAGGTCGCGGCCCTGCGCGCGATCGAGCTCGATCAGAACCTGGCAGAAGCTTATCCGGCTTTAGCGCTCATCCGCTCGCTGCACGACTGGGAGTGGGAAGAGGCTGAGAGTCTTTATCGCAAAGCGATCGCACTCAACCCCGGCTACGCGACCGCGCACCAGTGGCTAGGTATCGATTGTCTGGGACTCCTTGGCCGCCTGGAAGAAGCAGCCCTCGAAAATGAAATCGCCCTGCAAATGGATCCTCTCTCCAGCATCACTTACGAGGGGCGCGCGTATCTGAGTATGTTGCGCCGGGATTATGCGGAAGCGATTCGGCAATGCCGCGAAATTCAGGAGTTCGACCCTTCGTTCTACAAAGCCTACACGTCGATGGGCCGCGCCCTGTCGCTTGCGGGAAATTATCCGGAGGCGCTGGCGATGTTGGAGAAAGGCCGCTCGCTTGCCGGGGACGTGCCGAGCGTTCTCGCAGCCATGGGCCATGTCTTCGCTCTTTCCGGAGACCGCGCCAGCGCCGAAGGAGTGCTCGCAAAACTCACGGCGCGCGCCGCCGAAGTTCACACCCCTTCCACCTCGTTCGCGATTGTTCACATGGGTTTGGGCGAGAACGATCGCGCGCTCGATTGGCTCGAGAGGGCTTGCGAGCAACACGAATTGCCCATCTGCACGATCAAGACTCACCCGGTCTATGATCCGCTGCGGACCAGTCCCCGGTTCCAAGCCATCTTGCGGCGGCTGCGTATGGCGTGATCAGGGCGTGGCACTGCGGAAGCCCTGCCCCGTGCCTGGAATTTGCGCCCGTATGGCGGCGGCCTGTTTCGTTCGCTTGGTGTCTTCGAGGAGACGGGCGTAGTTCGTTTTGGCGCGGATCACTCGGGGATCTTCGCGTCCGAGCGAGGTCTCGAGGGAGGCCAGCGCGGCGCGCTCGAGTTTCTCCGATTCCGTAAAGCGGCCCTCCGCGCGCAACACTTCGGCCAATTCGTCGCGCGCCACCAGAGTCAGAGGGCCGGTGGAGCCATACACCGATTCGAATGTGGCGGCGACACGACGATACAAATCCTCCGCACCGATTTCGCGGCCCCGCTGGTGGTAGAACGCTGCCAGATTCATCACGGCCTTGGCGGTATCGGGGTGCTGGCGGCCGAGCGACTCCTCCAGGATGGCGATCGCCTGCCGGTAATACTTCTCCGCCTCCAGAAACCGGCCTTGGAAACGGCAGCTCTGCGCCAGATTGTTCAACGCCGCGGCGCGCACCGGGTGCCCCTCAGGGAGCAAGCGCCCAGCGATTTCGAGCGCCTTCCGCGACAGCGATTCGGCGTCGGCAGGATGCTCCTGGCGCAGAGCAGCGGTTGCCAGGTCATTGTAAATAGCGGCCGTTGAACGCTCTTCGGCCCCTTCGAGCAGCAGCCGCAGCAGCGACTCGGCCCGATCGTAGCGCCCCTCGGCCAGATAAATGGAGGCGAGAGTGTGCCGCGCATTCACACGGTCGGTTGCGGTGCCCGCCAGATTTTGCTCAAAGATGGCGTTCGCACGCACTGCCAAGGGCTCGGCGTCGGCCAGTTTTCCCCAGGCCTGGTACAGGGCCGCTAAACTGGCGGCGGCACGGCCGGCATCCACGCTGGTGGAACCAGTGGTAGCTTCCATTTGTTCGAGGCAGTCACGCAACATGGCTTCGGCCTCCGGAAACCGGCCTTGGGTGCGCAGCAGGGTTCCCAGATTGAGCGCGGTAACGGTGCGATCGTGGGCGGTCTGCGGCGCTAGCTGGTCCCAGGCAGAAAGCGATCGACGATACAACCATTCGGCGTCCCGATAGCGGGATAAGTAATGGAACTGTAACCCCAGTTCGTTCAGTTCGCCCGCGCTGAAGCCTTGGGCGTCCGTAATCACTCGTTGGTAAGCCGCCTCGGCGGCGGCCGTTTGCCCTACCGCCGACAAACGCTTGGCCTCCTCCAGGCCCGTATCCCACGAGGCAGCCCCCACCAAAGCAGCAAAACCCAGAAGTATCATGATTGGTTTCATCCGCACCCTCCGATGTATCTACAATGCGGCAGGCGCAGGGGAGGAAAGGAGTATAGAGGGGTTAGCTTACGGTAAAGGGCTTGAGGCGGCGGTAGAACCGCTTGCTACGCGCGCGGCTCGGAAACGCGGCATCGAGTTCACAGCCAGTTACTGAGCCGCGACCGGAGGGAGCGGAGGCTTGGCGGGTTTTTTTTGGCAGCCTGCTAGTGCTTCTCGCGCCACGCCGCTGTAAAGATATTGAACTCGTAGGGAGTCTTGGCGTCCTTGTCGGACGCGAACACGATCCTCTTGCTGTCGGGGGCGAATTCGGGGAAAGCCGTGAAGCCGCCGAAGTTGGTCACTTGTTCCAAACCGGTGCCGTCCACGTTGATCAGGTACAGCTCGAAGTGGCGGCTGTCGCACTCGTGTTTGTTGGACGCGAACAGGATGCGCTTGTCGTCGGGAGTGAACGTCGGCGCGAAGCTGGCGCAGCCGAAGTTGGTGATTTCATGGGCATGGCTGCCGTCGGCATCGGCAACCATCAGTTCCATCTTCATGGGTGCGGTCAGGTTGTCGGCGAGGAGAGATTTGTAACGCTCCATATCCTGGGGCGTCTTGGGGTGGTGCGCGCGCCACACCAGCTTCTTCCCGTCGTGAGAAAAAACGGGGCCGCCATCGTAGCCGGCCGTACGGGTGAGCTGCTTCTTCTGCGAACCATCCGGGCGCATGGTCCAGAGTTCCAGGTCGCCGGAAGAGAGCGAAGTGTAAACAATCTGGCCGGACTTGAAGTTGATGGTCCCTTCAGCGTCATAACCCGGGGTATCGGTGAGGCGCTTCTCGATCTTGCCGTCGTCGGTGGCGAGGAAAATATCGTAGCCGGGAAAAATCCCCCACACATACCCTTTGCTGCGGTCGGGCGGCGCCGGGCAGGCGTCGGCGGCAAGGTGGGTAGAAGCGTAGATGATGTGTTTGTTGTCGGGTAGGAAATACCCGCAGGTAGTACGGCCTTTACCGGTGGATACCAGATGCTGATTGGACCCATCGGCGTTCATGATGAAAATCTGGTCGCAGCTGTATGGGGGGCGCGTGGTTTGGAAAATGATGCGCTTGCCATCCGGCGCCCAATACGCCTCGGCATTTTCTCCGCCGTTGGTTAACTGCCGGAGTTCGCCCAGGTATGACGACTGCGCGGCGGCGGCGGCCGCAACCGCAAACGTGATAAAGATCGTCCGGATCATCGCAGGTTGAACTTTTTCATTTTGTACCGCAGCGTGTCGCGCGTGATGCGCAGCAGGCGCGCGGCCTGGGTCTGGTTGCCGTTGGTTCTTTCCAGCGCGCGGGCCAACAGACTGCGTTCGTTGTCTTCGAGGGAGAGCCCATCGACTGGCGGTGACGCGACTGCCGCGGCGGGAACCGAGCCGTTATCGCTTGGATGGGAAATCGTGATCGGCAGGCTGGCAGGAGTAATCAGAGCGGTGTCCTCCAGAATCATGGCCCGCTCAATGGCGTTGCGCAACTCGCGGACATTGCCTGGCCAATCGTGCGATAGCATCAGGCGGGCAGCGCCATCCGAGACGCCCTCGATATTGCGCTTGAACTTGCGGTTGTAGTGTTCCACAAAAAAACGCGCCAGGGGCAAAATGTCGTCGGGGCGTTCGCGCAGGGGCGGGATGGTGATTTGAATGACGTTGAGCCGGAAGTACAGGTCCTGGCGGAAGGCGCCTTCCTTCACCGCCTCGCGCAAGTTCTTATTGGTGGCGGCCACGACCCGCAGATTGAGGTTGATATCTTTCAAACCGCCCAGGCGCCGGAAGCTCTGTTCCTCGAGCACGCGCAGCAACTTGGCCTGTAGCATGAGGGGAATTTCACCGATCTCATCGAGAAACAGCGTGCCCTTATCGGCCAGCTCGAAAATCCCACGCTTTTGGGCGCGCGCATCGGTAAATGCGCCCTTCTCATAGCCAAACAATTCGCTTTCGAGCAGCGTCTCGGGAATGGCCGCGCAGTTGATGGCGATGAACGGCTCGGCTTGCCGCGTGCTCTGGTAGTGCAGAGTTTTGGCGATCAGATCTTTGCCCGTGCCATTCTCGCCATCCAGAAGGATGGTGGTGGCTTCGCTGGCCGCCACGCGCCGCACGAAATTCAGCACATCGAGCATGGCGGGCGATTCGGCAATGACTTCACGCTTCTGGGGCGCTGCCGCTTCGGTGATGTCTTTGATCGTGGCCACCACGCCGGCCAGCGTCCCATCATCATCGAACATCTGCGTGGTTCGCATCACGACCAGGCGCTCCATGCCGTTGCCGGTATTGAGCCTCACGGTAGCGTTAGGCGCCCCGTGGTTTTGATTCAAACCTTCGAGCATGCCGCACCCGGCTTCGCAGACGGTACAGTTGAAGATTTCCTGGCAGTGTTTGCCGAGCATCTCCTCAGAGGACATGCCGAAGAGTCTTTCCGCGGCGTCATTCACGCCGGTGATGCGGAACTCGGGATCGTAGAGAACGAGCGCGTCGGAGAGCTGGTTGAAGACAGTTTCTAAGACGCTGCTTTTCTGCCAGCCTGGAGTGAGCTTCGACATTACTGATTACGTTGCTCAATTATAACAAGCGCGCTTGGGTCAATTGGCCCAATGGGACCTGATTGCCGGGTCAAGCGCGCCAGCAGCGGGTCCCGGCGTGACACGGAAAACACTGAAAACCAGACGCTACAGCAGGTGGCGATGCAATTGCTGCTTTGCGGGCGGAGTCCGCATGACGGCCACAGAGAGTCGCTGGTTGCCAATCCAAACAGTTCGGAGTCAACGATGATGCGAACGGTTCAGCTTTCGATTGCTGACACCGGTTACGCGGAGCACCTGAAGAACGCTTTGCAGCGGAGTGGGCCGTGGCGAGTGGAGCGTGTGGACTATCCCCACGTGGTGGAGGGAAGCGTTATGGTACTCGACGAGCTCGCCTTCGCGCGGCTACCCCACCTTTTGGAAAATCCCGAGCGCGTTGTATTGATCACTCATCAAGACCCGGAACTGCTGGCCCAAGCCTGGGAGGCGGGTATTGTCTCGGTTGTCTCCAACGATGATTCCGTTGCGACCGTTCTGCTGGCAATCATGGCCGCTTCCTTGCGGGTTGCCAAACCTCACTCTCTGGCTGAGCCAAGTGTAATTTCCCCCAGCGCCGCTGTTTCCCCTGCGCAATTGTCCCCAGATAATCAGATCTCCAGATCCAAACGTTGCAAAATACGATAGTTTGCCTCCGCAAGGTGGGTGGACTCCCGCGTGCAACAATTGGCACTCGAAACCGAGGTGCACATGACTTACACACCGTTTACCGTTCTGTGGGTTTTTCTCGCGTTAGTCGTGTTGGGGCTGATCGCGTACCGTAAGCTCGTAAGCAACAAAGAGGATGAAACCATCCACCTGGGCAGCGGCAGCGAGGCCGTGCCGGCACAACAGGCGGCGATTGCCCATAAGCTCGACGTGATCGACAAATGGGGCAAGCTGCTCACGGTGGTTGCGGTAGTTTACGGAATACTGCTGTTGGCGGTCTACACGTGGCAAACCTGGCTTAGCGCGGGTACACGCATGGGGCTCTGAAGCCATGGCGCGCCGAGCAATCCTTCCCGCCGCCTTCGGCATTGCCCTTTTATGCGTTTTATTAGGGGCGCCGGGCACCCGGCTTTATGCCA
Source organism: Bryobacteraceae bacterium (assembly GCA_035516375.1). Taxonomy (GTDB): domain Bacteria; phylum Acidobacteriota; class Terriglobia; order Bryobacterales; family Bryobacteraceae; genus PSRJ01. The sequence continues at coordinate 53,693 of DATJAK010000022.1, forward strand.
AGACGGCTCCGGCGGATTGCTCTTCCTGCCATGACCAGGCTAAGAAGCTCGAGAAGAGCGCGCACGCGGGCCTGACCTGCGACACGTGCCACGATCAGCACGAACAATATCCACATCCGGCGGGAGTCCCGAAGCCGGTTTGTACCACGTGCCATCAGGACCAGGCCGGCGATTATGCCAGCAGCGTACATGGCCAGGCGGCCCAGAAAGGCAACGCGGCGGCTCCGGATTGCGGCATCTGCCATGGCAGCGCGCACGAGTTGCTTCCACCCAAGTCCCAAACGTTTCGCGCAGCGGTGCCGGATACGTGCGGCATGTGTCATTCCGACGTGGCTGCGCAGTTCCGGAACAGCGTGCACGGGCAGGCGCTGGCACGCGGGGCTACCGAGGCCCCGCTGTGCACGGACTGCCACGGCGAGCACAAAATCCTCGCTCCCACGAACGAAGCGTCGACTGTCAACAGAGCCAACATTCGCGACACCTGTGGCAGCTGCCACGGCGATGTCCGTTTGACGCGAAAATTCGGGTTGCCGTCGGATCGCCTGCTGACGTTCGATTCTTCCTTTCACGGGCTCGCTGCGAAATCCGGCGATCAGACCGTGGCGAATTGCGCCAGCTGCCACGGGTTCCACAACATTCTGCCGGCTTCCGATCCCAAGTCGACGGTGAACGCCAAGAACCTGGCCAAGACTTGCGGCCAATGCCACCCGGGGGCGGGGACGCGCTTCGCGATCAGCCAGGTGCACGTCGTCGAAGGGCGCGGGGAGCCGGCCGCCACGCGTTGGGTCCGCGAGTTCTATCTGCTCGTCATCCCCGTGACTCTCGGGCTCATGCTGTTGCACAATGCGGGAGACTGGATCCGAAAGACCATTCGGCTGCGCTTCCGGCCCAACCGCCCGCGCCGCCCGGCGGCTTTGGCCCACGCGGGGCCGCGCATGCTGCCATTTGAGCGGCTGCAGCACGCGGTGTTGGCGATCTCGTTTATCACCTTGGTGATTACCGGCTTCGCCCTAAAATTCTCGGACCAGTGGTGGGCACGTCCCGTGCTGATGATGGAAGGCGCCATCTCGATGCGCAGTCTGATCCATCGCATTGCCGCCGTTGTTTTCCTGACGCTGGCGTTCACCCATCTGATCTCGCTGATCGTCAATCGCAAACTGCGGGAGCATTGGAAGCAGATGCTGCCGAAGAACAACGACGCCCGCGAGGCGCTGTCGAATTTCGCTTATAACTTAGGCCTGGGATCGGAGCGGCCTGCGCGGTCTTCACACAGCTACATCGAGAAGGTCGAGTACTGGGCATTGATCTGGGGAACCCTTGTCATGGCGGCAACGGGCCTGCTGTTGTGGGCCAACAACCTGGCGATGCGATTTCTGCCGAAGTTGTGGCTCGATGTGGCAACCTCCGTCCACTTCTATGAGGCGATCCTGGCCGCCTCCGCAGTTTTGATCTGGCATTTCTACTCCACCATCTTCGATCCGGACGTCTACCCGCTAGACACTTCTTTCCTTACGGAGAGCGAGCCCGCAAAGCACGAAGAGCAAAATCCGCCCGAGCTGCTTGCCGAGGAACCTGAGTCCCAGCCAGAGGAAGTGTCGTCTGTGCGAGACTGAGACCGGGGCATGACCTCTAACAATTCAGGCGGCCGTGGCCGGTCGTGGCTGTCGCCGCTCATTCACCTGAGCAATAACTGGGTAAGCCTTGCGGGGGTCGTGCTGGTCACGACTGCCACCGTCCTCTGGCTCTTTCTACTGCCAACCACGGCGCGGGGCGAGACAGACAATCCCTATATCGGCATTCTGGCGTTTCTGGTGCTGCCGGCGCCTTTCTTCGCGGGCCTGGTGATGATCCCCTTGGGGATGTGGTTGAAGCGCAAGCGCACAGGCGAGGCAGGCGTCTATCCGGCGGATTTTCCGGCGCTGGCGTGGAGCAATCCGGAACTGCGCAAGTTGGCTTATTTCATCGGCGTGACCACGGTGATCAACGTGGTGGTGGCCAGCCAGCTCACGTATGGCGCAGTGAACTACATGGACTCGGTGACGTTTTGCGGCCAGACGTGCCACAACGTGATGCAGCCCGAATATACGGCGTACCAGAACTCGCCGCACGCGCGCGTGGAATGCGTGAAGTGCCACATCGGTCCGGGTGCGAACTGGTTTGTGCGGAGCAAATTGTCAGGCGTCGGCCAAGTGGTGGCGGTCACGTTTAACACCTACCCGCGGCCCATTCCGACGCCGGTGCGCAATCTGCGTCCCGCGCGCGAAACCTGCGAAGCCTGTCACTGGCCGCAGAAGTATGGTGAGGATCGTCTGCGGGTCATTTCGAAATTTGCGGACGACGAACACAACACGCTGACCAAAACGGTTCTGCTGATGAAGATTGGCGGTGGCAATGGCGGCATTGGCATTCATGGAACGCATCTCGGCCCGGGAGTGCAGATTCGCTACGCACACTCCGATGAAGGCCGACAAAATATCCCGTGGGTCGAATACGACGGGCCCGGCGGAAAGCGGGTCTACGCAGTTGCGGATGCCAAGACTGCCGGCCTGCCGGTTCGTGAAATGGATTGCATGGATTGCCACAACCGGCCGACCCACACCTACGAGTTGCCGGATAGCGGCCTCGACCGCGTGATGAACGCGGGCCTGCTCTCGGCGTCGCTGCCGTTCGCCAAGAAGGAAGCATTGGAACTCATCAAGGCCAATTACGCCTCGCGCGAGGACGCCGCGCAACGGATACCGGCGGGTTTCGCCAAATACTACCAGAAGCATTATCCCGACGTGTGGTCCACGCGGCGCAGCGAAATTACCGCGGGTGGCGAGGCAGCACTCGACGTTTGGAACCGGAATATCTTTCCGGCGATGAAGGTGGCCTGGGGCTCGTATCCCAACAATCTGGGACACATGGATTTTCCGGGATGCTTCCGGTGCCACGACGGCAGCCACTCCACGAAAGGCGGCGATTCCATTACGCAGGACTGTAATGCCTGCCACAGTCTACTCGCAGTGGACGACGCAGCCCCGAAGATCCTCAGCGATCTCGGCGTGGTGGAAGCTAAGCACTGAGCTGGCGCGCAGATCGCTCGCGGGCCGCTTCCACGAGCGGCTCTCCCGTACGTTCCAGCTCCAGCAACAGATGCTTGCGCCACAACCCTCCGCCATATCCGCACAGTTTGCCATCCTGGTTGATCACGCGATGACAGGGAATCAGGATGGCGATGCGGTTCCTGCCGTTGGCGCGGCCAACCGCGCGCGCGGCGCCGGGCCGGCCCAAAGAACGCGCCAGTTCCTGGTAGGACACGGTCTTGCCGCAAGGGATGCGGAGTAACGCGTTCCAAACCTGCTCCTCAAAGGGCGTGCCGGGATAGACCAGCGGGACGGTGAATGCGCGCCGCTCACCCGCGAAATACTCCGGCAACTCGGTTTTCAATTGGCTGAGGTGGGCATTCTCTCCGGGAATCAGCGGCGATCGGAAACGCCGGCCGATCGTGGCAAACTGTTTCTCGATCAGGCGGCGTTCGGTGAACTCGAGGAGACAGATTCCTTGATCGGTTGCACCGGCCACCATCGGGCCGATCGGCGTATCCACCCACGCGACGCGCACGCATTCGGCATCGCGCGATTGCCCGGGTGGTTTGCCGAACAGTTGTGCGAATGCGGTGCGAAAGCCGCTATGCGAGTCAAAGCCCGAATCGAGGATGGCTTCGTCCAAGGAAGTGCCGTTGCGGATCTGCTCGAAAGCTTTGGCGAGGCGGCGGGCGCGGCTATATGCCTGAAAGGTCATGCCGTATTCGGCGAGAAAGTAGCGGCGGACACGGGCCGGCTCCAGCCCCAGCTTACGCAGATCGGCCTCGGCAATACGCAGTTGAGGATCCTCTTCGAGGCGGGCCAGAAGAGCACGCACCCATTCCGGCGCGGAGTTCTCGGTGGGCCGGCAGCGTTTGCAAGGCCGATAGCCCGCGAACAGTGCGTCGCGGACGGTTCCGAAGTACGCGACATTTTCCGGCTTCGGCTTGCGGGCGGCGCACGAAGGTAGACAGAAGATGCCCGTGGTCCGAACCGCTACGAAGAAGAGGCCGTTGTAGGATGCATCGGATTTCAGAAACGCGCGCTCCATTTCCGCGCGCGGGGGTAACAAATCCATGCTCCGAGTGTACTGCCGGCCGGCGAACGCCGCCACCGAAAAACCGGCGTGGAAGTGAGGCGGGCTTAGGGCTTCTCGAGCGGAAGACCGGATTGCTGCAGAGCGCGCCAGCCGCCGTCGAGCGAGATCGCGCGCGTGTAACCCATGACTTGGAGGTTGTCGGCCACCAGGGCGGAGCGGTAACCGCCGCCGCAATACAGAATCAGGGTTGCGTTCTTGTCTGGAGCTTTGGTCTCGATATCGCGCTCGATGATTCCCTTGCTTAAGTGGATGGCGCCAGTGACGTGCCCGGCCGACCACTCACTCTCTTCGCGCGTATCGATCAGGATATGCGGCTCGCCGCTGGCGACCATTTTCTTGTAGCCTTCGATGTCGATTTCCTGGACGCGCGATTTGGCGTCATTCACGAGTTTCAGAAATCCGGGGTTGTGTGGCATGCGGCGCTTCCGATCGATTGTCGCACAGCGGGACTCGACCGACACGGACACAGGCCAGGAGGCCTGTGCCGGACATGCCCGGCCGGTCACATCGCTGACACACGACCGGTCGCGGCTTCGGAAACTGCTTGTGACGCGGGCATCTCAGCCCTGCTGCTAAGGCTCTAACGTCAGTTCCAACGCCGCAGCTTCCGGTTTCCCAAGATTGCTCAGGTGCTCCTGGAGTGCACGGATGTCCGGCGGGTTGGGCATCAGTTGGAGGTATTTCTCGATGTGCTCCTTGGCGGCCCCGGTATCGCCTTTGGCTTCCAGAATCCGGCCGAGCACATACTCTTCCCGCGGATGGTGGTGATACGGGTCGAGCTGGATGGCCTGTTGCACGCTGCTCTCCGCGCCGCTCAGGTCCTTGTGCTGGTACTCGACCACGGCTTGATGAATGTACAGTTCCGAGTACAAGTGTTTGGTATCCGCTTTAATTCCGTCGGCGGAGACCTTGGCCGCGCACTCCCAGTCCTTGGTCTTAATGCAGAGGGCCGCCAGCGTCACATAGGGCTGCAGGAACTTCGGGTTCGCTTTTAGCGCCTGTTCGTAGGCTTCGCGGGCATCAGCCGTTTTTTGGAGCCGCTCATCCACCACGCCCAGAGCGTGCCAGCCCTCGGCAAATTTAGGAGACGCTTTGACCGCCGCGCTGAGCTGGCTGGCGGCTTGTTCGAAGTTGGGCGCGTCGAGGGACTTCATGGCCGCATCGAATGAGGATTTCGCCCGGTCCGGAATGTTATTGGTGGGAACGCTGATCGAATGAGGGTCGGGAACATTCCTGGAAATGATCAGCGTTGGAACCGTGTAAGTCGGGTCGTGGGAGGTGGCGTTGATGGCCGAGATGTCCTGACGCGTCGATACATACCCCGGATGCGTGACCTGAATCCAGCACGTGCGGCTATTAAAGGTATCCAGTTCCATGTTCCAGGTGTACTCGCCCTTCTTATTCGTGATGGGGCCGGGGGCTGACCCCTGGATGTCCGTGCAGACTCGCTCAATTCCGACGGTAAAGGGAGGCGGCGCGCCGTCTTCCATCGTTACCTTGCCGCTAATAATCACATGATAGGTATCGGCCGCCACCGGCCTGGTGAAGGTGAAGAAGGCCGTCGCCACGGCGAAGCCCGAGAATAGCCGCACTGAGAGCATAACCCCTCCTCGGTGAAGATATACCACAATCGGGCCAGATGCGACCAACCGAGCAGGGACTTGGGAAGAACCGAAAGAGGCGGCGTAGGGTTGTTACGCTCTCGAGAAGTGTTCCGGCCTCGCCGCCTGTGTCGCGACGAGGCCGGAACAGCCTAGAAGGTCAGACGGATTACCGCTTGGCCGGTGCGCGGCCCGGGGCATCCCGCGTTGGTTCCAAATGCGGCCATAAACAGACCCCCTGCTCCGGCCCCTCCCGGTTGTTCGCATCCTCCGTTGACGTAGTTCACGTAGCCATAACCGCCCGACAGCCCGCCGTTGGGGTTGTTATGCACTGCCGGGGTGGTGGGGTTAGTCCCGCCGGCTAACGACGGCTCCGAGTAGAACAGGCGGTTGAAGATGTTCTGGAACTCGACGCGGAACTGCAAGTTGGCCCTTTCCTTGATACGGAAATTTCGGCCGAAGCTCATATTTTCCGCCGGGTACCGCTGCCAACGGCAATTATTGTAGAACGGCGCGGCGGTTCCAAAGTTCCCCCCGCCTGGATCCACCCAAGCGTTGGTATTCAGTGCCAGCGTCTTGGTCGGATCGAATCCCTTCTGATTCGGATTGATCGCCAGACAAGATTGACCAGCGATGGGGTTAAAGAAGGTATATCCCCCGCCCCAGAGGGCCGGGTTATTGGACGGTCCGCGATCCAACTGGGTGAGCAGGTTGTTGACGGACGAGGGACTTTGGATCAGCGCACCGTTCTGGTAGCGCAACAGGGTGGCGATCTGCCAGCCGCCCAATACGTTTTTCAGGAGCCTGCTCTGTCCCACTCGGGGCGTCACGTACTGACCGGAAATCACGAGCAAACTCGGCGCTGTATTTTGAGACAACTGCTTGTTTTGATCGCGGTTGTAGACGTCGTTGATGAGCGGCGTGCCGGGCGTGAAGTACTGCGTGGAGGCGCTGACGCCCAGAACGTCGTTCTTGCTGAAGGTATAGGAGCCCTGGATGCTCAAGCCGTGCGAAAACCTCTTCGTTACTTTCACCTGCAGCGCATCGTACCAGGTGTTGCCCAGCGGTGGACCCAGGAAAGGAGGCACGCCGAGAAACTCCGGAGCCAGCCGGAACACCTGGTTCAAGGGTTGACTCGCAGGGAACCCGGGGTACACGTTGTTGGGATTGGCGAGATACGGATAGCGCGCAATCACAGCAGGCGAGTTGATGGGCTGCAACAGGAGTGCCCGGTCCGCAGGGTTCTGGATGTTGATGCCGTCCGCGAGCAGTTGCTGGGGCGTAAGCGCATTATAATCGGTGGCATCGAGCTCCGGCGCCGTAAGCCAAACCCCACGATTGCCCACATAGGTGGCTTCCGCGACGAGATTCGGCGTAATTTCACGTTGTAAGCCGACACTCCAGTTCAGGATTCGCCCTGGCCGCGAACTCCGGTCTATGTTGATGAAGGGCGAATCCGGCGGCAATACTCCCCCAGTCGGGACTGGGAATATTCCCTCATCGAAGTTCGGATATTTGAGCGGCGGGTTCCCGAAGGGATTACCCGGCGCGTACGGGTTGGGACCCAGGGTCATGAACGGGAGGCCATAGGACGGCCCGCTTACGGCGTAGAACACGGTGTCGTTGTAGGACAAGAACGCGTTGTTCGGCGCCGGGGTGTACAGGAGCCCGGCACCGCCCCTGAGAACCGTCTTGGGGGCAATTTGATACGCGACCCCCAGGCGCGGGCCGAATCCATACGGATAGTTGTGGGAGAACTGGCAGTTGCAGCGGCCGCCACCATATCCTTCGAAGAGCGTGGCCCCTGGGGTGCCGGTTTCTGGATTGGTAACGTTAAAAACGGTGTTCGGCATGCGTCCGTATTGTTCCTTGAGGTAAGTTTGAAAGTCGTAACGCAGGCCGTAATCCACGGTCAGCTTTCTAGTAACCTTCCAACTATCCTGGGCATACAGCCCGAAGGAGTGATAGCCGAGCTTGGATTGGGTGGGAGGATTAATATTCAGGTTGTCCACCTGCCCCAAAAGGAAGCTGGCATAGCCAAAGCCCGTAAGCCCAGTGGTGAAAGGACTACTCAAGCCTACCGCCTGCTCATTGGGATTTCCGGTTTCGGTTTGGGAGATGCCGAAATTCCCATTAGCGCGGTTAACGCCGATATCGGGAAACCCTTCGGCCATGAACTCGCCGCCGAACTTGAAGGTATGGTTGCCCTTGACCCAGGTTACGTAGGTATTGCCGGTGGGCTTTTCATCCCAAAGATTCTGGAGGAAGCCAGCTGGGCCGAGACCGCCTCCGCCGAAAAGACCCCCGCCTATACCCACACCACCCGAAAAGAAATCGGACAAACCGGAGAAATTGGGGAAATAATTCTCAACGGGATATCCCGTCAGGCCCAGACTGGCTTCGTTGTAGTTTGGAGAGCCGGACGGAATATAGGTATACAGGTAGCCGATTCCCAAGTGCAGCAGCAACGTCGGCCGGATGGTCTGATCGTAGTTGACGCGGACCGTCGTCGAGCGGTTGTTCGTTTCCGACGGTTGTATCACGGGCCCCGGTATGCCGTTCTTGTTCGGATTGAACGTCAGGATGTGCGACACGTACGCGGATATCTTGATGGTCGGGCTGAACGAGTGATCCCCCTTTATGGACCAGTTAGTGGTGTGCTGATAGTTCTGATATTGCGGCAGATTATAGTTGTTCAGCACGCCGGGGGCGTTCGGCAGCGGAATGAGGTTCTGAAGTGCCATCGCAATCGGATTGAAGCGGGCTGCCGGAATGATACCGCCCGGAAATGGGTCACGCACAATTGCGCCGCTCGCCAGCGTCTTGGTGCTGTTGGGATCATAAACCTCGTCGTAGAACATGGGACGTCCGAGCGCATCCAGAGTCGGGGGACCAAAGAATCCCGCAGAGCTCAGAGCCAGGGGGAATCCGAAGGGATTTGTGGCGGCGGAAAAGTTTCCACTGCGATAGGCCAGCGTTGGAACAGTTTCCGTCTGGGTGAAAGCTTGGGTTTCCTGATACCGCTCGAAATTGAAGAAGAAGAAAGTCTTGTCCCGGCCGTCGTAAATTTTCGGGATTTTGACGGGGCCGCCCAAGGTACCTCCGAAATCGAACTTGCGGTCGGGGTCGCGGATGTGTTCCCCGTCCTTGAGGCTATTGGTAAGGCCTGCATTGGTGAAGGGCAAGCCCGCATTCAAGGCCTCGTTCACCCAGTACATGTAGGTGCTGCCATGGAGGGTGTTGGTACCCGACTTCATGGTGTAGTTGAAATAGCCGCCGCCAGCCTGCCCGTACTCCGCCGCGAAATTACTGGTTTGGATGGAGACCTCCTGGATGGCATCCATGCCGCTCTGATTAATCTGAGTCTTTTGATTCCACGCGCCATTGGTTGCGTCCTGACCCTCGACACGAATGGCTTCAGTGGAGGCGGGCAACCCGTTGACGCTGATTCCCCCATCCACTGCGTAGACCACGCCGGGGAGAAGCTGGGATACCGCCAGCGGATCGCGAATGTTACCGAAACCGTTGGAGCCGAAAGAGTTTCCCGCAGTCAGAGCCAGCACGGGCAGGTTGTCTGCGTCGTCGACTGTTACGTTGTGGCTCAACTCGCCGCTCTCGGTCTTCAGGAGCGGAGCTTCGGCATTGACAGTGACAGTCTCGGAATTCGCTCCTACTTCCAGGGCGACGTCCTGGCGCACGTCGGTCGCCACGGTGACCACCAGGTTCTCGCGAACAAACTTCTTGAAACCTGCTGAAGTAACCGTGAGTTCGTATTTGCCCACCGGCACCTGGATCACAAAATTACCCGTGGCGGAGGTGCCGCCCTGGTACACGGTATTGGTGTCAACGTTTTTGACTTGCACCATCGCGTTCGGCACGACCGCCCCAGCCGGATCGGAAACCGTGCCCGTAATCGTGCCGCCCGCGTTCTGGGCGAACGCAGCGAAGGCGGAAAGCATTAAACTGCCGGTAACAACCAACAGTAAGCGCATGGATAACCCCCCTCAGACGAGAACCTGCTACCAATGCTGACAACGAATTCCCCGTGGAGACAGGCCTCTGAAATCGGAGTGAGTATATCGAAAGATAATCACCGCGTCAATGGTTTTGATAGTTTTGGTGTTTTTTTTTGATTTGTTTCGTCAGTGCCGCGCGGCCCCAGGCTGACTCTTTACCGGCCAATGCCGCCTGCGAGACAGGGATGCCCGCTTCCCTCGCGCAGAGTCACGACGCGATCCTCACCAATCTGTTTCCAGGAGTCACACCCGCCCGCCGGCCAGCGGACCTGTATCCGGTCCACTGTGGCCGATTTGCCCAACCCGAAGTGGACTCGTGGGTCGTTGGCTGACAGGTAGCTGCCATCACCTCTGACCCAGCGCTGGATAGATGTCCCGTCTTTCCGAAACAACTCGACCACGCTGCCGTACCCGGATCGGTTGGAACGTACTCCTTCGAGACGAACCTGGATCCAGTGCCCGCGTTCCGGCACCGTATTCAGCAACAGGCGAGCCGGACCGTTATTGTTAGTCACCAGAATGTCGATTCCGCCGTCGTTGTTGACGTCGCCGAATACCGCCGCGCGGCTAACATCAAGGTGGTCGAAGGCTGGCCCGGCCAAAGCCGTCACATCCTCGAACCCCTTTCCCTTACCCAAATTGCGCAGCAGCAGATTGCGCTGCCGGTATGGGAAGAGGTCGCCTAGTTGCGTCGCCATGGCGAGTACCGCGCCATTGGCGGCGAACAGGTCCAGCAAGCCGCGATTTTCCATGTCCAGCAGACCGACTCCGAAGCCGGTGTACGGCAGGGAAAAGTGAAGCAACCCAGTCTGCGCCGTGGAATCGGTGTAATCGCCGCGCGGCTGCCGCTGGAACAGAGTGAATCCTTCATTGGGAAGATTGGTGATTACCACAGCCTCCCCGCCATCGCCGTACAAGTCGCCGGCCGCTACGCCCATTCCCGCCCGGGCGCGGCCGTCCGCAGCGAAGGCTAGCCCGCGCATGAGGCCCGCTTCCTTGAATACCCGGCCCTTTTGACTCCCTTCATTCAGCCAAAGATGATTGGCGGCGCCATCGTTAGCGACCACGAAGCTCGGCCAGCCATTCGAACCGAAATCGCCTGTCAGGATGCCAAGCCCGGGTCCACGCGCCGCGTTCAGGCCAACCGCGGAAGTGACGTCTTCAAACCGGCCGTTGCCCAGGTTGCGATAGAGCTGGGTGACGGTCCGGTCGAAGTTCTCGGGCCCGCAATAGTCTCGACGGCCCTCCGGCCCATAGCAGTTCCTGGGATAGAACTCCAGGTAGTGGACAACCACCAGATCGAGCCAGCCATCGCGATCGTAGTCAATGAACGCGGCGCTGGTGGACCATCCGGACGATTCCACCCCGGCGGTCTTAGTCACGTCAGTGAAGGTGCCGTTCCCGTTGTTGTGATAGAGAACGTTGTGGCCATAATTCGTTACGTACAGATCGGTGTAGCCGTCGTTGTCATAGTCTCCGGCAGCCACACCCATGCCAAAATCACTGTGCCCAACACCCGCCGCTTCGGTGACGTCGGTGAAGGAGAGTTTTCCGCTTTCGACCAGGTTATTCCGGAACAGCCGGTTCCCGGGCCTCCAGCCTGCCGGCAAAGGGACCAGCGGCTTGCCTTGCGGAATTGCCGGAGCGCCCTGGACCAGATAAACATCCAGGTCCCCGTCATTGTCATAGTCGATCAGGGCAGCGCCCGATCCCATGATTTCCGGTAAACGAAAGTCTCCCGTCGCGCCGGAAAACTGCCAGAAGTCGAGCCCGGTCTGCCTGGCGACGTCTGCGAAGAGGGGAGTTGGATGACGAGAAGATCTGCAGGAGAGCGAGAGCGCAGCAAACAGAAGCAGCACTGCTCCCGATTTCACGTGATCAGCATTACATGCGCATGATATGCTGTCAACAATTCATGAAACGGGGTGCGGCGTTCACGGTCACAACGTTGGCCGCGCTGCTGGCGTGGTCCTGCGCGGGTCCGGTTCCGCCTGTTCCCGCAGTAACGCTGGAAGGCATGGACACCGAGGTGCGCGCCGTTGTCCAGGCGGCTCATCAGCAAGCGGCGGCGCAACCCTCCAGCGGCCAGGCATCGGGGCGTCTGGGGATGGTGCTGCACGCGCACTCGCTGTATCAACCGGCGATGCTCTCCTATCAGCGCGCGATTCGTCTGGAGCCGAAGGAGTTCGCCTGGCGATACTACCTGGCGTTGGTGCTTCAGCAAATATCGCAGCCGGACAAGGCACTGGAGGCCTTTTCGGCCGCGCTGCGCATCCGTCCGGACTACGCTCCCGCAGTTCTGAGGCGTGGGGACCTGCTGTTCCAGATGGGGCGTTTCCAAGAGAGCGCTGCCGCATATGAATCGGTACTGGCGAAGGATCCAGCTTCGGCTGACGCACTCTACGGTTTGGGGCGGGTACGCTATGCACAGCACGATATGTCCGCCGCTGAAGATCTCTACCGCCGTGCTTCGCAGGCTTATCCAAAATTCGGCGCCGCCTATTACGGACTAGCCATGGCGGGCCGGAGTCTGGGACATGACGCAGACTCGGCGAAGAACTTCGAGCTGTCCAAACGCTTCACGGGTGACCATCCTTCCACTTCGGACCCGCTGCTGAGCCAGATGGGGGCGCTGACCACGGGCGTTTTCCGCAGGTTCGAGCAAGCCAACTCACTGGCCAAGCAGGGAGACATGGAGGAGGCTGCGCGGCTGAATGAAGAAGTGCTGGCGCGGGATCCGGACAACCTCTCCGCGTTACTGAACCTTTTATACCTGGCGCGGTTTCTGAACCGCTTCGATAATCAGGTGGACACCCTCTATTCGCGGGCCCAGCGGATCGACCCGCGGGTTCCGCTCATTTACGACTACTACGGTGTCGTCATGGTTCGGGAAGGCAAGTACGAAGCGGCCATGGCCGCGCTCCGGAAAGCCCTCGATCTGCGGCCGAATTACGCCGAACCGCACAAGTGGATGGGGGAAGTTCTGGAACGGCAGAACCAGATCGCCGGCGCTATCGAGAATTATCAGCTGGCGCTGGCCGCGGAGCCTTCCGACCGCGCAACCCAAATGAAACTGTGGTGGGACCTCATCATCCAGGGCCGCGGCCGCGAGGCAATTCCACAATTGATCCCGGCGATCCAGATTGACGATATGTTTACGCCCATGCGACTGGTCCTGTTGGGCGAGGCTTATCGAACCACGGGCGAATTCGGAAAATCGCGGCAGTATCTGGAGCAAGCGCGAAGCCGCGTGCGCAACCAGGGTCCGCCGGATCTTTTGGCGCAGATTGAACACGAGTTGAAGGAGCTACCGCAACCTTGAGCCGACTGCTGTCGAGCTCCGCGAGGTGCGCGCACCTGACACTCGCCATGGCATTGCTGATGCTCGTGGCATGCACCCGGCGAATTGACGAAGATCGGTTAAGCGAGCGTCGCAACCTGGGCACCGCGTTCTACGAGAATCCCACCACCCACCAGGAAGCCGTCCGGGAGTTTCAACAAGCACTGCAACTGGCGCCGGACTCCGCCCGAGAGAAGTTGAACTATGCCCTGGCGTTGCTGCGGGCAGGCCGCGAAGAAGAAGGGGTATCGCGGCTTCAGGAGGTGCAGCGCCAGGATCCTTCGCTTCCGCACACCTGGTTCAATCTGGGAATCTATTACAAACGGCGGGGAGATGTCACTCGTGCCATCACACAATTCGAAGGCATGGTCGCGCGGGCGCCAGAGGAGCCCGTCGCACACTATCAGCTGGGTACTCTGTATCGGCAGGTGAAACGCAATGCGGAGGCGCGTACCGAGTTCGAGCGGGCTGCGGCATTGAACCCACTGCTGGCCGCCGCGCGGTATCAGCTTTACGATCTGAATCGGGTGGCTGGAAATGTCGAGCAAGCCAAGCTCTACCTGGCGGATTTTCAACGCATCCAGCAAGCGCAAAAAGGCTCGGTGATACCGGAGGACGTCGAGTGGTGCGCTTACGCGGAGATCTATAACCCGCCGGAGTATCGTAACGAAGCGGCGGCGTCGCCGGAACTCACTCTTACCGACAAACGGCTGCCCGGCAGTGTCGATCCTAAGACGGCCGGAATGACCCTGATCGACCTGGCGGGTGTCGGGCGAACCGATCTGCTGGTATGGTCGTCGCAGGGGATTCGAGTGTTTCGCGGCGGACAACAGATCGCCGAAGACATCGGCCTGGACGGATTGACCGGGATTCTGGACGTTGCTCCCGGCGATTTCGACAACGACGGCCTGATGGATCTGTGTGTGCTCACCGCCGCCGGCCCGACGCTGTACCGCAACGCTGGAGGCAAATTTGTGCGCCAGCAAGCGCCCCTTCCCGACCGGCGTTTCGACAAGGCGGTATGGCTCGATTACGATCACGATTACGATCTCGACCTGGTCTTGCTGGGAGAACAACCGGCACTGATGCGCAATCAAGGAACCGCCGGCTGGGCTGATCACACGGACGATTTCCCGTTTGTGAAGGGCACGGCCACGAACGCCCAAAAAATGCGCACGGTACCCGATAGCAAAGCGTTCGATTTGGCGGTATTTTACCTGGATCGGATGCCGGTACTCTATCGCGATCAGCTTGGCGGCCGCTACACCGCCGAGGCATTTCCGGGAAAGCCCCCGGACGTAACACGCACCGAAGTGGATGCCGACTTCGATGCTGACGGCCGGATGGACCGCGCGAGGATCGATCCGGATGGCAGCCTTCACCTTTTGCTCAACCGGAGCGGAAATGATCGTCGCTGGATCGGTATTCAGCTTAAGGGCGTGCGCAGTCTAAAGCTGGCGCAAGATGCCCTGGTGGAGATCAAGGCCGGCACTCTTTACCGGCGCCAGTTCTATACGGGGGTCCCGCTGCTGTTTGACGCGGGAAACAATACCACAGTCGACGCGGTTCGCATTACGTGGCCCAATGGGCTGATTCAGAACGAAATCCGCCAGGCGACGAATCGAACTCATGCTTATGTGGAAGCACAACGACTGTCCGGCTCCTGTCCCATGATCTGGACGTGGAACGGGCATGCGTTCGAATTCATCACCGATGTCCTGGGGGTGGCTCCGCTGGGCGCCAGCGATGGTGATGGAAGCTACTTCCCGGTGGATCACGTTGAGTACGTGCAGATTCCCGGCGGGGCGCTCGAGACCGACCGGAATCATGCCGGTCACTATGAAGTGCGCATCACTGAAGAGCTGAGCGAGGTGTCGTACCTAGACCAGGTCCAGCTTTATGCGGTGGATCAGCGCGCCGGCACGGAAATCTTCACCAACGAAAAGTTTAAGGGGCCGCCTTATCCGGAATTCCGGCTGTTCGAAGTGGAGCGGCGGATTTATCCCGTGGCCGCGCGCGATGACCAAGGCGCGGACGTGTTGCCGCGGTTAATCGCTAAAGACGGCCGGTATCCCGATCAGTTCAGGCGGTCCGAGACCGGTGTGGCGGAGTTGCACACATTGGAGCTGGATTTCGGAAGCGCGGCGCCATCCGGCAAAGCCATTCTATTACTCAACGGCTGGGTTGATTGGCCCGATGGCAGCACTTTCCGCAGAGCCTCGCAGGAGTCGGCGGCGGGGTTGGTGATGCCATACCTCGAGGTGCAGGACGGAAGCGGCCAATGGAAGACCGTGAACCAGGACATGGGTATGCCCGCCGGCAAGCCCAAGACAATCGTGGTTCCTGTAGAGTTTCTGTCGGCAAGCCGCAAGATCCGGATCGTCACTAACCTATGCGTATATTGGGACGAGATTTTCTTGAGTGAGGGGATTTCCAATACGAGCCGGGAGCCAAAGCTGATACCGCTGATTTCGGCCGATTTACACTTTCGGGGATTCTCGGAATCGCGTATCGACCCGCGCCGCAAACAACCGGACACGTTTTTTTACGGCCAGGTTTCTCCAACCTCTTTCTGGAATCCCACACCGGGCATGTATACAAGATACGGCTCGGTGGAGAGCTTGCTCCGCGACGTGGACGACCAGCTCGTGATCATGGGCTCGGGCGACGAAGTTCGGCTCCAGTTCGACGCGGGAACTCTGGACGAGCTCCGGGCGGGATGGCGCCGCGACTACCTGCTCAAAGTGGACGGCTGGGCTAAGGATCGTGACCCGAATACGGCGTTTTCTTCGAACGTGAAGCCCCTGCCTTTTCACGGTATGTCACAGTATCCGTATTCGGCCAAAGAGCATTTCCCCAACGACGCCTTGCATGATGAGTATCAACGCACCTACAATACACGTCCGGCGCTGGTGTTAATCCGGCCGTTGGAGGGACGATGACCACATCTAACCGGCGATGGGCGGGCGTGGCTTTGGTGGTGCTGATCCTGAACAGCGGCTACCTCGCGGGTTTTCCTCGACCGACCATCTTCTACATGGGCAACGTGCTGCTGCACCTTGTAGTGGGACTGGTCCTGATGGCGGTCGCGATCCTCGTGAGCAAACGGTATCGCCGCGAAAGCGCAGTATTCCTGGCTGCGGGTCTGCCCGGCCTCTATCTGGCGGTGGGCGGCAATACCTTGGATCATCGTTGGATACTGTGGCTGCACATTTTGCTGGCTGTCGTGGCAGTGGCAGCGATCGCGTGGCGCGTGGCGCTGGCGCCGTCTGTCCGGGCAGGGCATGGCTTCGCCCTACGAACTCTCAGAGCTGCAGTTGCGGTTGCCCTGCTGATCGCGATCGCGTTGCCGGCTTCCAGTTTCCTGTACCGGAGATGGCGTCCGGATGCCCGCGAGCGGATCGCCAATCCGGCTGCGCCGCCGCTGTCCATGGATCAAGAAGGCGCCGGAGAGCACTCGCCGTTTGCGCCTTCTTCCGCGCAAACCACTACCGGGAAAATCATTCCGTCGAACTTCTTTATGGATTCGGAAGCCTGCGGCGAGTGTCACCGGGATATTTACCAGCAGTGGAAGAGCTCCATGCATCACTTCGCTTCTTTCAACAACCAGTTCTACCGGAAATCCATCGAGTACATGCAGGATGTGACGGGCACGCGCTCGAGTAAATGGTGTGCGGGATGCCACGATCACGCCGTTTTCTTCAATGGCCGTTTCGACCGGCCGATGCGAGAGCAGATCGACACCCCAGAGGCGCAGGCCGGGCTGGGATGCATGTCATGCCACGCCATCGTTCACGTGGCAAGCACCATGGGCAATGCGGATTTCACAGTTGAGTATCCACCCCTGCACGAAATCGCCTCCAGTCATAACCAGTACCTGCGAGCGATGGACTCCTTTCTCACCTACCTGAATCCTCAGCCGCACCGCCAAACCTTCATGAAGCCATACATGCGCCAGGCTGAGTTTTGCGCCGCCTGTCACAAGGTGCACTTGGATGTTCCGGTGAATGACTACCGTTGGGTGCGCGGTTTTAACGATTACGACAACTGGCAGGCGAGCGGCGTCTCGGGGCAAGGCGCCCGCTCCTTTTACTACCCCGAGAAGAACATGGCTTGTGCCGATTGCCATATGCCGCTGGTGCCTTCACGCGATCCAGGCAATCATGACGGTAAGGTGCATTCGCACCGCTTCCCCGCCGCCAACATGGCCGTGGCAGAGGCCAACCAGGATCAGGCGCAGATGGACGCCACCGAAAAATTCCTGAAATCGGGCTTTATCACGGTGGATATTTTTGCGGTCTCTCCGGCGGACGAGAGTAAAACGCAGACACGCATGATACGGCGCGGCGATAGTGTACAGGCGAACTCGACGTTCGCCGCCGGCGAAGAAACTGACGTGACGAGCGCCGGTCTCATTCGGGATGTCGGCAAAGTGACAGCACCGGTGGATGTGGCCGGGGCGGCATTGGCGCCGGGAAGTACAACGCGCGTGGACGTGGTGGTGCGCACGCGAAAGATCGGCCACTTTTTCCCGGGCGGAACGGTGGACGCGTTCGATGTGTGGCTGGAACTGGAAGGCAGGGATGCGCAAGGGCGGGTCATCTTCTGGAGCGGGAATGTGGAAGATCATGGAAAGGGGCCGGTAGAGCCGGGTGCGCACTTCTATCGCTCGTACCAACTCGACGCCGCTGCTAATCCCATTAACAAGCGCAATGCCTGGCAAGCCCGGAGCCTGCTCTATGTGAGGCTGATCCCGCCAGGAGCTGCCGACGTGGCACACTACCTGCTGAAAGTACCGAAAACCGCCCGGGGCCCTATTCATTTGACCGCGCGGCTGAACTATCGGAAGTTCTCGTGGTACTACACGCAATTCGCGTACGCAGGTCAGCCTAAGCCGGGCCAGGATCCCGCTCTGCTCGCGCGCGATCGCAATGGCTTCGAATATGAGTTCGCGCGCGCCTCGATTCCGGCGAATGTTTCGGGAAAGATCCGCGGCCGGATTCCCGATGTGCCCATCGTCACGCTGGCCCAATCGAATGTCACGATTCCCTTGGGTGCGCCCGCATGGTCACCCGTGGTGCGCAAGCAGGATCGGGAGCGGTGGAATGACTGGGGCATCGGGCTCTTGCTGCAGGGCGACCTGAAAGGGGCGGAATACGCCTTTCAGAAAGCCACCGAGGCTGAGCCGGAATATGCCGATGGATGGCTGAATGTGGCGCGGGCGCTGATTCAGGAAGGTGAAACCGATCGGGCCAAACCTTATATTGAAAAGGCGCTCGCGATCAACCCGGGGTTGGGACGCACCTGGTTCTTCCAGGCCGCCATTCAAAGAGCCGACGGCGACTACGACGCGGCATTGCATTCGCTCGAGGTGGTGCGCGCGAAGTATCCGCGCGACCGCGTGGTCCTCAACCAGATCGCCCGTATTCTCTTCCTGAAACGCGAGTACGCCGCAGCGGTAGAAGTGCTGAAGCAGGTGTGCGACATCGATCCTGAAGATGTAACCATGCACTACACGCTGATGTTGTGTTATCGAGGCTTGGGCGACACCGCAAACGCTGCCCGGGAAGAGGCGCTGTTTCGCCGTTTTAAGGCCGACGAAGCTTCGCAGTCCATCACCGAGCAGCGGCGCATGATCAGCCCGGAAGACAACAATGAGCGGCAGCAGATTCACGATCACGAAAGCGCGGTCAGGAGCGATCTGCCATGAATCGGCGAAGGGGGGCGGTTTGCCTGGTGCTGGCCCTCGCGCCGGTATTGGTGGTGCTCGGCGCCAGCGAACCGTCAGGCAGCGTGGTCTTCACTGATATAACCGCGCCGGCAGGCATTCACTTTGTCCACAACGCCGGGCGGACCGGCAAGAAATATCTGCCCGAAACGCTCGGATCCGGCTGCGCGTTTGTGGACCTTGATGGCGATGGCTGGCCCGACATTCTGCTGCTCAACGGCAAGGATTTCGCACCCCGCGGACGCCGTTCGCTTCCCGCCCTGTATCACAACAACCACGACGGCACGTTCACCGACATCACGGCCGGCAGCGGCCTGGATATCGAAATGTACGCGCTCGGAGTCGCGGTTGGGGACTATGACAATGACGGCCGCGAAGACGTCTATGTGACCGCGCTAGACGGCGATCACCTTTTTCATGGTGAAGGCAACGGAAAGTTTCGCGACGTCACCGAAGCCGCCGGAATTCACAATGCCAGCTTCGGAGCGAGCGCGGCGTGGCTCGACTACGACCGCGATGGCAAGCTCGATCTATTTGTCGCGAACTACGTTCAGTGGAGCACTAAGAACGATCTTTGGTGCTCCTTGGACGGCGCTACGAAATCATACTGTACGCCCGAATCGTACAAGGGAACCCGCAGCCGGCTCTTCCACAATCTGGGCGGCGGGCGCTTCGAAGATGTTGCGGCAGCGGCTGGCGTGGGCGACCCCACCAGCAAATCGCTGGGAGTCACGGTGCTCGATTACAACGGTGATGGCTGGCCCGACATCTTCGTAGCCAATGACACACAGCCGAACAAACTATATCGCAACTTGAAGAACGGTACTTTCCAGGAAGAGGGCATAGGCGCTGGAGTAGCCTACGGAGAGGATGGAGTGGCGCGTGGCGCCATGGGGGCCGACGCCGCCGACTACGACGGCAGCGGACGCCCACATTTGTTGGTGGGCAATTTTTCGAATCAGATGCTCGGCCTTTACCACAACGAAGGCAACGGTCTTTTTGTGGATGAGGCGCCCACCTCGAGCGTGGGCCGCGCCAGCCTGTTGTCGCTCACGTTCGGAGTATTCTTCTTCGACTACGACCTGGACGGGCGCCTTGACATCCTGGCCGCCAACGGCCACATTGAGGACGAGATCGGGCGCGTTCAGCCCAAAGTGAGTTATCAAGAGACGCCGCTACTGTTTCGCAACCTGGGCAATCACAAATTCGAAAACGTCAGCAGCCGGATGGGCGCGGCGTTCGCCCGGCCAATAGTGGCGCGCGGCGCTGCTTACGCCGATTTCGATCACGACGGGGACCTGGACGTATTGGTCTCCACCAACAACGGGCCGGCCTGTCTCCTGCGCAACGATGGCGGCAATCGGAACGCGTGGTTGAGCGTCCGGCTGGCAGGAAGCAAATCCAATCGCGACGGCATCGGCGCAGTCGTGCGCGTGGCGAGTGCTTCCGGAAAGCAGTGGAACATGGTTCGCAGCGGATCCAGTTATTGTTCCCAGAGCGATCTGAGCCTGGTTTTCGGGCTTGGCCGGGATGCCACCGCGGTGGTGGAAGTGGAGTGGCCGAGCGGTACCCGGCAGCGCTTCGAGAACATCAGAGCAAATCAGCGGATCACGATCCACGAAGCCGGTGGCGTGATTCCGAACGGAGGGAGGTCGTGAAACCGATGTTTCTTCCCGGAGTGGAAAACAATCCACAACCCGGGCCTTACCGTGAAGTCCTGCAGCCCATGCGGGCGGCTGGCAAGGAATATCCACAGATTTGGCATCTGTTTGCTTTTCGCCCGCAGGCCACGGAGCATCTGGCGAGGTTCACTCAAGAGGTGATGCGCGGACCGGCGCCGATTGCTCCCGGCATTCGCGAATTGATCGCGGCCTACACGTCGTACCGCAACGATTGCCCATTTTGACTGCACGCGCATGCCGCGGTCGCGGCAGAGTTGCTGGGCAGTGAAGAGTTGGTGTGGAGTGTGATTCGGGACCTGGAGAATTCAGCACTCCCGGAGAAAGAGAAGGCCCTTTTCCGCTTCATTGATAAGGTGAACGGCGATTCTCCTCGCATTGCGCCTTCCGACATGCAACCGTTGTACGCCGTGGGTTGGGATGATGAGGCCATCTACTTTGCGATTACAGTCTGCGCCTTGTTCAATTTCTATAATCGTTGGATCGATGCGACCGGTGTGCACGCGCTATCGCCCGAGGCTCATCGGGAAGGGGGCAAGCGCACGGCACAGCACGGCTATGTTCGAAAGTGATGCCTGCGATGAGGTGGAGTGGCGCAGTTTTGTTCCGCGGCATCGGCGCGATGCGGTCATAGGCTGGGCTTCGAAATGAAATCCTGAAGGGGCGATCGGATGGCTAGGCTGCTTGCGGGAGCCGCACTCGTGTTTGGTTTCGGGCCTATTGCCGGGGCATCAAAGGCAGCATCCGGGTGACACTGGCGCATCAGATACACTCGAGCGACGCCGCTCGGGGTGGCGGAAACGCTGACTTCCGTCTGCCCCGCGGGGAGGACGGCTCCAGGCCCGGCGACGCAGGCTCCAGCCCCGGCGGCGAATCCAGTGCCGGCGGCGCCCAGGAAAGGGCAGCGCGAGTTCCGCGGCACCGGTGCCATTGCCCGCAACTCCTGCCGGAGCGGCGGCTCCCGCTCCAGTGCCTCCGGCTCCGGCGCCTCCCGCTCTGGCACGCACCGCCGAACAGCAACGTGAGGAGCAAGCGGTGGATAATCAAGAGCGAGCCCAGAAATACGGCCTGCATCCAAGGGAAGTAGAGTCCCTTTCGGGCTGTGCCAGGACGCCCACCTACCGAAAACGAAACGTCGATGAGGTTCGTGCTACCCGAATCTTTTCGGGTCTTTGGTGCGGAGAGGGGGACTTGTTCCTTCTCGGCCTACTGAAAACAAGTAACTTATACATAGCACAAAGGCCTGAAAATACCAGAAGTTCCAGAAAAACCCTTTTAAGTCACACCACCAGTCACACGGGCCTGAAGAACCCCATCGCCTGTGGCGCCCTTGCAACGGAGGCGGCCGCCTGATGGGCCCGAGAGCCACTCGTCCAAGCTCCAACCGCGACCTCTCGCCAGCCGAGCGCCGCTTCGTTGCTGCCCTTCAGCAACTCGGTTTCGGCCACCTCGAATCGATTAAAGTTCGTCGCGGCGGGTTGATCTTGGACCCATGGCCGGCGATGGTGCTGGTTCTGAAGTTCACGGCCGCCAAAAACGCGCCGGCAGCTCACCCTGCGGAGTTCGAGCTCAAAAAGCCCATGGTGGAACTTTTGGAATACATCCGTGGCGTTGAACACGGCGAGATCCGCCGTCTGGAAATCCGCTACGGATTGCCTTTTTCCATGGCGGTTGAATATCGCATCTCGAGAGGGATGCCGGATGTCAAAGGGGAGCATGTCGGAGCTATTTGAGGTAATAAGCGGGCGTGGGCGGTCGTGTTTGGCCGCGGCATTGCCGGGACAGCTTCGTAGTCAGTCAGGATGTTTTCTACTCTGGACGATCCAGCGACCGCCCTGTACAGCAACACAGGTCAGAGGGGCTGGTGACACTGATTGGTGGACCCCTACCCGGTCCGTTAGGCCATCCAGCCGCGCTAGCAACATCGGCGCGCAGAAGCACTGTTGAGGCTGCTGGTAGACAAGCGGGTACACAGACATGCAGGCGCGTGGGGCGCCTAAAAGCTGCGGGTAACCGTTGCGCCTAAGCCCACGGTGCGAACGAAGGGCCGGCTCCATACCGAACGAGTCAGTGTGCGTTCACGCAGGGTAATCACTCAGGGGGTCAAAACCCTCTTTGTGCTTACTCTGAGCCTCACCACCCGAACCAAGCCGAAAAAGAAGACTAGCTCTAAAAAAAAGATCGTAGGTAAGATTATTTTGAAGGCTCGGTTCGTCAAGCCAGCGCAGAGCGCAGCTTCCGAAAGATCCCCACACAACTAAGCGCCGCACACGCCTGGAGTGCGTGTTGGGAGATGTTCGGATGCTGACGCCGCAAACACTCGAGATCCAAATTTGGCCATCAGGAAAAGAAGAAAGCATCCTGTCGTCACATTGACGGTATAAACTGAATTCATTGCGTCCCCCTGGCCCCAAGCCGCATTTTCTCATCGGAAATATACCTTTGGCTGACCGCAACCCTATTGCTGTTTTCCAACGCTGGGCCGCCGAATACGGGGACATTTTCTATTACCGCGCAGGATGGATTCGCGTGTATTTCTTGAACCATCCGGACCTCATCGAAGCGGTGTTGGTGCGCCACCATCAGAATCTGTTGAAGGACCGAGTCATCCGGAACAGCCGCTGGCTGTTCGGGGATGGCCTGCTGACCAGCGAAGCGGAGACGTGGAAGAAACAGCGCCGACTGACGCAGCCGGCGTTTCACCGGGAGCGCATCGCCTCGTACGCCGGCATCATGATGCAGTATACGGAAGAGGCAGTCGCGGAATGGCAGGACGGAGTGGTGGTCGATCTGCACCGAGAGATGATGCGTCTGACGCTGAAGATCGCCGTGCGTACGCTCTTCAACGTGGAACCGGAAGGAATCCAGGAGATTTCGCAGGCCGCCGACATCCTGGTCCGGAATATGACAGGGGCGCGCATGCTGATGCCGTCCGTCGCCCGCTTTGTTCCGCTCCCGAGCATGTTGGAATTTCGCCGCGCCGTCAGGCAACTGGATGCGACGGTGTATCAGATCATCGATCGTCGTCGTCGGAACGTACAAGACTCCGGCGATCTGCTCTCCATGCTGCTTGATGCGCGAGATGAAGACGGCAGCGGGATGGACGATGAACAAGTCCGCGATGAGGTGTTGACCTTTCTACTGGCCGGCCACGAAACCACAGCGCTGGCACTCTCCTGGGCCTGGCACCTTCTGGCGGAAAACCCCGAGGCTGACCAACGGCTGCGTGACGAACTGGATCGCGTCCTCAGTGGCCGCGCACCAGCGATCTCCGACTTGCCTTTATTACCGTACGCCGAAGGAGTCATCAAGGAATCGATGCGGCTGTACCCGCCGGCGTGGGCTGTTGGCCGCACGGTGGCAGAGGAGTTCGAACTGGGAGGCTATCGCATTCCGGCGGGCGCGAACGTGGTGATGAGCCAATGGGTTCAACACCGCGATGCGCGGTTCTTTCCGGATCCGGAAAAGTTCGATCCTGGCCGGTGGAGCTCGGGAGCCTCGCGGAAGCTGCCAAGGTTCGCCTATTTTCCGTTCGGAGCAGGTCCCCGACAATGCATCGGAGCATCGTTCGCCATGATGGAAGGCGTGCTTCTGCTCGCGATCATGGCCCAGAGATTTCAGCCGCGCGCAGCGCCAGGGCACCCAATCGAGCTCCAGCAGAGCATCACCCTGCGTCCCAAAGGAGGCGTGTGGATGGAGTTGAAGCAAAGGCGCGCCACGGCCGTTCACGCAGTCTGAGCGTTACCGTCTCCTAATCCGGACCTTCTCAAAAAATCATTACCGCTCGGAAATGTTGTACTGCAGGGCCATCCGCTGTAGAATCTGAATCAGAGGCTCGGTTCGACAGGCCAGCGCAAAGCGCACCCTCCGAAAGATCCCTCCACTTTTACTTATCAAAAGGTGAGGCATGCTTTCGCAGGAAACGGCAGCCCAGATCCCACAAATTCAGTTTTGGCCCATTGAGCGACTGGTCTTCTACGCTCGCAATCCCCGCAAGAACGATGCCGCGGTCGACCGCATGTGCAGCAGCATCCGGGAGTTCGGCTTTAAGTGCCCAGTGCTGGCTCGCAGCGATGGAACCGTGGTGGACGGCCACCTTAGAATTAAGGCAGCGCGCCAGTTGGGATCGTGGCCCGGTGGCGACACCACCGCAATCCCAGTGATCCTCTGCGATGAGTGGACGCCCGCGCACGTGAAGGCATTCCGCCTCCTGGTGAACAGATCCGGAACCTGGGCGGATTGGGATCTGGAACTGCTCGGCCCAGAGCTCGCGGACTTGAAAGACCTCGCCTATGACGTGTCGTTAACAGGTTTCGACGCACGAGAGATCGACGCTCTCCTCGCATCCCCGGACGGCGACGAGAAAGCCAACGCCACGCCGCCACTGCCGGAGGTCGCGGTGACTCAGCCAGAAGATCTGTGGTGCTGTGGTCCACATCGCGTCTTGTGTAGCGATGCGACGCAAGAAAGCGCCACATCGCGGCTCTTTGCACGAACGGTCCCGTTCCTGATGGTGACTGACCAACCATATGGCGTGAGCGTGGATCCAACCTGGCGGGAGGAGGCGGGTCTCAACCCCCGAACGGTGCAGGGCGGCAAGGTCGCTAACGACGACCGGGTGGATTGGTCACAGGCCTGGCAGCTATTCCCTGGGGACGTCGCTTATGTCTGGCACGCGGGGATCTATGCCGGAGAAGTTGCCGCTTCGCTGTTCGGCAGCGGCTTCCAGATTCGGGCACAAATCATTTGGCGAAAACAACACTTCGTAATCAGCCGCGGCGCTTACCATTGGCAGCACGAACCTTGCTGGTATGCGGTGCGCAAAGGGAGCTCCGCTCACTGGCGTGGGGATCGGACACAATCGACAGTGTGGGACGTTAGCAATCTGGGCTCTTTCGGCGGTGACCGGAGCGAGGAGAAGACGGGCCACGGCACGCAGAAGCCGGTCGAGTTGATGCGCTGCCCGATCCTGAATCATACGGAGCGTGGTGATGCGGTGTATGACCCCTTCTTGGGATCGGGTACGTGCATGGCTGCTGCCGAGTTAACCGGTCGCCTGTGTTATGGGATGGACATCGACCCGCGGTACGTTGATGTCGCGGTACTTCGCTGGCAAGCCCTAACGGGGAAGGAGGCAACGCTGGCTGATGGGCCTTACGCCGGCGCCACGTTCGAGCACGTGAAAGAAGGGCGACTTCTGGCTGCCGAAGATGCGATTAAGGATGATTGCGAGCGGCTACTGGACGAGCGGGCATGCGAGCAGGTGGCCGATCAGCCCGTCACGCATCATGCACCCAATGAAGGCACGGGGGGCGCCTAGTGGGGGCTCGTGGGCCTGCTCCTAAGCCGACCGCACTTGTGCTGTTGGAAGGGAACCCGGGCAAGCGGCCGATCAATCACGCCGAGCCACAACCTCGGCTCAAGACACCGCGGTGCCCAGACTATCTGGACGAGGAAGCCAAGAACGAGTGGAAGCGGCTCGTCCGGATCCTGCGTCATATGAAACTCCTCACGGAGGCCGACTACATCTCGCTCGGCAATCTCTGCCAAGCATATTCGACGATGATCAAGGCCCAGATGAAGCTCTCCGAAAGCGGGTTGCTCTTCAAGACCGGTTCCGGCTACGTGCAGCAGAGTCCCTTGCTCGGTGTCGTAAACACCTGCATGGAAACCATTACACGCTTGTGCCGAGAATTCGGATTGACGCCCTCGAGCCGCTCTCGGATGCAGTTGCTCTCAACGGAGAGGGAACAATCCAGCGACGGCGTGTTGGATTTCTGACGTGTGCCTTTCAGTGATGAGCGCGCCGATCGAGCGGTTAACTTCATCGAGCACTATCTCCACCACACGAAGGGACAGTTCGTCGGCCAGCCCTTCCTTCTGCGCGATTGGCAGAAGCAACACGTCCGAGAGATCTTTGGACGGCTCAATGACGACGGGAGCCGTCAGATTCGCCAGGTCTACTGGGAAATTCCCAAAAAGAACGGAAAAAGTGAAATCGCAGCCGCCATTGCCCTTACCTTGCTCTACGCGGACCGAGAGCCCGGAGCCGAGATCTATGGAGCTGCCGTAGATCGGGATCAAGCCGGCATCGTGTTCACGGTTGCCGCGGCGATGGTTCGATTCAACGCTAGACTCGCTCGGCGATCTAAAATCATCGATTCCAGCAAACGCATTGTTGTACCAGAGATGGGCAGCTTCTACCGTGCGCTATCGGCCGACGTAGGTGGCAAGCACGGGTTTAACAGCCACGGCGTGATCTTCGATGAAATTCACGCGCAGCGGGACCGGCGGCTCTGGGAGGTACTGACGTTCGGCGCCGGCGACGCACGCACCCAACCTCTGGTGTTCGGAATCACGACGGCCGGTATCCCCGGAGAGAGCCCGGTTGCGGAGGAACTGCACGAATACGCGGATCAGATCATCCGCGGCGTTATTCCTCCGGACCCGACTTTCTACCCGGTGATCTACGCGGCGCCGCAGGACGCCGATTGGACCAGCGAAGAGGTGTGGCGAGCCTGCAATCCGGCGCTCGGCGACTTTCTGAACCTGGAGTCGGTCCGGTCAGCGTGTGAACGTGCAAAGCGCGTACCCAGCGAACAAAACAGCTTTCGGCGGCTGCGGCTGAATCAGTGGGTCAAACAGGAAACCCGGTTCATTGACATGGCCGATTGGGATGCCTGCTCGGCTCCTATCGATCTGACTGCAGCGAAGGACCTGACCTGGTACGCAGGGCTCGACCTGTCGACCAAGCTGGATATTACGGCCCTGGTGCTTGTGGCGAAGGACGACGGTGGAGTCTTCAACCTGCTGCCCTTCTTCTGGCTGCCCGAAGATAACATGCAGGCTCGACCGCACCAAGAGAGCAGCAAATATCGTCTGTGGGCGGCCAAAGGCCTCATCACCCTCACGACCGGCAACGTCGTAGATTTCACGGCGGTTCGCAGAAGATTAAACGAGTTGCGAGACCAGGCAGGCCTCAGTATCCAACAAGTGGCGTATGATCCGTGGTCGGCCACTCAACTTGCGCAGCAACTCCAAGAGGACGGATTCCAAATGGTTGAGGTGGGGCAGACCTATCGGCACCTTTCGGAGGCCACAAAGGAACTCCAGAGCAGCATCGTGCACCGCAGCGTCCGTCATGGTGGGAACCCGGTGCTGCGCTGGATGGCCGACTGCATGACGGTCAAAAGCGACATCAACAGCAACGTGCGACCAGTCAAGCCTGACCGACTAAAATCGTCCAAGCGAATTGACGGAATAGTGGCAGCCATCATGGGTTTGAGTCGTTCGATGGTCGATGACCAGTCGCGCTCTGTGTACGAAGAGCGTGGAATCCGGATGCTTTAGCAAGCTCGCGCGACCCCAGTCAGTCGAGCTTCCTTGCATGGCCTGACTTCCTAACCTTGTTTCGTGGCTCGGCCCAACCGGAGTCTCTCTGACTGACCCGAGATAACTGGCCGGTTAATGCCACTCTCCGGTTAGGTGCGTCAGACGTCAGTTGACGTGATGCGGACATATCAGGATCTATCGTAGATTGCGGCCTTTTCAGGGCCGAACTCAAACCAACCTAACCCACTGATTCCACGAGACGACCCAACGAGAAAACGCCGATTTTATCCCTATTTGTTGGAACAGGAATGGAACAGGTCTGGAACAGCCACCCCCGGGAGAGCGCAGCCCGCATCCTACGGCACGGTTGCCGCTTGTCCTGCGAGGATCGCCGCGTGCTGTTTGATGATGTCCTCCAGGATGGCGAGGAGCGGCTGAAATCCCGCAAAGCTAATCGTGCTCGCCTTTGCCTTCACGACCTGTTCGGCGAAAATGTGTTTGCCGAAATGCTGGTTCTTATCGAAGCCATTGCTGTCATCGTTGAAGGTCTTGCCGCCGACCTGGGTGGCTTTCGTTGCGGCATCAAAGAAATCCTCGATCTTCGATTCAGTGACTCCAGGAGACAATGGCGTTCGCATCGCGTAGAGGTTTCGGGCGACGTGCAGGTACGGTTCGGTTCCCTTCACCCTGTTTTTCGTCGCCTTACCAATGGCGCTCCGGATGTCTTTAGCGCCCGCATCGTTGTCATACAGGATAATCACGGGGTGTTTCTGTCCCGGCGCGTGAAAGTGGTCCGTATCCTTCTTGTAGGTGCCGATGAAGTGCGCGATGAGCGCGCTTCCACCGGAGGAGAGTCCGAGAATGCGCCCTGTGCTCGTTTGGGGATAGTTGTACAGGCGCACGTTGAGCGTGATCTTGCCCTGCTGGTCGATGGTGGCGAGCTGAGGAAACTGCGCCGCTAGGCTGCGGATCGCGTGCTTGAGGTAAACGTTGTCTGTCTTCCCTTCGCAAATAATCACTGGTCGGGCTGCCATGTAGAAGTCCTTGTAGAGCAGGAAGCGTCGGTACATGGGCTGTTTCTTTTCCCCGTCGTGACGGTCAATGCTGTCGATGAATCCGAGGCGACCGTGCAGCTCATCGAGCGTGCCATCCCGATCCTCCAGGGTCACGACGCCGTTCTTGGTGACGGGCCCGACGAGCGTGAACTTACCCGTGGTGAAGAGATGGTGCACCATCGCTCGTACCTCTCGACGGTATTCGGTCCGCACGTTGATCTTCTGATTCACCACGAGCCCCGTGACCTCTTGTCGGGACATCCGGTACTGCATGCGCGTCTTGGTGGGGTTGATCCGGAATCCCGCGCGCGTGATCTGCCGCACGAGGGGCCGCGCTGGAGTCCAGACATGGGGGTTCGCGGGGTCTTGCTGCGCGATGTCCGGCGGGAATTCGTTCTTGTTCGTGGAGAACGTGAGATCGTCCGTATACCGGGAGTACGTACACCCCGCCCGCGAGACGAGCCGGAGGAGCTGCATGTCCATGATGTGTGCGATGAGGTTCGAGACGACCGGGGAGCACGGGCTGCCTTGCGGAAGGGAGTTGTCGTCGCAAGCGATCTGCGCGAGGCCTGGATCGCAGCTGATCCCTTCCGCGGCGGCATGCGCGTTCTCATCACCGGCCCTCAGGGCTTCGAGCGGGTCGTGCAGTTCGACCCTAACGAGCAGCCTGCCGAGATTATCCGCCGAGTTCGCGAAACATTGGAAGAGTGATCCGGGCCGCCGTATCCGGACTTCTTGTGGAAACGGATAGGCGGAACCTTGCGCGTTTCCCGGTACCGATCGCGAGATTGTTTCCAGGTACACAGCAAACCATTCGCCGTAAGCCGTTCGTTTGACAGGTCGATTCGATCGGGATAGACTCGACAATCATCATGCGAACGGCCCTGTGTGTGGCGGTGTTTCTTATGGCGGTCTCCGCACTCGCGGCTGATACCAGCGAATTGCAAAACCGCCGGCAACGCGCTGCGGCTGACTTCGGCGATGGAATTCTTATGGTGCACGCAAAGTCCGTGGTGGACGAATCCGCCGACGGGTTCCGCCAGGACCCTGCGTTTTACTACTTCACAGGTCTCGAAAATACTGTCGGTGCCATCCTCGCAATCGACGGCCGATCCCACGGGAGTTGGCTGTTTCTCAGCCCGCCAACGCCCAACGAGCGCTTCCTCGCGGGAGCGACGGGTCCGCTCAAAGGCTCACCCGGTTCAGACGCCCTGAAGCAGGCGGGGATCGAACACGTGGTCGATTGGTCCGAGCTTGCAAGCTTCCTCGAAAAGAATGGAACCGTTACGACAGCGCTTTACTACCCAGCGGTCAAATATTCGCGCCCAGAACTGCCGCCGAACATCACCGGTGATCCACCGAGCGCACCGTTGTGGGCTCTCGCCATTGCCAGGAGATGGCCATCACTTCAACTTAAAGAAGCTAGCGCACGAGTCAATGCCCTCATGGCTGTGCAAAGCCCGTCGGAGCTGGTCAACGTGCGTGCTGCCGCAAAGGCCACAGTCCAGGCCGTGATGGCTGGGATCCACGCGATCGGGCCAGGTGTGTCGCAGCGAAGTGTAGAAGCCGCTGTAGAGGACGCATGCTGGAGAGCGGGCGCGCACGGGGCATCGTTCTGGCGTGGGCAATGGCGGGGCTGAATGGCGTATTCCCGAACCCATTCGCTTCACTAACCCTCTATGACCATCTAAACGCCGTCACGAATGCCGGCGACCTCGTACGGCTCGATGTTGGTTGCGAGTGGAACCACTACGGGGGCGATCTGGGCCGGACGGTTCCGGTATCGGGCCGCTACACCACCGATCAGCGCGAGATCTGGAATATTTTCGTGTCGGCTTATCATGCGGGCGTGAAATCGTTGCGAGAGGGAGCCACGGTGGATCAGATCTTCGAAGCCTGGCGCGCTGAGTTAATTCGCCACCGGCAATCCGCAAGGCCGGCAACGCGGGTTGCGTCACTTGGACCTATAGCGCCCGAACTAAAGCGCCCAAACAGCAGCAGGTTCTGGCGGTCGTCTCAGACCTTAACGGGAGTGCCCCCCGGCTTTGAGTAGCTGGATTCAACGAATTCCATCGAGCGGCAGCGTACTCTAATGTCGTTCGATTCCGTCCCTGGCCCCGACATTCTAGATAAAATAGCGGACTTCTAGAAACCGATGGTTAAAGACCTGGGGAACAAGGCGGGAACACCAAGACTTGGTTCATTCCTCCCCCCAGACGGGTTCGAGGAGATTATTACCCGGAAGTCGGCTTGTAGCCGGGTTATCGTCGCGCTCACGAAGCCGGTGGGCTAAACCGCCACTCTCAGCTTGATCCCGTCATTGGGCGCATTGACCAAATCCTGCTTTGTACCGAGGTATCGCTCAGTTGTCTGGACCGACGCGTGGCCCAGGAGCATCTGGATTTGCTCCAACTCGCCGCCAGCGGCCCGGCACAGTTTGGCGCACGTCCGGCGGGCGTCGTGTGGCGCGATGCCGGGGACGCCGGCAGCTTCTGCATACCTACGAAGGAACTGCCAAATAACCTTCTCGCTCAAACGCTCGCCGGAAACCTGATCGCCACGATTTATCGGCCGAAATACGAAGCCATCACCCAAGCCAGCGGCCGAGGTCCAGGCATCGATCGCCATTTTTGCCCACGTCGGCATCGGAATTGTTCGCACGCGACCGTGCTTGCCGATCAAGTCTACGATGCACCAGTGGTTATCCCCTTGCTGAATGTGCTTGAGAGTAAGAGCCGCCACTTCGGATCGGCGCAACCCGCAGCCGAGGAGCACCGCGAGCATCGCCCGGTCTCGCAGCCCCTTGTTTGTAGTCGTGTCGGGCGCGTTGAGAAGCGCCTGGGCCTGTCGCAGCGACAGCCAGTTCCCGACACGGACGCCCTTCGACGCGACTCCCTTCACGCGCGCGATCCCGCTGGCCAACTCCGGCGCCAGCAACCCGTTGTCAGCGGCCTCGACCGCCAGTTTCCGCACGGCGGTGATCCGGACATTGATGGAGACGGAGCCGAGCCCGCGGGCCTCAAGCGCAACTCGCCACGCACTCACGGTCGCTTTCGTGAAACCGGGCCGCGGCTCCTGGCCGTACCACTCGAAGAATTCGTCGAGCCCAAGATTGTAAACGCGCTTGGTGATCGGGGAGGAGACGCTGTCTAGCACGAGCGCCTTGAGTTTACGCCATTGGCTCGCTTGTGGGGCGACAATCAAATCGGTCATCTCTAGGTCCTCATAATGGGCCATAACGGAAGCATTTGGACCTTACCTCTGCTCGGCGGGGACATCAAGGACGCCGCTACTTCGTTGATTGCGGCAGCACTACCGTGACCCGGCCATTCACGATCGGATTCCGGTCATCCGGTCCGCCGCAGGTTTCCGGTTCGGCCACCCACGTACCCGGTTTCATCCGCGTATAGTGCTTCGTGAAGTTCCAAGGCTTGGTAAGCGCCACCGGATCGGTGATGCTCACCTGGTCTTCGAGCGTGTTGGCATCGATCTGGCGGAATCGCTCGTGAAAATGTGCTTTTTCGCTGAGCATTGCTGGTGTGAAATCGGCCCAGATGCCGCTCCTGACCGAGATCGTATCCACCACCAGCGTCTGGCCTTCCCAATGGCCGATCGATCTGCCTAAAAGAGTTGGCCAAAGCTCGTCTTCCGGTGGAAAGCCGCGGCCGTCGGTATAAATGTGCCGCGTTTCCTTGTCCACCGTAATCCACGTCTTCTCCGGCGTCACGACAAATTCGTAGTCAAACGGCGTGCCGATGATGTGAGGCATGCCGGCCGCGCAGTAGACGGTGTGCGTGTCCACCAGCGGATCGGGATAATTGGCATCGCCCTGGTGCTCCGCGCGGACCAGGTTCAGGCGATACTTGGCTTCCCACTCCTCGTTGTAAGGCGGATGATCACGCGTGCCGGGGACAAACGACGGCCCGTTCTCGACATCAAGTAGTGCAGGCGAGCCCTTCAATCGCCAGACGCCGCTCCAATTCGGAAGATTCGAAAATGACTTGAGCCGCGCCGGCGAGTTCAAATCCGCCTGAGCGAGGGCGTTGGAAACAAACAGCAGCACTGCGCTCAGAGAGCTGATTCGCGCGAACATGCGGACTTTCGAGCTTGTGGCGTTCATGGCCAGATCCTCTTTTCCGGGAGTGCTATGGGGTATTGGGATCGCCGGTCGGCGAGCCTCCGATTCGCGTGCCATCGGCAAGGGTCACCGTGATCAACGAACCGCCCGGCCGGCCGTCGCGCAGCGGATGCATGATGATGGTGATCTGATCGCCAGGCTTGAGGCTCTTCGGTTTCCAGCCTTGGCGCACCAGACCCGACGGCGAACTCGTCTCAATGCTCCATTCCACTGGGTTGCCGGACGAGTCTTTCACCATGAGCTGGATCCACGAGTGCGGATTGAGCCACTGGAATTCTTTGACCACGCCACTGATCGTGGCCGTTTTGGACATGTCGAAGGCAGCGAACGAGTGATGCCCGAATGCTGCCGTACCACCGAGGAGGATCCCCAGCGCAGTGAGCGCGAGCCGGCGGAGCGTATTCTTTGTCATATGTCCGACCTCACATCACGACTAGATTACGCCAGCGGAAATCTTGCGGCAAATGTCGTTCCTGGCAAGCTCGGACCCCGCGCGTGGTTATGCCGGCAGTGGCGGTGGGTGGGGCAAGCTCCCAGCCTACAATGAATGTTTGTCCCGTATGGACCGACAACTACACATCGTCGTGGTCGGCAGCGCCAACATAGATCTCACCACGTTTACTGATACTTTTCCGCGGCCGGGCGAAACTGTTTTTGGAAGTAGGTTTCAATTGGGCTTCGGAGGCAAGGGCGCCAACCAGGCCGTGGCGGTGCGTTTGTGTGGGGCTCGTGTTTCCATGG
The DNA here is from genome assembly GCA_035516375.1 of Bryobacteraceae bacterium. GTDB lineage: Bacteria > Acidobacteriota > Terriglobia > Bryobacterales > Bryobacteraceae > PSRJ01. The sequence continues at coordinate 87,487 of DATJAK010000022.1, forward strand.
TGGCGCGGGTTGGCGATGACCTGTTCGGACCCGCCACCGTCACCAACTTCACCTCCCGTGGCATAGACGCCAGCAACGTGGGAATCACGCTTGGCGTAGCGAGCGGTGTCGCACCTATTTTCGTCGACAGTTCCGGACAGAACCGCATCCTGGTGGTGAAAGGTGCGAACGATTGCCTGCAACCTGCCGACGTGGATCGGGCGGCCGATCTGTTGCGGAGCGCGGACTGCATCGTGCTACAGCTGGAGATCCCGATTGAAACCGTGTATTACACGCTAAGGTTTGCACAACAGCACGGGATTCGCACAATTCTCAATCCCGCCCCGGCACAGCCGCTGGATTTGCAGGCTGCGGGTCTGGCGGACTACGTCGTACCGAACGAAACGGAGGCGGAGGCACTCTCCGGCATGCCGGTTCGCAATGTGGAAGAAGCGCAGGCATGCGCACAACGACTGCTCGACGGCGGTCTGCGACGGGTTATCCTTACGCTGGGCGCCAACGGCGCGTTGTATGCCGGCAGCGACGGGATGCGGCACGTGGCTTCCTTCCCGGTGAAGCCCGTGGATACCACCGGCGCTGGCGATGCGTTCATAGGAAGCTTTGCGTTCTTCCTGGGCTGTGGTTGTCCGGAATCAGAAGCCATCGCGCGAAGCAACATGTACGCTGCCCTCTCGACGTTAGCGGTGGGGACCCAGACGTCATTCATGAGCAGAGAGGCCTTCGAGGCAGAGTGGGTCAAGGTCCACGAGGCACCGATCAGCTGACGAGGGGAGCGATCGCGATGGAAGCGAGCCCTGCGAGGAAGCACGCGAACATCAGGGCCAGCCGCAGGTTGGCTTTGGCCCCGGCGTCCTTGAACTCACGCCAGATGAAGACGCCCCACAACGCGGACACCAGAGTGGCGCCCTGCCCAAGCGAATACGAGACTGCCGGACCGACCAGGCCCGGCTTGGCACCGACAACGAAATTGGAAATCGTCCCCACCGACCAGATGACGCCGCCAATAACTCCCCACATGTGCCAGTGACCCGGGACTTTGAAGTATTCGGCGGCGTGGACCGGCTTGCCGCTAATCGGCTTGTACATGAGGTAGCCAATCACCGGCAACGTGCCGAGAACTGCACCGATGGAAAACACGAAAAAGCCAGAGTACGGGGTGAGGTTCTGGACCCCGGCAATCGACTTCGCGAAAAAGGGGTAGAACAGCCCCATTAGCACGCCGCACGCCAAGCTCAGCGCAATGCCGAGCCGAGCCGACCTCACCGGTTGCACTTGGCCTGCCGGCTTCCTAGCAGCAAGCGTTCGATAAGCCAGGGCGTCGAGTGCGATCGCTGCCGCCACCAGGGTCATACCCCCGAACAGCAACACAGGGTTCCCGGCCGGTTTCACAATGTAGTTGCCGATGGTCCCGATGATGAGCGCCAGGCCTATGCCGATCGGAAAAGCGACGGCCATGCCGGCAACGGCGATGGCGGCAACAAGCAGGATATTGGCCGCGGTGAAGATGATCCCGCTGAACATAGCCAGGCCCAAGTTGCGCGCCGCCGCCTGCGAAAGGCTCTCTGTGAACGGGAGGCCGTTGGCCAGATCGCCGGTGCTACCCAGCGTCACGCCAAACAGGACGCTGCTGAGCAGCATGCCGATGATGTAATCCCAATAAAAAAGCTCGAAGCGATACGACTGGGCCAGCTTTTGGGTGTTGGCCCAGGACCCCCAGCAGAACATGCAAGCGATCAGCATCAGAAGAGCCGGCAGGTAGTTTCCGGGCAGATACATGTACCTTGTCCCCTTTTACTTCGGCCGATCGGAACCGATGGGCCGCCAAATCAAATCGACATACTCTTTATAGAACTTGGATGGGTCCAAGTCGACCTGCATGTGGGCCATGCCGACATCACTAGGGTTGCGCACGTGGATAGCCGATTCCCCTAAGCAGACGGAAGCTCCTCTTAACCGGAAATATCGGAACGGGTGAGATAGGTGAGGTCGCCGGTGTTTTTGGCTGTTACCGCGGCATCATCAGGCGGCCGATGAAGAGGACGACCTCGGTGCGCGTGTCGCGGATCAGAAAGATGAACGGGTGATCGGCGCGGAAGACAACGGCCTGTTCGGGCATGTGCATGGCAAGGGTGCGCATGGTGATGCCGGTGGCGGCTGCGGCTTCGGTACCCTGCTCGGAAACATCAACGAAGGCCTTGTGCACGACCTCGGATATCGCGACGCCGCGTTTCGGCTCGATGCCTGAGAAGTCGGCTTTGTCGACGAAGGCTGTAGGCATGCCCATAGTCGAGAGCGCCTTGCGGAGGGAGAACTCGGATTCCGCGCGAAACTTGGGCAGGCTCACCTGCACGTTGCGAGTGGTGAGGCTGACCAGCCAGCCGTTCAGGTTTTCGAGTGTAAGCGATTTCTCGAGGCCGGTAAGGCCGCTGAGGGTCTTGGGGAGTAGGACGTCAAAAGCGATTCCTGTGCCGGCGTAGCGCATTTCGAGGATTTGGGCGGACGGCGTTTCGGTGTAGCCAAAGTTCGAGGTCTGGTTCATGAAGTTGGCCTGCGTGGTGGCGCCGGTCGGTAGAGTGAAGGGCGCGGGCTGGGTGCGCGAGGTGACGAACGGGTTCTGCCACTTGCCGTAGAAGTAGATGGCGCTGGTGAGGACGAGGCGGGTCTGGGCGTCGAGTGAGCCCGCCTGCAACAGGTTCTTGATCTTGTCGTTGGTGTGCACCTCAGTCCAGCGGTTGATCTCGGATCGCGCGGCTTCGGGATTCGCGATGAAATCGAGCGGCGTAAGAGGAGCGTGGTAGTTGTTTGCGAGTGTGTTCTCGAAGGCCGGTTGGATGTCTAATCCCTGTTGCACCCAGAGTCCGTTGGCGATGTGTAGTTCGTTGCCTCCGGTATTGCCGGCCTTGGTGACATCGGCGAGCAGCGCTCCAAGACCGGCATCGTAGGTGGAGTCGTACTTAAGGTGCAGGACGGATTGGATTTCTTCGGAGGTCTGGCCGCGGGCGCCGGCGAGGGCCATGGAGAGCGCGGTGGCGATGTTGAAAGGCGAGAGGATCAGGTTCGCGTCACCTTGCGCAAGTTGTTTGTAGGCGGCGGTGGTGAAGGCGTTCATCGCGGGCATTATACGGGAGTCGGCTGCCGGCAGCGCGGCGGCGAGAAAGATCGGAAGAACAAGGCGTTTCATGAGGCCTCACATCCATAATGTCGCGACTGTGGCGATCCTTTCAGAGAGGGCGGTGTCGGTTAACGGTTCAATCCGCCGCAAAGTCTGTCTATGCCTCTTCCCAGATGAGGAGGCCCAGGGGATACGACTCAACCGGAACGATATCTCGTGATATCGGTAGCGTTTCTGCCATGCCCGATTGGACCGTGAGGCTTCCTCGAATCGGACTGGTGGCCCGCACCACCTTGCCCAGCCGTCACGACCTGTTGAAACCAAATGTGTCGGTGGGTGGTAAATCCTGCCGATGCCCTCGACTATTGCGATCGGCGCATGGAGTGTGCCGGCGCCGGCCCAACGGCTGGACCCGTTGCTGGCCCTCGAAATAAGGGTCGAACGCCTTCAGGCCCACATTGAAAGCATCGAGTCCGTCCGTGCCATTAAGCGCCTGCAGCATGCCTACCGACACTATGTCGAACTCGGTTTGTGGAACGACTTCGCGGACCTGTTCGTTGAGGACGCCGTCACCAACTATCAGTCGGGCGTGCGTGGAAAGAATGCTATCCGTCAGCTCTTCTTCGAGCAGGTTGGCCAAGGGAAGCTTGGCCTCTCCGAAGGCCGCATCTATCCGCACATCTTGTTCCAGCCCGTGATAACCCTCGCGACAAACGGCCGAACTGCGAAGGGGCGATGGCGCATCCTGGCGATGTTGGGAGGCTTCGGAGGCTCGGCCACATGGTACAGCGGCGTCTACGAGAATGAGTACGTTTTGGAGGACGACGCCTGGAAGATCAGCCTGCTTCACTCAGAACCCAAGGTCACGGCGGCGTGTACTGCCGCTGGATGGAAGGACTCGAGAGCATACGTCCCGTTTCACTACGCTGCCGCGAGCGTCACCACGCCGATCCCAGATTCGGCGAGCCGGAGTGCCAAGTCGCCGAACGGCACCACTCCCTTACTCACCTCGCTTGTTGATCGCGTCAACCAACTCGCGCGGCGTGCCGCGCGGCTGAACGATCAGGCCGAAGTCACCAATCTCCAGGACAGCTACGGAAATGCTGTCGATCGCAAACTCTGGGATGAGGCGGCGGATGTTTTCGCCGATGACGGAACTCTGGAGCTGGGGTTGCAAGGCGTCTACGTGGGTAACGGGAATCATCGAGCCCAGTGGATACGAGACGTCGGCGGCCAGGATGATATAACCTTCTTCTGCCAGAATTTGCTGAGCGGGAGCCGGTTTTTTCACTCCTTACCTCGCACTCGTTATCAATTCGACCGCCCTGTATCCTGTCCTCACCACTGCGAATAGGCTCATCTTCGCGGATCTCGAATTGTAATTGGGGGGTATGGCAGCCGCCGCGTGAGCCGCGGATTCCTGACTCAGTTGCTGCACCTGCCGATTGGGCATCGCGGTCGGGGGCCTCCAGTTCGTCCGACCGACGCTCGGCGCGAAGGGACCGATCCTGGGTGGCAATTAACTGGCCCTGCAGGAAACTCACCTGGTTGGATTTCTGAATAACGGCCAACATTGTCGCGAACAACTTCCGTGTTTCCTCGTTCGCTTTTGGTGATACTTATCTGATTGGCAGTGGCTTGGTGAGCGCCTTCCATTTCGGAAGCAATCGCTCGAACGGCGTCAACAGCCCGGATAACTTCTATAGTTGTCGGGATTTGGGATCCGATGCGGGCGACCTTTCTGTCTTATATACACGTTACATTTGAACGGCCTAACTTGTAGATTTTGACCGATCCAGCATTTGATTCATTGAAGGTACTGTTTGAACCATTCGAGGACCGGTTTCATAGCTTCATTTGTCCTCTTCCCATACACGTCGAAGTGTACGCCGCCTTCTAGAGTGAAGAGCTTCTTCGGTTCCTTAGCCTTACGAAATAATATACTGGCGTCATCAGCTTCGAGCTCGTCCTTCTCAGCTTGAACGAAGAGAATTGGTGTTGGAGACACCTTGTCAATAATCTCTTCCGGCTTGTAGCCCAGCCACCCATCAACGGTTGCTAGAGTTGTTCCGTTGCCTTTTTCCTTTTCCACCTGTTCAGCACTCTTCAAGGAAGAGCTCAGATCAGGAGGCATTATCAGTACCGAATCGGTTCCCTCTCCCAAAAACCCATGGAAGTCTTTGGACTTGCCAGTCAAAACCCTGTTTATCCTGTCCTCTTGAACTTTTTGCATTAAAGTTTCCCACTCCTGCTCGGTTCGAAATCTTCGCATTCTCCGCTCGCCATCACCGACCAAGACCATTGAGGCAACACACTTTACTCGTCGGTCTTGAGCTGCGATGTATGCCACTTCTCCTCCTCCCAAACTTACACCTAACAAGGCGATTTTGTCAGGGTTAACTTCTGGTCTTGATTGCAAGTAGGATATGGCGTTTCTAGCGTCATAGATCTGTAGGTATGGAATTACCTCGCCGCGGACGCCTTCGCTCTCTCCGAATCCTCTGAAATCCATAGTTAGGGATACAAAGCCACCTGCGTTCAACTCTTCAGCGAACCCAGGATGGAAAGCGTCCGCCGTGCTCATGAAACCTGGCACAAGCACGACAGCAGGAAAAGGTCTTCCTTCTCGGGAATTGTCAGGCGTAGAGAGTATTCCGGACAGTTTTAGGGCGTCGCTATAGTAGCTTATTCTCTTCTTCATCGATCTATGATACGAGGATCTGCTGTGAAGAAGCAAGTGTGAAGAAGCAAGTGTGAAGAAGCAAGTGACTTCACCTCCAAGACGTTGGTGCTAAGAACAGTCTTTCGGTCATTCCGTCGCGGCCTCGCAGGGACGCGCGAGTCCATCTCTTCAGGTGAGCGCCCCGCACGCGGATGCGAGGCCCCGATGATGGTTCGGGGTGAAAGGAGCCCACTGCAACACCTCCAGCCGAGGACGGGAGGGCGTGTCTTTTCTACGGTCAATTTGGCTTTTCTGAAATGTCCTGGAGGAATCTTGTGATCACGAGTGCCAATATGAACACCCAAAGCGCCAGCGGTAGATCCAACAGGAAGGACGCGACAGAATGAAGGCCATACCATGAGTGCGGCTCAATCACCCATGGCCAGAATGGCGCACCGTCGAGTAGCAGAAAAGCCATTTCGCGGAGAGGGATCTCAGGCCAAGTACCGGAGGTTAGCCACCCAAGAATTTGAAACCCCAGGATAAGGACCGGCAGTGCGGACCCCCCAAGCTGGGAGAATATACCAGTCGACCCCGCGTTCACACCTGAAGGCCCCCGGGGCCCCGGTCTTGCAGAGTGCAGCGGAGGCCGGATAATTGACGCTCGATCTCCGCTGCTCATTGGCTGCACTAGGTCGAATTCCGACAACCGGAGGGGAGTCATATGGTCCAGCCGCGGAGAGAGGAGGTGGCGCATGAGCTCGGCCCGACCGGCGTAACCGCTTCCTAATCGTCGTCCTGTGATAGTGCCTGAATCACGGTCTCCGGGATCGACTGCGCCTTCAGCCTTTCGGGGCCGGTGAAGTCAATTCGGCTCCAGACCCGGGTCTCCGAGCATTCAACTGCGAGATCCGCGCCCTTCAGTATCTTATGTTGGACATCGAAGCTGCTTCGGCCAAAGCGCGTGATCGTCGTCTCCACGGTCAGCTCATCGTCGAACCGGAACGGGATCAAAAACTTGCAGCGTGTATCCACCATCGGGATGACGATACCCTGCTTCCCCACCAGGTCTGCTCTAGGAAAGCCCGCAGCCGTAAAGAGAGCCGCCGCGCAGGCGTCGAACCACTTGAAATACTGCGGGTAGAAGACGATACCCGCTGGATCACAGTCTCCCCATTCGATTCGGATAGTGAGCCGGTTCTTTAGCATTAGTCGCTGCCTTTCCTTTTCTATGTGGATTCGCCGCGGACCGAACGAGGTCCCGGTCTGCGTATCCTTAGACGCATTCATGCATCATAATAGGCCTCTTGCCCACGGCGGTGTAGTACCATTGGTCGTTACAAACGGTGCCGCGATCGATGCGGATATTGCACTTTCGCGAGTGACTTGGGAGGTCCTGGTGCCCACACGATGACTCCGGACGAGGTGATCACGGTTGCGGAAGCCGGCCGAAGGGCCTGGTGCAAAGAGGCTCTTTTCGCATACCCCGAGTATGAGCGCAGACGCCTTCAGTCACGAAAACCGAGATGGAAGATCTCATCGACTTGACAACCGGACTCCGCCGGATGAAATCTCCGTTGTTTCGGTCCCGGAAGCGTTCGAACGCATTTGCATCAGGCGAGGCAGCGACGGCCCTGCGGGCCGCTCGCTCTGGTCTTCGATACAATACGCCGGAAGATGTGGATCAGTTGCTTGGACGGGCGCCGATTCGCGTACCGGCCAATGGCTTAAAACGGAATGGACATCCGTATCGTAGGACTTGACGGCTTGCCGGAGGTTCACCCGGGCGACGACCTCGCGGGGCTGATTCTGGCCGCAGCGGTTCAAGCTCGGGAGACGATTGCTCACGAGACTATCGTGGTCGTCGCGCAGAAGATCGTCTCGAAGGCAGAAGGCGCGATCGTTGATCTTGGTGAAATTCAGCCTTCTGAATTCGCCTCACGATGGGCCCGGCAGTGGGGCAAGGACGCGCGTTTCATCGAACTGATTCTTCGCCAGTCCCGCCGCATCGTTCGCATGGACCGTGGAGTCCTGATTGTTGAAACCCATCACGGTTTCGTGGCTGCAAACGCCGGAGCGGATCAGTCCAACGTGCCCGGTGAGCGCTTCGCGACGGTACTCCCCTCCGATCCCGACGCATCAGCCCACGCGCTGCAGAACCGGCTCAACTGTGGCGCCCTGCTTATTACCGATAGTTTTGGTCGGCCATGGCGCGAAGGGCTGGTGAATGTCGCCATTGGTGTCTCCGGTATGGAGCCGCTTGAGGACTGCCGCGGTACGCTCGATCGCGATCGGCGCGTTCTGCAGGCCACTGTCGCCGCGCGTGGCGACGAGCTCGCCGCGGCCGCTGGGCTGGTGATGAAGAAAGCCGCCGGCGTGCCTGTAGCACTAATCCACGGGTTTCAGTGGCCACCCGCGGAGGGGTCTTCCGCGCCCCTGATTCGCCGGCCGGAGTTGGATCTGTTCAGGTGAGCCGCTGTCATTGTCCTCCGACTGAGTTCGGGATTAGGGATTCGCAGGGATTCGCAGCTTGACAGGCGCGACCCGTGGAAGATAACATAGTTCCTCGTCACCGGGACATTTCTGTTGCCTCCGCTCGCGCCCTCTGAGCGAATCCGCAACTGAATCAACTCTGCGATGCGGGACCAAGTGTGAACCATGCCAATCTATGACATCGAGTTGAATTCGGCCGCACACTATCCTGTCAGCGGGATTGTCGAGTTGTCGCCGTTAATCGAAGAAGCCGGTTTCGGCGCGTTCTGGAAAGGTGAATCCAATAGCACCGATCCACTGGTCTTGCTTTCTGCGATTGCAGCGCGGACCAAGAAACTCAAATTAGGCACTGCCATTTATCACATCTATGGACGGAGTCCGGTTACCCTCGGCGTTCAGTCTGCTACTCTTCAGGATCTGTCCGCAGGTCGACTGCTGCTTGGCTTAGGAGTTGCCAACACGACCATTGCTGCCTGGCATGGTGGGATCTTCGACCGGCCGCTCCGGCGCATTCGCGAGTATGTGGAAATTGTGCGCCAGACCAGCGCGGGCGAGCGTGTCGAATATCAAGGCGAAATCTATACGACCGGGAAACGCTTCCAGCTTTCCTGGAAACCCGATCACCCCCGATTTCCGATAATTATTGCCGGCTTGGGACCTCAGATGACGCACCTGGTGGGCAAGATCGGCGACGGGGTGATGATCAACATGGCAATACCCGACACCGTGCGCCAGATTGCCGAGCGCGTTCGCGCTGGTGCTGCCGAAGCCGGTCGTCCCCCGAGTGACATCCAGATTATTACGAAGGTGCGGGTTTCGCTAAATCCCGATCGTGCGAAAGCGCGGGCAAAGCTGCGGCAAGTGCTCACCTTTTACAACATCGCCGACCATTACCGCGACATGCTCAAGGCGTCCGGTTTTGAGCCGGAGGTGAATGCAGTCCAGGAGGCCTTCCGTCAAGGAGGTTTCAAGGCTGCGCAGGAACTGATCACCGACGCTTACATGGATCGACTGCCAGTTGTGCCTGGTACCTCGGCTGGGGAAATTAAGGAGCGCCTGCAGCCCTTTTTGAACGCGGGCGTGGATCGTTTGATTATCCCGTACGTACCCTCGACGGAAGATGTCCTCGGAGACGCTAAGCGTTTTATCGAGGCTTGGAAGAAAGCTAATTAAGAGAAAGAGTTCCGCCAAACTGATGTGGCTGGACTGATGACGCCGCGGTAAGAAGTGATCATGCCAGAACCGGAATTACAAGCTGAAACTACTGCACAAGACCAGCAAGCGATTCGGCAGAGCGTTCGTGAGCTGTGCAGAGATTTTCCCGATGCCTACTGGCGCAAGGTCGACAAGAATGAGGAGTACCCGGAAGAGTTCGTAAAGGCGGTCACTAAGTCCGGGTACCTGGCTGCTCTCATTCCGGAAGAATATGGCGGTGCTGGGATGGGTATCACCGAGGCCAGCATCATCCTGGAGGAAATCAATCGCTCCGGAGGCAATCCAGGAGCGTGTCACGCGCAGATGTACACCATGGGCACTCTTCTGCGCCACGGCAGTGAGGACCAGAAGCGCCGGTACCTGCCGCAGATTGCGCGCGGTGAGCTCCGTTTGCAGGCTTTTGCGGTGACCGAGCCGAACTCAGGTTCGGAGGCGACGCGGATTCAGACGCGCGCGCTACGCAAAGGAGACCGGTACATCGTAAACGGGCAGAAGATCTTCATCTCGCGAGTGAAGCAATCCGACTTAATGCTGCTGCTCGCCCGCACGACTCCTTACGACGATGTAAAGGATAAGACCCAGGGCATTTCAGTCTTCATTGTCGATATGAGAAACGTTCGGGGGAAGCTGGACGTGCAGCCGCTCGATATGATGGTGAACCATCACACGAATTCAGTTTTCTTCGAGGATGTGGAAGTTCCGGCCGAGAATCTGATCGGCGAAGAGGGCCGCGGGTTCAGCTACATCATCGACGGCTGGAATGCCGAGCGCATTCTGGTTGCCTCCGAAGCGATAGGGGACGGGCGCTGGTTCGTCAACCGAGCAGTAACTTATGCCCGCGATCGCGTTCTGTTTGGAAAGCCGATCGGGGCGAATCAAGGAATTCAGTTTCCCATCGCGCAGGCGTATGCTCGGATCGAAGCCGCCGACCTGATGCGTTTTCAAGCCGCCGCCAAATTCGACCGCCGCGAAAAATGCGGAGCCGAGGCGAACATGGCAAAGCTGCTGGCATCCGAGGCCGCATGGGAAGCGGCGAATATCTGTCTGACTACCCACGGCGGGTACGGTTTTGCGCGCGAATACGATGTGGAGCGAAAGTTCCGAGAGACGCGATTGCTTACGATCGCGCCGGTCAGTAATAATCTGATCTTGGCATTTCTCGGAAACAAAGTCCTGGGATTGCCGAAGTCGTACTGACTTGGAACTCTGGAATCGGTGAACAATGGGCGATGAACTACGCCGCTCCTGGATGTTTGTACCGGGCCACCGCCAAAAGATGATCGACAAGGCGCTTGGTCTGGCCCAGGTTGACGCCGTGATGCTGGATATCGAAGATGGCGTTCCTCAGCCGGAAAAGCAGACTGCCCGCCAGCAAATCGGGGCTTCTTTAAGCAAAGAGCGAAAGCCCGGAACCACTCCCGCGCGCTTCGTGCGAGTCAGCGCCGTGAGCTACGAACAAATCACGGCAGATCTGGCGCAGATCGTCCAGCCCGGGCTGGATGGACTGGCGTTACCGAAAGTCGAAACGACGCAGCAAATCCAGCTCGTGGATGCGATTTTGCGCGACCGCGAGCGGCAGATGGGCATCGCAGTTGGCAAGATCGCTTTGTTGATCGCGATCGAAAGTCCCCGAGGGTTGCTGAATGCGTACGGCATCGCCACTGCGTCGCCTCGCGTGACTGGATTGATGTTCGGAGCGGAAGATCTCGGCAAGGAACTCGGTCTCCCGTTTCGAAGAGAAGCGGAAGCATCGGAGATGCTGTTCCAAAGGTCTTCGCTGGTGGTTGCCGCGGCGGCCGCGAATGTTCAGGCCGTGGACGGCGTGTGGCCCGATCTGTCAGACGCCGAGGGACTCAAGCGGTATGCCCTGCAGTCTCGAAGGCTCGGGTTCAGCGGGATGTCGCTGATTCATCCCGGCCAGATCGAGACGATCAATCAGCTCTTCGGGCCGACGGCGGACGAAGTGGCCTATTGCCAAAAGGTCATCGAGGCATTCGATGCGGCGATTGCACGCGGCGACGGCTCTATTGCTTTCGGCGGTCAACTGATCGATCTTCCGATTGTCGAGAGGGCAAAGCGCACCGTGGCGTTCGCGGCAAAACTTGGCGTGGCGACAGCAAGTTCTTGATCAAACAGGAGCCACAAGGAGGAGGATTATCAGAATGGCCGTGAAACAGGGCTGGGAAGGACGCTACTTCGAGGACTTTGAAGTCGGCGATATTTACCGTTGCCGCCTGGGTAGGACCCTCACCGAAGCCGACAATACCTGGTTTACCCTGTTGACCAACAACACCAATCAAATCCATTTCAACACCGAGTACGCGAAGCGAACCGAGTATAAACGGCCTTTGATCAACAGCGCTCTGACGCTCGCGATCGTAGCAGGAATGGGCGTCGCGGATGTCAGCGAGAACGGCTTTGCCCTGGGATGGGATGAAATCAAATTGCCCAACCCGCTGTTTGCGGGTGATACGCTGTATTCCGAATCGGAAGTTCTGGAGAAGCGTGAGTCCAAGTCCCGCCCGCAGTGGGGCTTGGTCAAGGTGCGTACGCGCGGCGTCCAGCAGGAAGGCAAAATCGTAATCGACTACGCCCGAACGGTGATGGTCTGGAAGCGCGCCTTCGCTCCTTCACGCGATCTTTTCCCTACAATCGATGAATCCAAATAACACCGATGAATCAGCTCTAGCCGGCGTCAAGGTTTTGGCGTTGGAGGTGTCGGTCTCCGGCCCCCACTGCACCCGCATTTTGGGGGACATGGGTGCGGATGTCATCAAGATCGAGAAGCCCAAAGACGGAGATTTGATCCGCCACTGGGACAGCGCTGTCCGCGGATTATCGTCGGGCTATGTGTGGCTCAACTACAACAAGCGCAGCTTCGCTCTGGACCTGAAGAAGCCCGCTGGATTAGAAATACTTCAGCGCCTGGTCAAGACCGTTGACGTGTTCGTCGAAAACTTCGCGCCGGGCGTGGCCGCAAGATTAGGGCTGGGATATGACGAGCTGAGTGCCATTAATCCTCGATTGATTTATTGCTCGATTTCAGGATACGGCCAGGGGGGGCCCTATAAGGACGTAAAGGCATACGACCTGCTGATTCAAGGCGAGGCCGGCATTATCGCCACCACCGGCTCCGAAAACCAGCCGGCCAAAGTGAGTGTTCCGATTGCCGATTTAGCGTGCTCGATGTATGCGGTCACGGGCATACTTACGGCTTTGTATCAAAGGCAAAGGACCGGCCGGGGGCAGTATCTCGATATTTCGATGTTCGAATCCATTCTGGCCTGGCAAGGATATTTTCTGCAACATTATTGGCACCAGGGCGAGGAGCCTGTGCGCGTCGGATTCCGCCATCATTACGTCACTCCCTACGGACCTTTTCTGGCTGGCGATGGAGTGTATGTGAGCTTCGCCGTGGCGACGCGGCAGGATTGGGAAATATTTTGCCGCGAAGTAATCGAGCGGCCAGACTTTCTGGAAGACGCGCGGTTCCAGACGTCGGAATTACGCCGGAAGAATCGGGCGGTTCTCGAGCAAATGATCGACGAGATCTTTCTGCAGCGAAACCATGAAGAGTGGCTGGTCCGGTTAGAGAAGAGCCGTTTGCCTTATGGCGAAGTGAGAAGCATCGCGCAGGTGGCGGCTCATCCGCAAGTGTCTGCTCGTGGGATGATTCGCGAAGTGGATTCCCCGGTTGGACGGATTCCTGTCACTTCCAGTCCCCTGCGCCTATCGGATAGTCCTGCCAGATTCGATCCGATTCCTTCGTTGGGTGAGAACACTGAATCGATTCTTCTCGACCTTGGTTACAGTAAGGAAGAGATTCAGACCATGCGCGATGAGAAGGTGATTTGATCGTGAGTCTCGGATGGGCTGCGGAGCCGGGAGTTCAGGACTTCATCTCAAGTACACACGTCCGGGATCGATCTCTTCCCGCAATAGCCGGAGTTCCTCTTTCGTCGGTAAGGGAGTGAGGGGCACCGGCTCAGGTATCTGGAGTGGAAACCCTGTGTTTTCCAATAACTGTTCGACTGCGACGCCTGGGTGCATGGAAACCAATGACGCCGTCCGTGAAGCATTATCAAACCCGAAAACAGCCATATCGGTGATGACGCGGTGCGGTCCGCCGCCGCGCAGGCCCAATTGCTCCCGGCTGCGGCCGTTTACGAAGCCCGGACTGGTGAGATAGGCTACGAGATTCGGCAGCTTGCGTTTTCCCGCGCGCACGATAATGACAACGCGTTTGGCGAGCGACGCTACATCATTGCCGCCGGCGCTGCCGTTGAAATAATGCACCTTCCCGTCGTGGTCTTTCGTCAGCGTCGTATTTACGTTGCCGAAACGATCGACCTCCAATCCGCCAATAAAACCGACATCGACCACGCCGCGGTGCAGATTCATGCCGAGCGTATCGAGAAATCCGCTCCAGCAGGTGGCGCGGTAAAAAATCCTGGAATCGGCCAGGCCCACGGGCGTGTCGACCGGTTCCATACCGGCGACACCGATCTCCAGCAATAGACTCAATCGAGGCGCATGCGTTCGCCGCGCCAGGACACAAGCGACCTGCGGGAGACCGATTCCCACGACGGCGATTTCACCGTCCTGCACTTCTTTCGACGCCGCGGTCACCATAATCTCGCTCGCGGTGATGTCGGAGAGTTGCTGTTCCATGACCTCGGTGGAAGTCGGTGGCATAGATGTATCTCCTAATAGCCGAAAATCGCCTCGGCCTTAATCTCATTCATGCGGCGCAAGCCGCCAACTTTCTCCAGGTACTCCCAGTGATCGCGCGTACCAAGCACATAATTCTGCAAATACTCACTCATTTTCTCGGGAGTCTTATGGTGCTCGGCATACAATTTCAGGTGTTCTGAGTCATAGTCATAGCATCCGAAAACCCCCGTCGGATGGCCGCCGAAAGGCTGATGAACCACTGCTTCTACACGGTGGCCGGCGATGATGGTCCGCTCCGGCGAGCGTTGAATGTACTCTGTGGGGACCAGTTCCTCGGTGACAATAAACAATCTCTTGCCAGCCTTTGCTTGTTCCTCATTTTCCCAGCGAGGACCATGAATCCAGCAATTCCCGCTGCGATCCGAGACCTGAACGTGGACCACTGACACGTCCGGTGTGATCCCTCGCAGGAAAACAAACTCCTCGCCTGTGAACGGACACTTTCCGCGCCGGAGATAGTCGGGCGCCGCGGACTCGAGGTGTTCCATCATTTCGGAGGCCAACAGGGACTTGATCGGTATGAAGGAGATGCCCAAAGCTCCCGCCAGATATCCAAAGGCGAGCGAGAGACTGCTCGAGTCGATGTGGATCAATGTACCGTTGTCTCGCGCGCGATTGATGCAGCGGACGGGGCCGAAGCGGTCGAGGGAGCCGCCTCCCACGATCAGTTTCGATACCAGACCGGCGCCGACGATCAGGTCCGTTTCCATGCCCATCACGCCCTGCGACAGCGTGAGGTTTTTCTTCTGCTGCCGGATGATTTCGTGCGCGAATACGATGGCGTTGCGTGCGATCGCAAACCCACCCAGCGCTATGTGTGAGCCGTCGGGGATGCTACGGACAACCTCCGCAATACTTTTAACTTTATCAGTCACGTTTTCAGATCTCCCCGAGAGAGGCGGCGCGTTTCGAGTGTCCGTCGTGCTGACCTTTATCGCGCGGAACCTCAAACATTCTAATGATCGAGGTGGTGACTGTCAACAGGATGGAACGGTTAAAGGCGGGCCGTGATAAAATAGGCATCGCCGTAACGGGACCTGCGCACGGATATTGAAGGCATGGCAAAGAAACCGATCACGAAGAAGGGCAAACGTAAGCCGGAGAAAGCGCACATCAACTTGCATGTGAACGGCGAGCCGGTCGAAGTAGCTTTTGCCCCGCACAAGACGCTCCTGGAAGTGCTGCGCGAGGACCTGGGACTCACGGGCACGAAACACGGCTGCGAGCTGGGTGAGTGTGGATGCTGCGCAGTGCTGGTGGACGGGCGGCCTGTCCTTTCCTGTTTGGCCCTGGGAATCGCTGTGGAAGGGCACGAAGTCGCAACGGTCGAAGGGATGGCGGAGGGGAACAAGCTTCATCCATTACAGGCAGCGTTCGCCGATCTGGGAGCCGCGCAGTGCGGATATTGCACGCCTGGGATGCTCCTGACAGCAAAAGCCTTGCTAGAGCAGGTCCCGCGGCCTTCGCGCGATCAGATCAAGGCGGCTCTGGCGGGAAACATTTGCCGCTGTACCGGCTACACCAAGATCTTCGAGGCAGTGGAGTTAGCCGCCGCCTGGATGGCTGGCGAGCAGGCGGAAGCTGCCAAGGAGAGTGTTTATGGCTGGCAATAACGGCAGCAGAAAAGCCGGCCTGCGGGTGGTGGGCAGGCCCTTCCGCAAGGTGGACGTCACAGCGAAGTGCACGGGAGAGACGAAGTACGCGGATGACATCGTGTTCCCGCGAATGCTTCACACCAAGCTGTTTCGCAGCACCGTGCCCCACGCGATCATTCTGAAGATCGATACTTCTAAAGCAGAGAGTTATCCCGGCGTCAAGGCAGTGCTCACGGGAAAAGATTTGCCGGCGGCGTATGGGGCCATGCCCGTCAGCGAGGATGAACACGCTCTGGCGATCGGCAAAGTCCGGATGGTTGGCGAGCCGGTAGCCGCCATAGCTGCGGTGGATGAGGATGTCGCGACCGAAGCCTTAGAGCTCATAGAAGTCGAATATGAGCTTCTCCCCACGATTTCCTCCATGCAGAGCGCGCTGGAACACAACGAGCCTCGGGTCCACGATCATGGCGAATTCGGTAACGTCCACCGGAGACAAGTGTATGAATTCGGCGACATGGACGCGGGCTTCGCCGAGGCCGATTTCATCCGGGAAGACCTGACGTTCTACGAAGGCAGCACCCATCTGGCTCTGGAACAACATGCCAGCGTCGCCAATTTCAGTCACGACGGCAAGCTCACCCTCTACACATGCACCCAGGACCTGCACTACCTGCATAAGGCGCTGGTCAAAGTGCTGGGGCTCCCCGCCAGCCACGTTCACGTGATCGCCACACCGAATGGAGGAGGCTTTGGAGGCAAGTGCGATCCGTTCCAGCATGAGATCGTGGTCTCCAAGCTGGCGATGATCCTCGGGCGTCCTGTCAAGATCTGTTTGACGCGTGAGGAGGTCTTCTACTGTCACCGGGGACGGCATCCAGTTCTAATGTCGACCAAGACCGGGTTTAAGAAGGACGGCTCCATCACCGCGATGCACCATCGCTCGATTCTGGACGGCGGAGCCTACGGCGGCTTGGGCGTCGCCAGCACCTTTTACACGGGAACATTTCAGACCACTACCTACGAAATCCCGCGGTTTAAAGTCGAAGCAGTACGAGTGTTCACGAACAAGGCTCCCTGCGGTCCAAAGCGGGGAAATGGGACCCCTCAGCCGCGCTTCGCTCAGGAAGTCCAGATGGACAAGATCGCCGAGCAGTTGGGGCTTGACCCAGCCGACATGCGGAAGCAGCATCTGGTCCAGCCTGATTCGACAGTCGCGAATTGGATCCGCATAGGGACCATGGGCCTGCGCAAGTGCATTGACAAAGTGGTGGAAGGCTCCCGGTGGAACGAGCGGTTCCGCAAGCTTCCCTACGGCAAGGGGATCGGGTTGGCATGCAGCGGCTACATGACCGGAGCCCAGACTCCCATTTACTGGAACAACATGCCGCATTCCGGCGTGCAGTTGAAAGTGGATCGGGGCGGAGGCGTGACCGTTTATTGCGGCTCGGCGGAAATCGGTCAGGGTTCCGATTCGATTCTGGCGTACATTGTGGCCGAGGTATTGGGAATCGATCCTTTCGACATACGCGTGGTAACCGCCGATACGGATCTTACTCCCGTGGATCTAGGCAGCTACTCCAGCCGCGTTACGCTCATGACGGGAAATGCCGCCATCCAGGCCGCGGAGCGCGCCAAGGACTTATTGAGCCAGGCGGTTTCTGAAAAACTGGGGGTTCCTGCCGAGCGGCTGTGCTTTGCGGATCGTCGCGTTTTCGACTCTGAGAATCCGGAGAAAACCCAGTCCTTTATTGAGGCTGTGTGGCTGGCCGAGACGAAGTTCGGCACGCTCGGGACAGTCGGCTCGTACAAGCCGCCGGCGGGTCAGGGAAAATTCAAGGGCTCCGGCATCGGTCCTTCGCCCGCGTTCAGTTATACTGCGGCTGTCGCGGAAGTCGAGGTGAATCCGGAAACGGGCATTGTGGTGGTGCCGCGCATGTGGATTGCGCACGATGTGGGCCAGTGCATCAATCCTGTCCTGGTGATGGGTCAAGTGGAAGGCAGCGTCTATATGGGCCTGGGCGAAGCCCTGATGGAAGAGATGACGTACCGCGGAAACCGGAATGTGGTTCACAAGTTCCCTTCTTTCCTCGAATACAAAAGCCCGACCGCGCTGGAGATGTGCGATGTTATCACGTACTTGATAGAAAATGGCGACTCAAATGGGCCGTTCGGAGCGAAAGAAGCGGGACAAGGGCCACAATTACCGGTTCCACCCGCGATCGCCAACGCTATTTATGATGCAGTGGGAGTTCGAATCGACGAAGTTCCGATCACGCCCGACAAAGTGTTAAAAGCGATCCGGGCGAAGGCCAAAGGTGAGGAAGGAAGGTACGGGCCAGCAAAGTTCCTGCACTGCGATATGCCCGCCCCGATTTTCGTACCGACACCGGCGGAAGGCGGAGATGGTAAGCCGTTACAACGCGAACCTGCCCTCGCCCAAAAATAGAGTGCTGCAAATCGATTAACCCGCAGAGTGATCATCTCGAATGCTGAGACTTCCTCGATTCCGTTATCTCCAACCAGCCTCGCTGTCCGAGGCTGTGCGCATGATGTCGGATTTAGGACCGGATGCGATGTACGTAGCCGGCGGCACGGACCTTTATCCGAATATGAAGCGCCGGCAGCAGATGCCGAAGGTTGTTATCGGGCTGTCGCAGCTTAAGCAACTCCGTGCCATGAAGGGCAAGCCGGCGGGAGGGATCGTCCTGGGCGCGGGTCTCACGCTGACCGATGTCACCGATGACCGCAGCATCCAGCATTCCTACCGAGCGGTCGCGAAAGCCGCCGAGTTAATCTCTACACCGCTGCTGCGCAACATGGGCAGCATCGGCGGGAACCTTCTGCTCGACACGCGGTGCAATTATTACAACCAGAATTACGAGTGGCGCAAGGCTATCCACTTCTGCATGAAGAAGGATGGCGAGACCTGCTGGGTTGCTCCGTCCAGCCCTCGTTGTTGGGCAGTGCAGTCGAGCGACTGCGCTCCGGTCATGGTGGCCATCGGCGCGAAAGTGAAGCTGGTTTCGAGTTCGGGCGAGAGGCTGATCGGGGCTGCTGAACTTTATCGGGATGATGGAATCCAGCATCTGAATAAACGGCCCGACGAACTGCTGACCGAAATCCATCTGCCACAGGTCAACGGTTGGCGAGCGACATATTGGAAGCTGCGCCGCCGCGGCTCGTTTGATTTCCCGGTTCTCGGCGTCGCCACTTGCGTGCGGCTGGCGGGAGACGGGACAGTGGAGGACGCCAAGATTGTTCTCGGAGGTGTTGGTTCTTTTCCCCTTGAGGTGGACCTCGCACGGAGAGCAATCATCGGGAAGAAACTGACCGATGAGACCATTCATGAGGCTTCCGCGGCTGCATACCCAACTGCAAAGCCGCTTGATAACACGGATTTTGCGATGCACTGGCGCAAAGATATGGCCCGCTATTATGTCGGAGGCACACTGCGGGAACTGGCCGGACTGCCTCCCAGTTTCCCGAGGCCAGGGGGCGATAATGGCTCGCCGGTTCTTCGCGTACTTTAGAGTGGCTACAGCGTCCAGAGCCGTGGGATAATTAAGAACTCCGATGCAAAACGAACCGAATTATGATGTGGCTCATCTAGGGCACTTGGAGCTTCTCACGCCCAAGCCTGAGGAGAGTCTCCGCTTTTTCAGGGACGTACTTGGCCTGACGGAAAGTGGCCGGCAGGGCGAATCAGTCTATTTGCGCGGCTGGGACGATTACGAGCGTCATACCTTAAAACTGACAGCCTCAAAGAACTCCGGCATGGGTCATATGGCCTTCCGCACAAGGAGCCCGGAGGCACTGGAACGGCGCGTTGCGGCGCTGAAAGGTTCCGGATATGAGATTGGATGGACGGATGGCGACCTGGGGCATGGTCCTTCCTATGTCTGCCAAGATCCCGACGGCCACAAACTGGAGCTGTACTACGAAACCGAATGGTATGAGGCATCGCCCGATCTGAAGCCCGGCCTGAAGAATCAGGCGCAGCGGTTTCCGGCGCGTGGAATCAGCGTCCGGAGACTAGAGCACGTGGAGTGCCTCGCTGTCGACGTCAAGGCGAACCGGGAATTTTTTGAGCAATACCTCGGCTGCCGTCTGACTGAGCAGATTGTGATGAACGACGGTACCGAGACGGGAATGTGGATGACCTGCACGAACAAAGGCCACGACTTCTCCTATATTCTCGACGATACGGGAACTAAGGGACGCTTCCACCACCTGACATATGCGGTCGATAGTCGCGAGGAGGTCCTGCGGGCCGCTGATATCTTCCTGGAGAACGGTGTGCTTATCGAAAGTGGACCGCACAAGCACGCCATCCAGCAAACCTTCTTCCTATGGGTCTATGAACCAGGTGGAAATCGCGTGGAAGTGGACAGCGCCGGCGCGCGTTTAGTCCTCGCCCCCGACTGGAAGCCAATCCGATGGACAGAGGAGGAGCGCACGAAGGGTCAGGCCTGGGGACTCAAAACCGTCGAGACCTTACATACTTATGGTACCCCGCCGATTGATGACCCTTTCTGAATCGGAGGCAATGCAAACCAGCGGTGCTAGATAAATCGAACGCGCAATCGCATTCATGAAGGCCAGTCATGAGCGTGATTTTGCGACCACGCCGGTGTGACCAAGCTGACAACCTGCTCTCTAGGATCGGCGGAGCGATATGACGGGTTATCGGAAGCTCCAAGGTCTGCTCAAATCCCTACATCGCTCTTTTCTCAGTTTCCGGTTTGACGACAACCCAGGACTTGGATCGTTCGGTCAACACTACGACGTTAATCGCGGTTGAGCCCAATCCAGCCATTCAAATGCCCTGATAAGCATCGCAAGCTGCTAGCAGGCGGTTGAGTCGACGGCATCGCGGTTAAAGCTAAACCCTCGAAGCGTTCGGCTGCGTCATCGACGTGGGCGCGTTGCGGGCGTCGGCTGCAATTCTTCGAACCTCCAGCAAAACCGCCAGCAGGAGTGAAATAATCAACGGGCCGAGGATGATGCCAAGGGCCCCGAACGCGCGCGTGCCACCAATAATTGACAGCGCGATCGTCAGCGAGTGCATTTGCACATGCCCGCGGGCTACAGCCGGACGCACCACATTGTCGATGACGACGGTAGCGACGCCGCACCAGATCCCGATAGCCGCCGCCTTCGCATACGCGCCCGTGGCAAGTTCGTAAATGACCACCGGCGCCCAGACCAAAGAGCATCCCACCAAGGGTACGATCGAAGCCAGGCCGCAGAAGAATCCTAGCATTGCCGCGGAGGGGACACTGGCAAAGGCAAATGCGGTGCCTGTCAATACAGCTTCACTGACGGCCGCCACGAAAGTCCCCCCGACAACCCCTACGATGGTGCTCTGGATATTCCGAATCAATCGCTCTACCGTTCCGGCATCCAGGGGAAGCGCCGGCAACGCCCTGTCGATCCAACCTCGTCCGTGGCGCAGCAGCTCGTTCAGGAAGATGAGCATCAGAAGCATGGTGACCAATGCGGCGCTCGCCCGGCTAAGGACAGATCCGACGGCACGTAGAAGCCAGGCCGCGGAGCCATCCGCGTACCGGAGAAGTTCCGAACGCACCACAGCAGAATCTACGGGTATGCGGGAAGCCACCACTTCTGCGATGCGGCCGGCGGCCCGCGAGATGCCGGTGGTCCATGAGTCGTTTGCCGACGGTTGTGCCAAGGAGATGTATGCGGCCCCGACTTGTTGTGCGAGGACCGCACCCACCGTCCAAAGGGCGACCGAAACGAGAAGGCCGGCCAAGGCGGCGGTCAGAAGGGCTGCGGGGCCGGGCCGTCCCAGCTTCCGAGCGAGCCATAAATGAACCGGCTCCAGCAGCACTGCCAAAATGACGGCGAGGAGCAAAGCCGTGAAGAAGGGTTCCGCGATCCGCCAGGCGAACGGCAGGAGGGCGGCGGCTATCAAGGCCAAGAAAATTAGTTGTGCCCAACGCTGCATTGCATCGATTTCCGTCCGGACCACCGCCGGGCTCATACCTAAAGGTGAGGATAGCGGAATTCAGGATGCGAGTCGCGAGCTGCTACTTACTCGCGACTCCACCGGCGGCCGAGCGTTACCCCGCCCTCTTCACTTGCTGAGCTGTCAGGCCCTTCAGCTTTGACGCGGCCTGTTCGTATTCTTCGCGTATCCGGGTCACGCGAGCCTCTATTACCGCCTTGGCGTCACCTTGAGCCCTGGCGGCCTTTTTCTGCTAAACGAAGGCTCAGATCCTGGATAACGCGCAAACCGGAAACTGGGCATGGTTAGAGCGAGCCAGAAGTCAGTGCTGGGAAAAGTTGCCAGACGCGAAGTACCCGCGTATCGCCGAGCGTTAACCAGAGCATCGGAATTTTACCGGGCCCAATCGTCGCTGGCCAATTGCCTTGTAAACATTTGGGCCTCTAATGCGGCCGGGGAGGCCACCAGCAAAATTCGGAGGATCGAGGGAAGGTAGGCAGCGTCCAACTCGGGCTCCTTCATCCACTGCGAGTTGGGAGCCACACCGATCGCCGCTCCGCCTCCTCTAGGTAATGCGGTGCGGGAGCAAGGCGGCGAGGGCTTCCTCCGTCCTCCGACCCGAATTTGCTTGTGGCCTGACACCTGCCACCATCTGCCACCATCTGGCCGCTCTATCCAGAAAAGCCTACCAGGAAGTTGGATTACGCGCGAAAAGGGATCGTGGATCCGAGCAACGGAATCCCGGCCGCAGGGCAGCACCGGTGCAGCACGTCGGCCACCCGTATGGGCATAAACGCTCTGGTGACGAAGTGAACTAGACCGAAAACACAACTACTTAGACCCAACTGAACCGAACTGAACTGGCGCCCAGCGGGTTCGATTCCCGTTAGCGCTACCAATTCCTCATAGACTTACGGCCGCCGAGTGACAACAAGTGACAACGCGCGGCGAGCCAGCAGGTTCCCCCCGAAAACGCCGGTTTTATGTCGCTGTTATCAGTTCCGCAGTATTGATGACCTACGCCAGTGGTTCGCGTGCCGGCCTAGCACGCTCCGAACTCGGTATTGGAAGCCGGGCCGGTGCCGCTAAGCCTGACATCCATTCGCCTGAGGTGCTGAAACGAGCGCTGCTGGATGCAAAATCAATCACATATCCGCAGGATGGCGCAAGCAGAGGGTAAATCGAGAAAATGTTCGAACGTATGGGGATCGCTACGGACATCACGCCGAAGATCATTTTGGCGCCGGGCGCGCTTCGACACTGAGTATTGGCACCAGGACTGCGGCTGGCGTTTTGGTGGTTCGCCCTTGATGCGGGGCTCCAGCGCGAGTTTCGGGTTTTGAGTCGCTCGTCGAACCCCCGGTGGACTTGTTCACAGTATCCCTGAGAATTACTCCCACTGGCGGCGCCCAATGAGAATCAAAGGCGCGCGATAAGAATTAAGACGAATTACAGCACATCCCATCCGTTTGAGCAACGGCACTGCTGAATATGGCAGATCTTCGGAAGCGGGGACGGCTTCAGATCGATGAGCAATGGGAACGCCTCATGAGGGGCGGGATTTGGATCTGGTCGACTTCTGGCAGGAGATTCGGCATTCAAGAAACTTCTGGTAAAACGCCTTTCCCGTGGCGCGGAACCTCAAGAGACGCGCAGCCCTGCCTCTGAGGTTTTGCGAGACTGGTGGCCGAAATATATTGGTAAATCTACACAAAAAACATAGAATTATGTACTGAAATATCGTCTTGTCTGGCGGCTCCCATTGGAATCCACTCTGACGGAATTCTCGTACGGCTACTGCGTGACCGGTGAGTTTGCCAATGCACCGGGCAACGGCTTAAGGCGGCGCCCTATTTTCCGTCTTTGTACGGCGAAGGCCAACAAGGCGGCGGATTTGATGTACGCATAGGTAGTACGCTCTTTCTCCAGTTCAAGCTTTGCGAGAGGTTGACACGCAGAAGCGCGAAGGAGACCAAGGTAGGGCTGATCGAGCCACCGTTTTACCGGTTTTGGCTGCACCGCAGGAACCATTCCAGTCAGCACAACATGCTGATAGATCTTGAAAGCCAACCCGGGAATCGGGTTTACTGTATTGCTCCTGGCTTCGCAGAGCTTGCCGCGCTGAACGCGTCATATGCCGGCCGTCGGGTGGTCTCCGATTCGGCGATGTTTTCACCAACAGACATTGGACCTCTGCGTGATGATGGGGCGCATCGCGTAGCATTTAGATTAGGCGACCCGACCGGCTGGTTCATGTCGGAGCCACGCGCCATTCACATACACCGGAAGGAAGATGTCCTTGATTTCGGTAAGGGCCGTGAAGTGTCCGCGGATCCAGCCCGTGTTGAGGAATCTCTATACACCGTGGCGGGACGAATGAAAGACATCATAGCTCGCAGCGAAGGCAAAAAGGTCGGATCACTCCTCTTCCAAGATGACGTCGCGGAGCGACGTGATCCTCTTCAAGAAGTTGCATACTTGGCTCGGGCTTACTTTTCGTGTGAAGTCCTTTTTGTTGTGGAACCACGCTGACGCCCAACTCAGCATCGAGATTGGCGCAGGGAAACGCGGCGGAATACTCCCCGCAAGTCGGCCAGTGTCCGGGAATTTGTCTGGCCCAGCCCCGAAAGCGATTCCACGTCATCATATAGATGCCGATAGGCACCAATCGCCCGCGGTGTTCGACGCCGATCGGCTGTCGCTCCCAGGTCGGATCGTAAGGCAACCCAACCGGACTTGTCGCCCGCACCAGCCTGCACAGCCGTCACGGCCTGTTTGAACTCATGTTGTCGCGGTGGGTGGTAGAATCCTGCCGATGCCCTCGAAACCCATCCCGGCCATTGCCATCGCGATCGGCGCGTGGAGTGTGATGGCACCGGCCCAGCAGCCGGACCAGTTGCTGACCCTCGAAACAAGGGTCGAACGCCTTCAGGCCCACATTGAAAGCATCGAGTCCGTCCGCGCTATCAAGCGCCTGCAGTATGCCTACGGACACTACGTCGAACTCGGTTTGTGGAACGACTTCGCGGACCTGTTCGCCGAGGACGCCGTCACCAACTATCAGTCGGGCGTGCGTGGAAAGAATGCTATCCGTCAGCTCTTCTATGAGCAGGTCGGCCAAGGGAAGCTCGGCCTCTCCGAAGGCCGCATCTATCCGCACATCCTGTTCCAGCCCGTGATCACCCTCGCGCCAGACGGTCGAACCGCGAAGGGGCGATGGCGCATCCTGGCGATGTTGGGAGGCTACGGAGGCTCGGCCACATGGTACAGCGGCGTCTACGAGAATGAGTACGTTTTGGAGAACGGCGCCTGGAAGATCAGCGTGCTGCACTCGGAACCCAAGGTCACGGCGGCGTATACTGCCGCTGGTTGGAAGGACTCCGGAGTGCACGTGCCGTTTCATTTTAGTGCCGCTAGCGTCACTACACCGATCCCGGCTTCAGCGAGCCGGAGTGCCAAGCCGGCGAACGGCACAACTCCCTCACTCGCATCGCTCGCCGAACGCGTCAACCAACTCGCACGGCGTGCCGCGCGGCTGAACGATCAGGCCGAGGTCACCAATCTCCAGGACACCTACGGATACGCCGTCGATCGCAAACTCTGGGATCAGGCGGCGGATCTTTTTGCCGGGGACGGAACTCTGGAGCTGGGGTTGCAAGGCGTCTACGTGGGCAAGGCCAGCATCCGGCATGCTCTCGATCAATTTGGGCCGCAGGGACTCCGCGACGGGGAACTGAACGATCACATCTACCTGCAGAGTATAGTGTCCGTCACGCCGGACGGGGGTACGGCGAAAGCACGTGGAGTCGAGTTGATCATGTCTAGTGATCCCGGCGGCGGCAACGGCGAACTGACGGAGGGCGTCTTCGAGAACACGTTCGTCAAGCAGGACGGTGACTGGAAGATTCAGTCCGTGCATTTCTACCCGCGCATGATTGTCGATGCCGCGGCGGGCTGGGCGAAGAGCGCGAAGCCCGCGCCCGGTCCCAGCAAGGAGTTTCCTCCGGACCGCCCACCGAGCGCTTCCTATGAGATCTATCCCAAGTTCGCAGTCGCCCCGTTCGACTTCGACAACCCCGTGACCGGAAAGCCACCGCAGTATCCCGAAGGGGTTCCATCCGTCGCGACCACGATGATTGCCGCGCCAGCCCCCGCCGGCCCGGCGATCCGCAACGCGAGGGACTTGGAGGCTCGCTTGGCCGAGGTGGAGCGCAGTATCACCACGGCGGAAGCCTACGACGCAGCCGAGAACCTGATGGGCGCGTACGGCTATTATCTGGACGAATCGCCGGCTGACGTGGCCAGATTGTTTGGGCGGAGCGTTCGACGGGAGATGAGGACTCGCGCCTTGGCTGCCGAGGGCACCACCTTCGTGAACCAAATCCTGCAACCGGTGATCGACGTCGCGCCGGACGGCATGAGTGCGAACGTTCGCGCCCGCCTGTTGAATCTCGGGGGCATTTCCGGAGGCGCCGGCTATTGGACGGCGGGCACCTTTGAAGGCCAGATCAGTTCGGAACAGGGCACGTGGAGATTCCAGACAGCGCACTCCTCCTCACGGTGGTCCGCACCCTATCCGGGCGGCTGGGCTCGAACTCCTTAAGCGGCACGGGCCCCGGAACGCGTAACCGACGACGCTCAAAGAACCGTTCAGAATACCCCCACCCCAAAACCTGCGGCGACGTGCACGAAAGGGCCCTGCGGTCTACGCCCTCTCATGCTGAACAAATGATCCCCTTATCCCCCTCGTGTGACTCGATGCTACGAGTCATGATCTTATTGGGGAACATTGGCCACGACGGTGACCCGATTCCGGATTGGATGATCGACATTCTTCGGCAAAAGATATCTCAAACGTAAAAGTGACCGCGCAAGGTTGGGTGGGCTTGGTACGCGTGCCTGCCGCGCTGAATACTGCGATTGAGATTTGGTGATGACTCGACTGTCGAGTCTCAATCATTGCGGTTACGTGTTGTCACTGAAAGATAGCGATTGTTAAAGCGCAGATCCGCGCCGGCATCCGGAGCTGCAGGAACTTTGCCTAGGCAGATTAGTCGGGTGAACTGAAGCTGCTACTTGCTGTCTGAAGAAGGAAACGCCGCCGAGGCGGAACCCCGGCGGCGGAATAAGAGCTCAATCAGAGGGAGTCAAGCTTTGACACAGTAGCTGCGCTCCCCATGTTCGACTTTGGCGGAGGTGACTGTCAGACCCATCTTCTTCCCTACGGTACCCGACAGGAAGCCGCGGACCGAATGAGGCTGCCAGGCGGTGGCTTTCATGATCTCTTTCAAGGTGGCGCCACCTGGTCGCTTCAGCAGGTCGAGGACCTTCGCGGTCTT
This sequence comes from Bryobacteraceae bacterium, assembly GCA_035516375.1. Classification (GTDB taxonomy): domain Bacteria; phylum Acidobacteriota; class Terriglobia; order Bryobacterales; family Bryobacteraceae; genus PSRJ01. The sequence goes on from DATJAK010000022.1 coordinate 114,605, forward strand.
GCTTGCCCCCTCGCGGGCGCCGGGGGCCTTCTTCCCAGGACTGGTCGACTTGGCGGCTTTTGGGGCCTTCTTGGCGGGTGTGGCCTTCTTGCCCGGCTTGCCCTTCCGTGGCGCAACGTGGGGCTTTCGGGAACGTGTTGGCTTCTCAGCCGGGGTGGTGGATGGTGTGTTGGCTTGTTCTTCGGTATTAGATGTCTTCATGGTCGGTTTCTTCTTTCGCGCGGCGATTCCGCGGTCATGACATCGATCACTCAGAAGCCGGTCAACATCAAGTGAATTGTGTAGACAACCAAGAAAGGCGATGACACGGCGATGATAACCGACTGCCGTGTGCGCCCGTTGTTCCGCATCCTCACAAGCCCACAGCCCTGCCAGATCTAAGGGCGCGATACGCCTAAGTGGTGTCGGCGATACAGATCAGCAGACTGAACCCTACTTCGCGGTCTGAATCCGCCGCACTTCGTCGAAGGCCGTATCTGGGGAGTGTGCCTGCGGCCTAGTTCATCGGGACGGGCATTCCGTCTTTGGACTGTCCGGTCAGTACTCCTTTGCGGAAAGTGAGGCTCGCCACGATATGTTTTCCCTTGTAGAGATCGAAGTTCAGATGACCTTCCGGCCTATAACCAACCGTTTCTAGAATCCAGATTTCATCCACGTCGTTGAGCAAAGGGAATGCGGCTTGTTGCCGATCGAGTTCGTCGAGAATCTGCTCGGGAAAGAATGTGAACTGGTCACGCTCAAGAAAGAGCAGACGCTTCTTAGCCGGGGTGGCCATAAGTTTCGGAAGTTTGTTCGTCAGCGCCTTCGCGATTACCTTGTCCAGATCATTTATGATTTGCTGCCTACGGACCGAAAGCATGCCTGGAGACTTCTGGTGAAATGGTGTGAACTTGACCGTGAGAGTGACGACGGAGTCCATCTTGCCAGCGTTACCAGGCACAGGGCAAGCATACTCATGCTCCCCCTCTCGAAGGCGGAGCCGGTTGGCCACGATCCATGCATGGACCGCCTCAACGATTTTCTTGCGCGCGGGCGGTCTCTGACCATCAAGAGTCCCGACCGGCACGTGCACCACAATCCCATGATCGGGAACCAGGAGCGTGGCGTCGTTTTCGATTTCCAGAAACACCTGCCTGAAGGCTGCGAAATCCCGCCTGTCACCCACGAACGGCTCGATGAGCGTGTGCTCAATCGCCAGCGTCTTCTTGTCCGACTTTCTGGTGGCAAACGCTTCGACCGCACCATCGATCAACTGATCCAGCGGAATGACTTCCGCATCAGCCCACGATGCATCCTCGTAAGCGGACAGAAATAGCTTGACGAAGACTTGGTCGTCTTTGCCGGGTTTTGCAGGCATGTTGGGTGGCCCATGATCATGTTGCCACGAAGAAAGGCGCAAGGACCAAATAATCGCTGCGACGGTCTGCCTGGACGGTCAAGCGGGCCGAGTAGAAATGGGAGCCCAACTCCCTCGAAATCCGGTTGGGTTCCCTTACGAATCCCACCTGGGTAAGCGGCCCGTTCTCATCGAACGCCGCATCAGGGGAGTTGACTTCCGTCGGAATCTGCCTAATGACGTGAGCCGCGTTTCCCGGGAGTAATCTTCGCACTTGTCAAGAAAAAGGACCCGGAGGCGCTGTTTACCGGGCAAGTAAGATAAAACACAAGTCCGGCGGCTGGTCTCGCACTGATCGGCGAAGGTTCTCATCGGAACCGCCACCGTGGAGAATCACAATGAGAGGTAGCCTGGACTGACCATCCCACATCGTGGGTACGTACAAGCGATAAGGCATAGCCTTTTGGGCCGCCGGAAAGTTATAGCTCCGATGCTGATCTCCTTTGGCGCGCCGCAGAGCGCTTGGCGCGGATAACAGGTTTTTGCAAGCTGCTGCGACTCTAGGATCTGCTGATCGGGGTCCAGAGCGGAGCCAAACGGGATTGGCGGCCCTTGCGCCAGAAGTGCTCCGCAAAACAATGTGAGCGGGAGTGCCGGCGCTATCCTCATTTGAAGTTTTTCGTCTCGACCACCCATTTGGGATTGACGCACAAGCCGCAGTCCGCACCGCGGAACATCTGTGCTGCCCGCTGATCGCCTTTCAGCTGCCAGTTTAGCCACGCCACAGCGATGCCGGCGAATTCACCGCCGTCCGGCTGCCGGTACGTACCGCTGTGGCCAACTCCTCTTTCCCAGGCGCGAAACACCGGGATCGATTTCAGGTATTCGAAGTCGGCATTGGCGTTGTTGAAGGCGATATCCGTTGAGTCCCCGCTGATGTAAGCCATGGGAACGTGAATGGATTCGAGGTCGCGTTTACCGATTGTTTTTCCACCGCCCATGTTCGAAGGTTGGGCAAAGAGGCCGCTGTTCCACACCATGGCGGTCGTGACGCGGCTGTCTGCGGCAACTTCGATCGCCTGTACGCCTCCGCACGATTGACCCATTACCGCAATTTTGCCGGTGTTGATGTGCTTATAGTATTTGCTGCCGGCGCGATCGTTCTCGGCCGTGGCCCATTTGATCGCATCGATCATCTGCGACGGATGGGTTGCTGCCGGCGGGAGATTGCGGGGAAGTTGGGTTGTGTCAGCGGGCCGTTCTATTGCCGGTTGAGGCGGCGGAGCAGGAGCGGGCGCAGTTGGACCAGCCGAGTCGCGTTCGACAATCGGACCCAAAGCAATAACGAGGAACCCGTACGAGGAGACATCGGTGAGGAAGTTGCTGAACGAGTTCCCGGCATTCACACACGCCCCATTGCCCCACACCACCACCGGCAGAGTGGCGCCATTCAGCGCGGCCATATTTTCCGGCCGGTAAACCGTATGGTCCGGCAAGCTTGTATCCATTTCCATCACGGCCTTGTAGGGCCCGGATCCGGTAGTGGGCCGCGGCGGAGCGCCCCCGCGGGTCTGGGCCGCGCCAGTCCAGCTCAAGATCAGGAGCCCGGTCAGGGCAAGTGCGGAAACTGCCATACATCGCCATAGGGTCAGCATATTTATCCGTTTCTTATGACACGCGTTTTTCAGAAACTATATCGCAGACCAGGCTGGATTTCTCTCCCCGGACACGAGCAGCTTACCGGCAATTTGTAGACTCCATTTACCGGCCACAGCCGCACTCCGCCCTAAACGTCATGCCGTGTCGACGCGCTCCGTTGTTCATGATAAAGTTTCTTATCCTGGGCAGGATCCTGCCGATTGCTCCAGGTTAGAATTCGGGACGCGTTTGGCTCATTCCGTTCGCGATTGCCTTCGCTTGGGGGCAAGCGTTTTCACCACCCAGGCTCGCCAGCGGGCAGGAGTCTGGCGGGCAGCGCAGATCTCGGCAGCATTTGACGTGCAAGCGCACCAGGCTGATGATCAAATCCCCGCTGGCCCGTCAATGATCATCGATCCGCCAGATGGCAAGTTGCCTTACTGCCCGAAGCGGCGAAGAAAGCGAAGCTCAACTGGGATGAGCGCGACCGCGATCCGGTCGGATATTGTCATCCGCATGGCGTGCCGCGCCAGCTTGTGCCGCCTTTCCCTCTGGAAATCGTGCAGGACGGCGATTACTTCGCCATCCTTTCGGAAACCGAGCACAGCGTACGTGTGATTCCGCTGGATGGGCGCCCCCATCGTAAGAATTATTCAGCATGGAACGGCGACTCGCGCGGCCATTGGGAGGGTGATACGTTGGTCGTGGACGTCACCGGGCTTAACGGCAAAACGTGGCTCGACCAGGCCGGCAATTTCGTGGATGAAAACGAGCACGTGGTCGAACGATTCCGCATGGCCGGACCGAACACAATCGTTTACGAGCCACGGTTACGGATCCTACGGTCTACTCACGGCCTTGGACTATGCGGATTTCGCTCGACCGCCAGCCCAAGGGCACCGAGTTGATCGAGTACGATTGCGTCGAGGGCGAGCGCGACGTCACGCATCACCAGAATTTGCAGAGGCAAAGAGCAAAGTAGATGATGAGCAAGGTGCTTTGGATCTTCCTCTGTGCCGCGGTGCTCGAAGCTCAACCGGGCGACCTGCGCGGCTTATGGAAGGCGGAAAGCAAAGCCTACCTCAATCTGGAAACCGCGGGGGTGATCTTCGACCCTCCATCGGGCAAAATCCCGTACCAGCCTGAGGCTCGCACTCAGGCCGCTGAGAACTTCGCACGGCGCGCTAACGCGGATCCCGATGCTCGCTGCTTTCAGCCCGGCGTGCCTCGCGCAACTCTCATGCCTTATCCATTCCAAATCCTCGAAAACGATCGGGCGGTCTACATCGTTTACGAACGGGTACACTCGTACCGCATTCTGTATTTGGACGGAAAGCCGCACAACAATGGTTTGCCGTACGCAATGGGCGATTCGCGGGCTCACTGGGAAGGCTCGACACTGGTAGCCGATGTCTCCAGCTTCAGCGACCGACCTGGCTGGATGCGGCCGGTCATCATCACAGCGATCAGTTGCATGTGGTGGAGCGATATACACGGACCAGTCCGGAAACCGTCGCTTACGAGGCCACCATCGAGGATCCCGAGGTATTTACGATGCCCTGGAAGTTTCGGCTGACGCTGCGGCGCCAACCGGGTGCTGAAGTGCTTGAGGATGAGTGTGACGTGGATTCAAACGGTAACCGCCATCATGTCGCGCCGTTCAAAAGCCTCCGCTAACTGCGCGGGCCACCGAATGGGCCAGAAAGCCGGAGAAAGGGAGAGGACTCACATGCAAAGAAAGACTGCCGTCAAAATCCTGGCGGCACTCGTGCTCGTCCAACTTAACGCCTCAGGACAACCAGCGCCTGCCGCCGCCGTTACGGGCGGAAAAATTCAAGGTAGCGCGCTCAGCGGCGGTGGCGCAGTTTTCAAAGGCATCCCCTTTGCCGCCGCGCCGGTCGGCGATTTGCGCTGGCGCGAACCGATGCCGGTAAAAACATGGGCGGGCGTTCGCGATGCCACCAAATTTGCGGCGCGATGCATGCAGAACGGCAGTGACGTGAGCGAGGATTGTCTTTACCTCAACGTCTGGGCACCGGAATGGCCTTCCAAGTCTCGTAAACCGGTAATGCTGTGGATTCATGGCGGCGGCAACTTCGCGGGT
>DATJAK010000023.1:0-13396 GCA_035516375.1 Bryobacteraceae bacterium
AAGGGCTGGAGCCGCGAGCAGGCCGTCGAGTACTTCAAAACGCACGCGCCCGATGAATCGCTGGCGGAAGTGGACCGCTACATTGCGTGGCCGAGCCAGGCGCTCTCTTACAAGATGGGGCAGCTCAAAATCCGGGAGCTGCGGGCGGAGGCGGAGAAACAGCTCGGGTCCCGCTTCGATATCCGCGAATTCCACGACATGGTGTTGCGCGACGGCGTGCTGCCGCTCGATCTGCTCCAGCAACAGGTGGAAGAGGAGTTGCGCGCGGCCCGGTAAGGCTGTTTTGGGCGAACGTCTCTGTTACACCAGGCGCCCGCCTCCTTGCGCACGAGAATCGTATGGTACGGCCGCCATCGCTGAACAGCGGCTGTACTCGATGCCGGGGGCCTTGTGCGCAAGAAACTATTGGCGAATTCGACGGGCCCGGTTATTCTGGGAACTCGTCGTCCATGCGCCTGCCAATGCATGTTTCAGTAATGTTACTAAGTTCGCTCGTGTGCAGCCAGCGGTTGCCGGCCCAATTGCCGTTCTATACCGACGACCCGGCGGTCACCGAGCGCGGCAAGTTTCATTTCGAGTTCTTCAACGAATTCGATGCGCTTCAACATCCGCAGTATCCGAACCTCCGGCAGAACACGGCCAATTACAAGTTCAACGTCGGCTTACCGCACAATCTGGAGGTGGACGTGGATTTCCCGTACCTGGCGATTTATCGGGTGGTTGAGGCTTCCACGGGGGTCGGCGATACCAATCTGGGAATCAAGTGGAACTTCCACAAAGAGTCCCAGGCCTCAGGCGTTCCTGCGATGGGCGCCAGCCTGTATATCGAATTTCCGACCGGGGATTCCAACCGGCAGCTCGGTTCGGGACTGATCGACTACTGGCTCAATTTCGCCGCGCAGAAATCACTCTCCAGCAAGACTAAGCTTACGGCCAACGTGGGATTTTTGTTCGCTGGCAACACCAGCACGGGGGTGGTGGGGATTGAGACCACGCGCGGCCAAGTCTTCACCGGCGGAGTGTCGCTCTTGCACGATCTGAATTCACGCATCAGCCTGGGCGGTGAGGTATACGGGGGACGGGCGGATAACGACGGCCTTGACAGAACCCAGCTCCAGCTTCTGGTTGGAGGGCTCTACAACCTTAGAAACGGCCTTTATTTGACGTTCGGCCTGCTCGGGGGGAAATACGCTGCGAGTCCGCGTATCGGCGGCCAGATTGGTTTTGCAGTGGATTTTCCGGATGTTCTGCGTTCTCCCGCGGCACAGAAGAGTTTTCGGCACTAAGCTATTCCAACGTTTGACAACTACGAGATGGAGGCGCCATGGCGTGCAAACCTGAGATCTTACGAGACGTTCCTCTCTTTGCCTTGCTGGACGACGAGGAGTTAGCAGTTCTCGCCAGCCAGGTGGAGGTGAAGAATTTTGCCGTGCGCGAGCGCATCTACAAAATGGGCGACCCCGACAAGCAAGCCTATGTGGTGATCTCAGGAAAAGTCCGTGTATTTACCACCGACGAAGATCAACAGGAGGTTGTGGTGCATGAGCCCGGCAGAGGCGAATTTTTCGGCTTCGCGTCGATGCTCGAACAGACTCCTCACCAGACCAACGCGATGGCGCTCGAGGACACTACCTGCCTGGAAGTGTCGCGAGACGATATTGCCGTGCTGATCGAGCGAAAGCCAATGGCGGGGATGGACCTGCTCACGACGATGGCCCGTCAGATGCACGCCTCCCAGAACCTCGTGCGCGGCCGCGCCAGCCGCAATCCCAACGACGTGATCGAGGGACAGTCCACGTTTGGCGAACGCATCGCCGATGCCGTCGCGCAGTTTGGCGGGTCGTGGGCGTTTATTATCACCTTTGCCATCGTGCTGTCGGTCTATTCCGCCGTCAACGTATTGCTGCGGAATCGCGCCTGGGATCCGTACCCGTTTATCCTCCTCAATCTGTTTCTTTCCATGCTGGCAGCCGTGCAGGCGCCGGTCATTATGATGAGCCAGAATCGGCAGGACAAAAAAGACCGGTTGCGGGGCGAACTGGATTTCGAGGTCAATCGGCGCGCCGAGAACGAGATTCAAGGGCTGGCGAGTAAGTTGACGCTACTGGATGACAAGCTGGACGATCTTACGGCGCTGGTGCGAAAAGAGTAAGTGGCTTATTGGAGCCCGATCCTAACCCCAATCGCCATTGCTGCTGCCGATAACACCAGGAGCAGCACCGCGGGCAGCGCGATAAATCGGAGCCACCGGCTGTAGGACACGCCGGCCAAAGCGAGCATGGCTAACATCGCGCCTGATGTCGGTGTGATCATACCTGATGCAACCGTGCTGAATTGGAACGAACTCACCACGATCTGGCGCGGCAAGCCGAGGAGGTCGCCGAGAGGAATCAACACCGGAAGACTCATCATGGCGCGGCCTGAGTCGCTGGGCATCGGAAACGCCAGCGCCGATTCCGAGAAAAACATGGTGATGGAAGACGCGCCTAACGGCAGATGGCGCAGCGGGCTGAACAGCGCATTGGCCATCGTATCGAGAACGATGCCGTTGGCGAGCACCACCGAAATGGCGCGCGCGAAGCCGATTAGGGTGGCCGCCAAAGCCATCCGCCGGAATCCCTCGGCGAATTGCTCTGCCGTGGTGCGCCAACCCAATCCGCCCACCAGGCCGGCCACCACACCGACGGCCACAAATACCGCGCTGAACTGAGGCAGGTCCCAGTGCCAGAAGAGTGCGCCCAACACTACGGCGGCCATTCCGCCATTGAGCGTGGCCAGTACGGCGAGGTCGTGGGGCCTCCACCGGCTTACGTGATCCTGATGTGCGATCGGCTGTTGTGATTCCGGCAACCGGGACCGCGAGGCGTACCAGGCTAAGTAACCTGCCCAGATCACTACGGCCAGAAGGAACACGACCGTCCGAAACCCGGCGCCGGAGAACAGCCGCAACTCGGCCATGGGCTGGCTGATGCCAAGGGCAAACGTGTTAAAGGGAGAGAATGCAGCGCCAACGGTGGCGGTGCCCAACGAGATCCCCACGGCCATTTCACCGTTCAGCCGCAGGCGCTGCATCAAGGCGCAGAGAACCGGTATGAGAGCCAGGATCTCCTCGTACATCTGGTAGGCTGCTCCGCCGATCAAGAAGAGAATGGACGCCAGCAACAGAATCAGCAGCGGACGGCGGCCAAAGCGCCACATCAAATGGTCGAGAGTGTTGCCGATGGCGCCGGTCGCTTCAATCACGGTGAGCGCTGCGCCCGCCAGGAAGACGTAAAAGATCACCGCGGCCGCTTCGTTTAAGCCTTGCGGAATCGCCTGCAGGAGACCCCAAGGGCCGACGGGACTGCCCGGCACTGATTTGTAGGAGCCCGGGACGACGACGGTGTGTCCCGTTTGAGGGTCGCGCACGCGGGCAAAGCGGCCGGCTGGGAGTACCCAGGTCAGAATCGCCGCCAACACGACGACCGAACCAACCAGGAGCAGGGGATCCATGGAGCGGTGTTGCATGATTAGTCCATAAAGTTTAACCGAGTGCAGCATCCGCCGCGGATAAATCTCGGTTGCGAAGACCTCCCGGTATACTACGGGTTGGGGCACCATGCGGCTTATTTCACTGGCTCTGGCGCTAGGTTTGGTGGCGGCTGCTGCGACCCCGGAGTACCGCGCCCGGCGCCAAACCCTGGCAAGGGCGCTTCCGCAGGCAGTGCTGGTTTTCTTCGGCGGAACCCAAACCAAGGATGATCTCGCCCGTTTTTTCCCGGAGCCGGATTTTTACTACCTGACGGGATGGGAGCAGCCGCACGGTGTGGCCGATACCAGCGCGCCGCTCGAAGCCGGCGAAGTGCTGGTAACCGAGCAGGGTGCCCGAGTGTTGACTGCGGCGCTTCCGCGCGAGGCCGCTGACATCGAAAGGGCTCTCGCCAAATGAAATGGCCGAAGGTGAAGGCACGTGGGCTCTGGTATGTCGCACTGCTGGCAGCGGCGTTCCTCTTCGCCTTCTGGCTCAGCGCCGAATTCGGCAGGCAGGTAGACAACTACTCCTACGACGAGACGTTTCGCCTGTACAATCCCAAGCCTTGGACGCCCCAATCGATCATCCTGGCGATTGACGAAGCGACGCTGGCCTCGACCGAAGGCGGCATGACGAACATTCGTCCGAAGCTGGCGCGCGCGCTGCTCTTGATTGACAGCGCGAAGCCCAAAGCGGTGGCGGTCGATTTGATCCTTACCGACCGGCGCGACCCGGCGGCAGACTCTCAACTGGCGGATGCTTTCAGCCGCACGCCGAACCTGGTGCTTTCGTCCCTGCTGATGGACGAACCGGCGCGCTGGGAAAACCCGCGGCCGGAATTTTCGCGGTGGGCGGCCGCGCAGGGTCATGTCTATGCGCTGCCCGATTCTGGCGATTCCGTCACTCGCGATATCCCGCTCGATGCGCATGCCGGCCACGAACGCCGCTGGGCCATCGCGCTGGAGGCGTTTCGTTTGAGTCGCGGCGCGGGCACTCCGCTGGAATCGCCCGGCGACCTTCAGGTGGGTAGTACCTTGATTCCGTTCGAGCGCCGCGGCGATGTGCGGCGCATGCGCGTTCGCTACGTGCCGCCGGCGGTAAAGATCCCGCGCGTGTCTTTGCAGCAGTTGCTCGACCATCCGGAACGCGCCGCCGAGTTCGCGGGTAAGGTGGTGTTCGTCGGCGAGACCGCCGCCAGTGGCCGCGACAGGCTCTACACTCCATATGCCGGAGGTGAGACCACGAGCGGAATCGAAATCCATGCGGCGGCGTTCGAAACCCTGGCGCAGGGGCTCTTTCTGGTGGATGCTCCCGAGAGTTGGGTCTTCCTCTTCAGCCTGCTGCTGGTCGCGCTGGCGGGTGTGTCGTTTGCGTACCTACCGGGTTGGAAGGCATATGCCGCGGGTGCCGCAGTTCTGTTGATCGCCTACGCGACGCCCTATGTCTTCTTCACGCATCAAATCGTCTTTTCGTTCGTCACGCCGGCCAGCACTGCGACGCTAGCCGTAGCTTCGGCCGCGGCCTGGCAGACGTTGGTGGTTCGCCGAAGCCTGATCCGCACCGAAGCAGAGCGCTCCCGTTATCAGCAGGCCATGCATTTCGTCACGCATGAAATGCGCACGCCGCTTTCGGCCATCCAGGGTTCTAGCGAGCTCATGACTCGATTTGCTCTCACCGAGGAAAAACGCAAGCAAGTGGCCGAGGTGATCAATTCGGAGTCGAAGCGCCTGGCGCGTATGATCGAAGTGTTTCTCAATGTGGAACGCCTTTCGGCCGGGCAGATGGAGTTGAAGCATGAGGATATTCCGGTGCGCCAACTGGTGGAGATCTGCCTCCACCGCACGCAGCCGCTGGCCGAGCGCAAGCATATCGGGCTCACGCTCAGCCCGATCGGCGACGATCTCCACGTCACCGGCGATCGCGAATTGATGGAATACGCTTGCTACAATTTACTTACGAACGCCGTCAAATACTCCCCTCAGCGTACGGAGGTAACGGTCTCGGGGTGGAAAGATGACGGTCACATCCGCATCGCCGTGAAGGACCAGGGCATCGGCATGGATCAAAAGGAAGTCAAGAAGATCTTCCAAAAGTTTTATCGCACCAAGAGCGCCGAAAAATCGGGGGAGGCCGGCACCGGAATCGGACTTTCCATCGTGCAGCAGATTGTTGAGCAGCACGGCGGGACGATCGAAGTGTCGAGCCGGCCGGGCGCGGGCTCCTGCTTCACGCTGGTGGTGCCGAACGGGGCGCAACAACCGTAATGTCGAAACTACTCCTGGTTGAAGACGATCCCTCGCTGCAATTCACCATTCAGACGGCCCTCGAAGAGAAGGGGTACGCTGTGGAGGCCGTGTCTACCACGGGCGAAGCGATCGAGCGGTTGTCCGATCAGTCCTTTCCGATTGTGATTTCCGACATCTACATCGATGAGCGTACCGGCCTCGACGTGCTGGATGCGGCCAAACGCAAAGACCCGGATTGCTCCGTGATCCTGATGACGGGTCGCGGAACGATGGAAACCGTGATGGCCGCTACCCGCGGCGGCGCGTTCGATTACATCGCCAAGCCATTCGAGTTGGATGTGATGATCCACGCCGTGGAACGCGCCGAGGCTGCACGCACCAGCGACGCTGCCGAGGTGGAAGACGAAGAACTGCCGGAAACCGACATGATCGGCAGTTCGCCGCCCATGGTGGCAGTTTACAATACCGTGGCTAAGGTCGCCGACACGGATGCCACGGTGATCATCGAAGGCGAAACCGGCACTGGCAAGGAACTTGTCGCGCGCATGATCCACCGCAATAGCCGCCGCCACAGTCAACCGTTCGTTGCCGTAGATTGTGCCTCGATTGCGCCGTCGCTTTTGGAAAGCGAACTGTTTGGCGCCATGCGCGGCGCGTTCACTGGCGCCGATCGTGACCGCATGGGTGTGTTCGAAGCGGCCAATCGGGGCACCGTCTTCCTGGATGAGATCGGCGATATCGAGCTCGGGTTTCAACTGAAGCTGCTGCGGTTCTTGCAGGAGCGCGAAATACGCCCGGTGGGCGCTTCGCGGTCGCGGGAGGTGGATGTGCGCGTGGTCGCCGCCACCAACCGCGACTTACAGCGCCTGGTGGATGAAGACAAGTTCCGCGAGGATCTCTGGTTCCGGCTGAACGTCGTGCGCATCGTGATGCCGCCGCTGTGCGAGCGGCGCTCCGATATCCAGTTGCTGGTGCAATTCTTCCTGAACAAATACAACAGCCGGTACCATCGCAGCGTCAAGCTGATCGATTCCGGGCTGCGCGCGCTGCAGAACTACACTTGGCCCGGCAATGTGCGGCAGCTCCAGCACGTGATCGAGCGGCTCACCATATTGGCTGACCGCGTAGATAGCGAAACCGTCCGGGACGCGCTCACTGCCATGGAATCGCGCGATAAGCCCGTCGAGACCCTGGCCGAAGCGGAAGAGGACCAGATCCGCCGCGTGCTGAACGCTACCGGCGGAAACAAAAGCAAGGCCGCGCAGATTTTGGGCATCGAGCGCAAGACGCTGTACCGCAAGCTGGAGCGGATGAAGCTGTAGTCCTTCGTGGTCTCGGATGCCGTTGGCCTTCTTGCCAGGATTACCGCCCAGTTGGCGGAACACGGAATCAGCGTGAACGCAGTATCTGCCTACTATCACGATCACCTGTTCATTCCTGAGGATCGAGCGGAGGAAGCCGTGGGTTTGCTGAAAGAGTTGCAGCAGGCCGCCCGGGCCCGCGGCGCGTGAAGTGCGAGAATGGTTCTCATTAGGAGGCTGCCGCTGATGATCGTGGGCGCGCATTCGATTATCTACAGCACCAACCCGGAAGCCGACCGCGCTTTCTTGAAGGACGTGCTCAAGCTGCCCCATGTGGACGTCGGCCACGGCTGGCTGATCTTCGGACTGCCGCCGGCAGAACTTGCCGTTCACCCAGCCGAGAAAAACGACGTGCACGAGTTTTATCTGATGTGTGACGATGTGGCGGCGCTGATTGCCGAAATGAAAAAGCATCGCGTTTCGTGCAGCGAGGTGCACGGAGAAGACTGGGGCTTACTGACGCATGTCTCGCTGCCCGGTGGCGGGAAATTGGGAATCTATCAGCCGCGGCACGCCCGGCCGGAGGCTGGCACCGGCAAAGGAGCCTAGCCCCCTACTCTTGCGGCTTCGCCGCCCGCACATCCAGCATGTGCGCGGAGCTCTTTTCGTTCTCCTGGCAGACGTACTCCATCAGCTCGAGCTTCGGCCGCCAGCGAACGGTATTGCTGGTAGTCCAGGGCTTGGAGTAGGCTCCGGAGTCGTCGATCGTCACCTCATATTTAAGCGTCAGCGAGTCGGTGCGCGTGTAGCGCTCCACCAGGTGCTGCTGCGGAGTCTGCGGATGGCCGGCCTGATCGAGCCAGGCTTTGCCGTTAAAACCGGCCACGTCGACCACCAGCGTGTCGCCTTCGTAATGACCGATAGCGTCGCCCATCCACGTCGGTTTCAGATTCTTGGGATGTGCCGCGTTGGCATCGGTGCGCACGATGCGCCACGGGTAATTGTCGCCCTCAAAAATGAAGATCACCCGATCCGCCGTCTGGATCATCTGGAAGGGGTACGGGTCGAACATGTAGCGCGGCACGCCGACCGGCAGACATTGCGCTTCCGGATCGTCTTTGGCCAGCGTTTCGACGCGCTCGTTGAACAATTGAAGAGCCGAGGGCAGGAACGGCACATCCACGTGTTTATCGGCGCTTTTCACGCCCTTCCACATCGGTTCGGCTATGTTGCCGGAGAAGCCGGGATACCAGGCGCCGTTGCCGCCGAAATCGGGAGGTCCGTCAGGTAGGTGCGGCGTGGGACCGGCCTTGGCCTTTGAGTTCTGGTCTGCGCCGGTACCGAATTGGCCCGGTTCGAGAAACGGTCCCGGATCCTTCGCGAGCTGCTGGCTATAGAGCGGTAGCGAAAGGAGACACGCAACCGCCAAGGGCCGAGGCACAGCCGCTACTGTTTCTGAGTGCCCGCGGGCACTTGCCGCGTGAAGTTGTCGCTATCCACCTTGGTACCCAAGCCTGCCTTTTCCCGCTCGCGCGCGCCCTTGAGAGCATTCAGCATCATGTAGTTGCCTTCATGACAGGCATACTCATACACCACGTAATGCGGGTCCAGCCTGTAGGGCATGTGGATCTTCCAAGGCTTGGTCCAGGTGCCGGGATCGCTGATGGTCACGTCGTAGCTGAGCTCGGTGGGCGAAGTGCGCGTGAAGCGCTCCACGATCTTCAACTGATCAGTGGTCGGTCCGCTGCCGCCAATCCCGATCTTGCCGTTGAAATTGGTCGTCTCTACGACGAGCGTATTGCCTTCCCAGTGCCCGCGCGAATCGCCCATATACGAGCGAATATTCGAGTTGGCGTGCGGGCGGCTATCCAGCGGAATGACGCGGGTTTCATGGATCATCTCGTTGCGGATGGCCACGAACCCAGGAGATTGCACGATCTGGTTGCCGAAGTTATACAAAGTCGGCAGCATGCTCGAAAGCAGGCCCCGGGAAATGCATCGGCTGTAGATATCGAAGTCTTCCCAGGTATTGACAACCGGCGGGAAGTGCGAACCGGGACCGAGGCCGCCGCGCAGCTCTTTGAGGCGTTGCTGCCCTTCCGGAGTCAGAGCCGGAATCCTGCCATCTGGCGGGTCCACTACCAGTGACGCTTGTGGGTTCGGCTTCCCGTGCTCTACCCAATAGCCGGGAGGGTTGATCGTGGTGGTGCCGCCGTTGGATGGAGCGAACTCCTCGCTATCTGCGGCCTCTTGCTTGCGGTATGCTTCCTCTCTCTTGGCCAATTCTTCGGGACTGAGCGCAGCCTTTTCCGCCGCAGAGATGGGCCGCTGCATCGGGATTTGCGAATCGGCCGGCCATTGCCCTTGAATATCCGGGTCGCCCCAAGGAGTCTTCGGAGGCGTGTAGGGCTTAGCCGATTTCGTTGCCGAGCCGTCGGTAGCGGACGGCTTGGCTGCCGCGGGCGAAGGAGTTTGGCCAATTGACGGAAGGGCCGCGACCAACACCGCCGCGGCGGGGAGTGCCGAAAGCAACAATCGGTGGCTCATCTCAGGTCTCCTTATTTGTTCTCGCCGCTCTTACTTCCGGGGTCATCCGGGTTGGAGCCTCCGACAAATATTCTGTGCCCGTCCTTGAATGTGACGCTGCCGCCATTGGCCTTGAACTCGCCGCTCTTCGCCTGGTAACCATCGATGATCAGGTCCGTCCCCGCTTCCAGCGAACGTTTGGTAAAGCCGCGCCGCAGCATGATGTTCGGGCTGCCGCACTCGACCATCCAATTGATCACTTTGCCATCCGGCATGGTGACATCGATGTGGATCCACGAATGCGGGTTAATCCATTCCATTTCTGTCACTTTGCCGACCAGGTGGACGGGCTTTTTGTCGTCATATTCCGCCTGGAACGCGTGATGCGCAAAAGCCGGGGCGATCGCCAAAAGCATACCCGCACCTAGGACGGCCGCAGAGAACTTAGTTTGCATTCGATACCTCGTTGCTGGCATTTTACATTATTTGACCGCGGACCCGCTGTCAATGGGTAGGTGTGGCTAGGGGTTAGCCCCAACCCAAAGCCTTAAAACCACCAAATACATCCGGCTGGTGACATTACCCTTGACACGGCTCACAGCGGGGATTATAAGATAATCAGACCTTGAGGTGTTGCTATGACGTATGTTTCTCTCGTTGGTCTTCTGGGAGGGATAGTCGCGATCGCTTCCCCTTGGGTAGTGGATCCGCCCAATCCCGTGACGTACTACAGAGATGTACTGCCGATTCTGCAAGCCAAGTGTCAAAGCTGCCATCGACCGGGACAAGTAGCGCCGATCGCATTCACTTCGTACCGGCAAACGCGCGCATGGGCCGAACGGATTAAAACCATGGTGTTGCAGCGGGCGATGCCGCCGTGGTCTCCGGGCGCCCGCTACCTTTCTTTTGCGCCGCACCGGATGCTGAGCGACCGCGAAACCGACATCATTGTCCGCTGGGTAGATGGAGGGGCTTTAGCCGGCGACCCGAAGGATGCTCCGCCGCCGCTGTATGACGACATCACGCGGCTGCTGCATCCGGACGGCACATACTAAAAAGCCTTCTTCAAATACCGGCCGGTATAGGAGGCTTCGACGCGGGCCAGCGCTTCCGGTGTGCCCGCCGCCACCACGGAGCCTCCGCGAGCACCGCCCTCCGGCCCCAGATCGATCACCCAATCCGCTGCTTTGATCACATCCAGGTTGTGTTCGATGATCAACAGGCTTCCGCCGTTCTCGATCAGCCTTTGCAAGGCGGCGAGCAGCTTGGCGATGTCGTCGAAGTGCAGTCCGGTGGTCGGTTCATCCAGAATGAAGAGCGTTCCGGCACAACTCGCTTGAGCCAGGTGCGCGGCCAGTTTCACGCGCTGGGCTTCGCCGCCGGATAACGTCGTGGCCGATTGTCCCAGCCGCAAATAACCGAGGCCCACGTCATCGAGAACTTGCAGCCGGTGGACCAGGCGCGGTGTTGCGTGAAAGAAATCCATGGCCTCGCGCACGGTGAGCTGCAGAACCTCATGTACGTTCAGGCCGTTGTAACGGATCTCCAGAATGCCGCTCTTATAGCGCGTGCCTTTGCATTCGTCGCACACCAGCTCGACATCGGCCAGAAACTGCATCTCGACCGTCACGGTGCCATCGCCTTGGCACACTTCGCAGCGCCCGCCGGGAATATTGAACGAAAAATGGCCCACGGTGTAGCCGCGCTTCTCGGCCTCGCGCGTGGAAGCGAACAGCCCGCGGATCAGGTCGAACGCTTTGATGTACGTCACCGGATTCGAGCGCGGCGTGCGGCCGATCGGCGATTGGTCGATCATCACCGTATTGAGGACGCGCTCCGCGCCGTCGACCTTCCGGCAAGTGAGGCGCGCGCTGGTATCGAGCGCTTCCGCCGCCTCGTCGAATTCCGGTTCGTGATCGGACTCACGCGCTTTGTGCAACGATTCGAGCGACCGGTAAATCACGTCGTGCACCAGTGTCGACTTACCCGAGCCGGAAACTCCGGTGATGGCCACCATCATGCCCAGCGGAATCTCCACGTCAATGTTCTTCAGGTTGTGCGTGCGCGCGCCGAAGAGCTTGAGCATGTGCTTGCGGTTCACCGGCCGGCGCGGACGCACCGCCGATACGGTGGATTCTCCGCGCAAATAACGAGCCGTCAGCGAGCCATTCCCGTTAGCCGTCAGCTTGGCCAGCGTGCCCTCGAATACGACATGGCCGCCGAGCTCGCCCGCGCCCGGCCCGAGGTCCACGATGTGATCGGCCGCCTGCATCACGTCGGGATCGTGCTCCACCACGACGATGGTATTGCCCAGCCCGCGCAACTCTTCCAGAATCCGGATGAGCCGCCCGGTATCGCGGCTGTGCAATCCGATGGAGGGTTCATCCAGCACGTAGCAGGCGCCCACCAGCCGTGAACCCAGGCAGGTGGCCAGTTGGATGCGTTGCGCTTCGCCGCCCGAGAGTGTGGCCGACAAACGGTCGAGCGTCAAATATTCGAGGCCGACATCGTTCAAGAACTTGAGGCGCTGCCGAATCTCCAGCAGAATTTTGTCGGCGATGGCCTTCTGCTCCGGCGCAAGGTCAAGGGTATCGAAAAACTGCTGGGCCTCGGCGATGTTCAGCTTCACCACTTCCGCCAGATTCTTGCCGCCCACACGCACGTAGAGCGCTTCTTTGCGCAGCCGCGCGCCCTTGCAATCCGGGCATATGGCATATCCGCGGTAGCGGCTCATGAAGACGCGCACGTGCAGCTTGTACTTCTTCGTTTCCAGGAAGTCGAAAAAGCGGCGGATGAACTCCTCTACGACCTCACGCTCGCTGTCGCGCAGGTCGCAATACGCCACGCCGAATCGCACTTTGCCGCGCGCCGATTTGCGGA
Source organism: Bryobacteraceae bacterium (assembly GCA_035516375.1). Classification (GTDB taxonomy): domain Bacteria; phylum Acidobacteriota; class Terriglobia; order Bryobacterales; family Bryobacteraceae; genus PSRJ01. The sequence goes on from DATJAK010000023.1 coordinate 12,465, forward strand.
AATTCGCCAGCCACGAGCGGTACTTCGGTTTGTTCCACGGATCGACCGCGCCCTCATCGAGCGACAGCGTCTGGTCGGGGATGACCCGCGCCAGGTCAAAATCGATGGTGTTGCCGAAGCCCTGGCAGCGCGGGCAGGCGCCGAACGGCGAGTTGAAGCTGAACAGAATCGGCTCTGGCTGGCTGAACTCGGTGCCGCACGTTTTGCACTGAAACTTCTCGTTGAACAGCAGGCGCTCGCCGCCCGAGGCTGCTTCGAAAATGACTTCGCCGGCCTGCCGGTAACAGATTTCGATGGTGTCCACCAGGCGCCGGTGCAGATCGGGGCCGATCGAGATGCGGTCCACCAGAACGAAAACCGGCTTGGAGAAATCGATATCGAGCAGCGATTCCGGCGTGGAGAATTCGAAGACGCGCCCGCTTTGAAACAGGCGGTTGAAACCCTCTTTTCTCAATTCGAACAGATGATCGCGCAGGGATTGGGCGCCGGCATGCTCGCCGCACGCAAACAGCGCGTACCAGCGCGATCCGTGGGGAAGCGCCATCAACCGCTCGGCGACTTCATCCACTGAATCTTTCTTCACACGCGTGCCGCAGTTGGGACAAAATGTCTCGCCCACACGCGCGAACAGCAGGCGCAGAAAGTCGTAGCATTCGGTTGAGGTGGCCACCGTGGAACGCGGATTCCGGCTGGTGTTCTTCTGCCGGATGGCCACAGCGGGCGCGATGCCATCGATCTCATCGACCTCCGGCTTTTCCATGCGCTCCAGAAACTGCCGCGCATACGCCGAGAGCGACTCGACGTAGCGCCGCTGGCCCTCCGCGTAGATGGTGTCGAAGGCCAGGGACGACTTGCCCGAACCCGACACGCCCGTAATCACGGTTAGTTGATTATGGGGAATGGAAAGCGAAATGTCCTTAAGGTTATGGACT
>DATJAK010000024.1:0-19960 GCA_035516375.1 Bryobacteraceae bacterium
GGTCTCTCACGCCGATTTTGCAACCAAGGAAATACCCGTCACGATAGGCGCAGAGGCCCCCGCTCCGTTCCGCATCTCGCTGGCTTTGCCATCCGTGAGCAGCACTGTCACCGTACAGGGCCGCGAGGACGATCTTACCGGCATCGCCCAATCCGCTACCCAGGGAACGGTGGGCCAGAAGGAACTGCAAGATCGTCCCATTCTTCGTTCCGGGGAGGTCCTGGAGACCGTTCCCGGCGTCATCATCACGCAGCACGCCGGCGGCGGCAAGGCCAACCAGTATTTTCTTCGCGGCTTCAATCTCGACCACGGCACGGACTTTGCCGTATTCCTCGACGGCATGCCGCTGAACTTGCCGTCGCATGCGCACGGCGAGGGGTACTCGGACATGAACGTCGTCATCCCGGAGCTTGTACGGCGGGTCAATTACGAGAAAGGTCCCTACTACGCCGATGTCGGCGATTACGGCTCAGCCGGCTCGGCCCATCTCGAATTCTACAAGACGCTGCCCGAGAACTTCTTCCAGCTGGAAGGCGGCATGTACGGCTATGAGAGGGCTGTCTTCGGCGTATCGGAGAAGGTTGGCTCGGGTAGTCTGCTCTTCGGCGGAGAGTTCTATCACGACGACGGTCCCTGGACGCATTCGGATAATTATTCCAAGTTAAACGGCCTTCTGACGTACAGCCACGGCGACGAGGCTAATGGTTTCAGCATCACGGCCCACGCTTATCACGGGAATTGGAATTCGAGCGACCAGATCCCGATCACTGCCGTGCCACAGGTCGGCTTCTTCGGCACGCTGAACCCCACGGACGGCGGCAATTCGCAGCGCCACAGCCTGCAGGCGGAATGGCATCGCCAGAGCGATCGTTCCCGGACGCAGATCATGGCCTACGGGTTTTACTATTACCTCAATCTGTTTTCCGATTTCACTTACTACCTGGACGACCCGGTGAAGGGCGATCAGTTCGAGCAGCAGGACAAACGCTTCGTGCTGGGAACCGACATCCGCCACACGGTTTTCAACAACTGGTTCGGCCGCAGGGTGGAAAACACGTTCGGGCTGCAGATCCGCAACGATTGGGTACACAACGGCCTTTACCGCTCCGAAAATCGCGTGCGCACGGACAAGAACGATATCAACGCGTGCAACGACGATCCCATTGACGCCTGCTCTGCCGATCCGAACCTGACGGCCGTCCTGCCGGCGGCCACCGATGTGAACAGATTTACCGAGACGATGTTCGGCTTTTATGTCGAGAACAAGGTCCAGTGGGCGGAACACTTCCGTACCGTCCTGGCCTTCCGCGGCGACGAGGTCAGAGATGCCGTCACCAGCCTAGCGCCGAGTTATACCGCGACCGAGTTGCCGGGCGCGCCGGTGGTCAACTTTGCGGCCGCCAATTCGGGCACAGTCACCCAGTTCATGCCTGAACCGAAAGCGAGCCTGATTTTCGGCCCTTGGCGCAAAACGGAGTTCTATGTGCAAGGCGGCTTCAGCTTTCACAGCAACGACGCGCGCGGCGCCACGCAAACACAAGAGCCGATTTCGCCCGACAATCCGTTTCCTGCGGCCACGTCGAGAATACCCGCGCTCATCCAGACGAAGGGGTCCGAAGTCGGGGTGCGAACGACGGCCCTGCCCCATCTGCAAAGCACGTTGTCGCTCTGGTATCTCCATAGCCAATCCGAACTGCTGCAGTCGGGCGACACCGGCGGCACCGTTGCATCGTTGTCGCCGAGCAATCGCTACGGCATCGAATGGGCGAACTACTGCACGCCCCTGGAACATTGGGCTTTCGATTTCGACCTTGCGGATTCCCGAGCCTTCTTCACCGAAGTCGATCCGGACGACGCCGCGCCCGGCAGCCCGGGCGGGACGCGCGTACCGGAAGCGGTGGGACTGGTGGCGTCCGCGGGCGCCACGATGCACGATTACAATCGCTTTTCCGCGAGCCTGCGCCTGCGGGCCTTCGGCCCGCGCGACCTGACCTCCGATGGCCTTTACCAATCGAAGGCGACAGTTTTGCTCAACGCGGAGGTCCGTTACCGGCTTACCCCAAAATGGAGCTTTGTCGTCGAAGCCTTGAACTTGCTGAAGCGCAAGGATCACGACATCGACTACGCCTATACCTCCCGCATAAAGCCGACGGCCGATGCGGCGTTCACAGACGTTTTCCATCCCGTCGAACCGCTGCAGGTGCGATTCGGATTGAGAAGAACATTTTGATGGCCAGGTGATATGGGGAGAATTTGCTACTTCCACGCCTTTTCGGGAATGAGCGGCGACATGACCGTCGGAGCCTTGGCCGACGCGGGCGCAGACCAGGCCGCGATCGTTCAGACGCTTGAGAGCCTGGGTTTCGGGGCATCGTTTGAATTTGTTAAGGTCAAGCGCCGGGGCATTGGCGCGATGAAGTTCCGTGTCACCGCTGCAGAAACGAAGCGCCATCGCCATCTACCTGCCATCGTTAAGATGATCGAAGCCTGCGACGCGCCGTCTCGCGCGAAGACGCGTGCTGTTGCTGCCTTTGAGCATCTCGGCCGGGCTGAAGCCGGCGTGCATCAGGTGCCGATCGAGAAGGTTCATTTCCACGAAGTGGGAGCCGCTGACTCCATCGCCGATATCGTCGGGGCCTGCGTCGCTCTCGAGCTTCTTGACATCGAAGAGTTCGCTTGCTCTCCCTTCAATGTAGGCGCCGGGACCGTCGAAACGGAGCACGGACCGCTTCCGGTTCCGGCGCCCGCGACCGCGCGCCTACTGCAGGACAAGCCCATTTACACGAGCGGCCCGCGCGTCGAATTGACCACGCCGACGGGCGCAGCCTTGGCCTGCCTTGCTTCGAGCTTCGGATCCTTGCCCCCGATGACCGTGCGGGCCAGCGGCTACGGCGCCGGGGACCGTGACTTTACCGAACAGGCCAACGTACTTCATGTGCTGATCGGTGACGTTCTTCTGGGAAAAGACACAAAAGAGGCTCCGAAGGAATGATGAGCGGGATGGGACGAGCGACATTGACCGCGCTGCGGGTTGGCCCAGGAGTGAGGCGTGCTTTGACTCGATGGGAGCGTTCCCGATTGGGTGGCCAGCGATGAGGGGCGTCTCGATCACCCGGAGTTCGGGTTTCTTCCTACTGTTGGTGCCGCTCGGGTTCCCACTGATTTCGCAGGCGCCCGGGCCTCAGCCGTTTGCTCGTCCCTTGGAGTGTCCCGAAGGGGATTGTCCCTTGCTGCAGGGCGCGCCTCGGACGAACGGCATGCGCAGCGGCTTCGTACGGTTGAAGCCGGGCGCCACGGTTGGATGGCATACAACCGGGCACAATGAGGAGGCTCTCATCATTATTCACGGGCAAGGCGAGGCTCTGATCGATGGCCACGAGAAGCAATCTTTCACTGCACCGGCATTCGCCTATATCCCAGCCAACACAAGACACAATGTTTCCAACACAAGCAAGAATATGCTGGAGTACGTCTACGTTGTAGCCCCGGCAGCGGGTCGTTAGCCAGCCCAAGGCGCCCTCTGCTACGGCACAACCCGCCTCGTCTGCGGGCCGTCTCTTGTCGTGAGGAGACCTATCGCGCAAAGATCACAAAGAACTGGCGCGGCAAAAAATCGTATGAGGCGACAAGATGGTAGCCGCCCTTCTTCATCTCAGCGTCCACCTGACCGGGTGATAGCCGGAATTCCTTCGGAGGACCTTCGGGGGAATCGGCTCGGAAGTCCACGATAGCGATGCGTCCGCCAGGGCGAAGCGACGTGGCCAGATGTTTGACGTACTCGGTGCGGCTCCCAACGTGATGCCAGGTATCGACGATGAGGACGAGGTCCACCGGCTCTGTCAGATTCGGGGAATCGGCCGAAGCTTTCACCGAAATGATGTTGGGCAGATGTTCCTTTTCGGCGCGCTCTTTGAGGTAACTCACCATGGCGTCCTCAATATCCGATCCGTACACCGTAGGGTGCGCTGCGGAGCGGGCGAGCCGAACGGAGAAATAGCCGGTTCCGGAGCCGATGTCGGCGACCTTCGCGCCCGGCTTCAGAGCGAGAGCGGCGATGACGCGATCGGGCATCTGCCAAGCGTCGCGGGCGGGATCGTCGAACTGCTTCGCCAACTCAGCGGGGTTGTCGAAGCGATGCTCCATGTGATCGGGGTGCTGCGCAGGTTGTTGGGCGCGTGCTCCCGTGAGAAGCAGCGCGGTCAGGAGAGTTGTATAGCGGAACATAGGCGGCCTTATGGGATTGAATCTCAATCCGAAACGGAGCGCAAGCGGCAGGAGAGCGCGTAAACGACGGCGCCGGCCGCTATGGTAACGGTGGTCCACAGCGTGATCACGGGCCGAAGCTGCGCGCCCCAGAAGACGATCCACAGCTCGGGCAGAAGGAAGAGCGCCGGGATGAGAGGCCAGGCGAAGCTGACAGCCGGCAGGCGTCTCCAGCCGGCGCGGCGGCGCAATACGAATAGGGATCCCACGCCGAGCGCGGTGAAGACGCTGAGGGTGAAGCCGATGTATTGGAGCAAATCGGGCAGCGGGGTGACGATCATGAGGAGTGTACAAGCGCCCTGGGCGAGGATCGCAATCCAGGGCGTTCCGAAGCGGCTGTGGATTCGCGCGGCGGGCGCGAAGAAGGCTCCATCGGCGGCCATGGCGAAATAGACCCGCGGGCCGGTGATGGTCTGGGCGTTGACTGAGGCAACCAACGACAGAGCCATTAGTGCGGCGAAAGCGTGCCCCACTCCGGAGCCAAATAGGTGAGAAGCAGTAATCGCGCCCACTGCAACCTGGCCTTTGAGTGCAGTGAGCGGCGCGCCATAAATGAAGACGATGTTGAGCAGCAGATAGAAAGCGGTGACCAGGGCAGTCCCGCCGAAGAGCGCGCGCGGAAGCGTTTTTTCCGGGTTGCGAATTTCGCCGGCGACATAGGTGGCGGCGTTCCACCCGCTGTAAGAAAGGTAGATGTAGAAAAGGCTGATCGCAAACTGTCGGGGGATCGGAGTGCTGGAAGTGCGGGCCGTGCCAAGAGCGAAGTGACGCCAATCCCCATTGCCGATGGTAAATGCCAGGACGACGAAGAGAACCAGGATGACCAGCTTGATGGCCGTAAGGGTGTTCTGCGCCGAGGCCGATAGCCGCACTCCGGAGAGACACAGAACGGTCAGAATCACGACCAAGAGCGCGGCGACCAGTTGCACTGGGCCGATGCGAATGGCGCCGGAACCGATATCGAGCCATGTGGTTCCCTGAATGCCAGCAAGCGCCGGAGCAGCTTGGCCGACGTACTCCGCAAATGCGAGCGCGGCGACGGCGATAGGCGCGGAGAACCCCGCAAAGAACGACACCCACCCGGAGAGGAAGGCCCAAACCGAGCCCCAGGCTTCACGCAAGTAGATGTATTCGCCGCCCGATTCCGCCAGGTTGACGCCGAGTTCGGCATAGCAAAGCGAGCCGAGCAACGCCGATGCGGCGCCGGCCGCCCAGATCGCGAGGATGAGGCCCGCGCTGCCAAGATCGCCAGCCAGGAAACCTGTAGTAGTGAAGATCCCGGTGCCGATCATGCTGGAGATCACGATCGCGGTGGAACTTGACAAGCCAAATTTACGGGCCAGGCGGTTTTCACTATCGACCATGGGCTATCGCGACAGGATACTTTATTGCGGGAAGCGGAAGGTGCGGCAATTTGCCGCGTTGCCAAATCGGGTTGCTGAGCAGCACGATGATGGGACAGGTGGAACTCCGCCTTCCGGGGGTAAAGATGAGAGCTGAAACCGCAGCGCGCATCGCCGCAGTCGCGCTGACTGGGATCTTGTGGGCAGTGTATCCGTGCGCTGGTCAGGCCCCGACCCGCGCGGAAGTTGAGCGGCGCGTTGCATCGCTTCCCGAAGACCAGAGAGCTTTCGAACGATTCCGGTTTTGGACATCCAGATTAGCTCCGAGCGAACTGAAGCCGGCGGGAATGACTCCGGAGGCGGCGCAGGCCACGCTGCTGGCGAAGTATGCGGCCTGGCTGGCGGAAGGCGGCTCCAGCGCGACTGACGTGTCCAAGCAGGTGGAGTTGCTAAAGATGCGCGGCCCAGCCGAAGACGCCGAGTTCTGGAATAAATACTTAGTGAGCGAACGAAGGGATTGGGTTAACGCGCAGCCCAACGCGTTTTTGGTGGAGATGGTGAAGGGGAGAAAACCCGGAAGGGCGCTCGACGTTTCAATGGGACAGGGGCGGAATACGATCTGGCTGGCGCAACAGGGGTGGGATACTACCGGTTTCGACCCCGCCGACCAAGCGGTCGCCGAGGCGCGAGCGACTGCGTTGCGGCTTGGACTGACCATTCATACCGAGATTACGACCGACGATCACTTCGACTTTGGCGATAACCGTTGGGACCTGGTCGTGCTGTCATACGCGGGCTGCAGCCAACTGGCGCGACAGGTCCAAGAGGCGTTGAAGCCGGGAGGCTTGCTGGTTGAGGAAGCGTTCCACACCGACGCGCTGAAGACGATGAAGATCGGAGGATCGTTGTGCGGCCCGGGCGAGTTGCCACACGCATTTCAGGAGCTCAGAGTCTTGCATTACGAGGAACCAATCGCGAAGCCAGACTTTGCGCCTCGACCAGCGAGGGTGGTGCGGTTCGCGGCGGAAAAACCAATCGAGTAATGCGGATTCAGTTCGCCAGCAATCTGTTTCCATCGGCCGCTCTTGCGCCAGCGCCAAAACGTGATGTAGACGGCGTGCCACGGTGGGAACCCCGGCGGCAGCATGCGCCATTGACCGCCAGTCTCCTGCACATAACGTATGGCGTTGCAGATAGCGCGAAGCGAATACTTGCGCGGACGGCCTTTTTGCCTCGGCTCCAGCAGAGGCTCTAAGCTCTGCCATTGTTCGTCGCGTAAGTCGGTTAGATAAGGCATGAGTCGATTTCCTGCTGCCCCGGTTTTCATCGGCTGGCGTTATTGCCCGGCTTCATCGTGTGATGCGCCGTCGCGAAATCGATCAAAGTAGGATAGAACTGCACGAAGGTATGTTCGACGGCGCCGTTCGCGCTGTGGCACGCATAGCAACCGGCCGTCTTGGCGAGCGGTGTAGCCGGCTTGTGCGCGGCGTCGAACTGAAAGTAGGCCCAGCCATCGGTGTCCGTGAAGCGCTGGTCCTTCACCTCGACCTCGATGGCTTCAATGTCCTTCTGGAATTGTCCGCCGCGGTTGATCGAGCCTTCGGAGACCGCGTCGCGGACTTCGAGCACGAAGACGGCGCTATCGGGCCAATGGCCGCTCTTGAGGAACTCGCGGTAGGCCGAGGGCTCAACGAAGACGTTGTCGAACAGAGGCGGCCCGTTGGGGTTGGCGGCGGGACCGTAGGTCATGCCGCGGCCGGAGGAAAGGTAGATCCACTCGCGATAGTTGGAGGGGAATTCGAGGCGGTTGTCAGCCGTGAATCGAGCCAACGATCGCGCCGTTTGGGAGCCGTCTTGCATGAAGGCGTAGGAAAGGCCGGCAGCGGACAAAATTACGAGTGACGCCGCGGCGGCGGGAAGAGGTTTGAGTATGTTCCTTAGGGCGGTCATAGAGGTTTTCTATTTGGCTGGTCTTTCCGCCAGCAAACGGACTACGGGCATTACTTTTCGATCGAAAAAATCCCCCTTCTGCGCCCGATCCTCATAGCGCAGCACGTGGAGGCTGACGAACGTGTTCAGCAACCCGTTCCTCGGATACCAGGCTTCGGGCGATTCAACCACAACTACGCCGCCGGGACGCAGGGCATCCATGGTGCGCGCCGGTTCGTTTACCGGCATCCAACTGAATAGGATGAGATCCCACTGGGCGCGGCCGAAATCGAAATCTTTGTCGAGCGAGACCCGCGTGTGTATTCTCAGGCCCTGTTGTTTGGCGCGCGATTCGGCCAACGCGACGGCTTTGCCGGCGGGGTCGAATCCGGTGACGTCCCAGCCCTGGCGCGCCAGGTAGAGCGTGTTGCGCCCTTCGCCCATGCCGACGTCGAGCGCGCGGCCAGGCTTGCGACCCTCGAGTACGGAGACGAGCCAGGCGTTGGGCTCGGTGTTGAACCTCGGAGCATCGACGGTGAAGACTCGATCCCAATAATCGCTTTCAAGGTCGGGCCGTCGGTAGCGGATCAAGTCTACCCGCCGGGCAATTTCAGCGGCATTGACGCCTTCCACGCGGAGACGCGCCTCGTACCGCTCAACAACGGCTTGCATGGGGCTGCGCTGTCCATCGGGAAGCGCGAACCACCAGTTTCGGAACTCTGGGTAGAAATCGAATGCGGGAACTTGCGCGAGGGCGCTTCCGCCCATCAGCAGGGCGGTGAGAAAAATCGACCGAGCCGAGAGAGAAATGCGCATCGAGGCTCATCTTAACCTTGCCGGCGGTGCGCGAACGTGCGGCAAATGGTCGCAGTGATGCAGGAGTGCTGCGCGGGTATACTGATTTCCATTGCCGCTCCAGAACGGTGGCGGTTTCGAGAAAGGATCGCAAGCATGAACCTCGTTTCCCTACGCGCCTTAAGGACCAGAAGCATCGCCTCCGCAGTCTTCATCACAGCTCTGACGCTGACAGCGCCGATGAGTTTTGCGCACACGGAGCTGGTGAGCGCGACGCCGACGGCAAATTCGACGGTAACGGCTCCGAAGGATGTGACCATCAAGTTCAGTGGGGCGCTCGAGCCTAAGTTCAGCAAGATTACGGTTGTGGACGCATCGGGCAAACCGGCCAACAAAGAGGAGTCTGCTGTGGGGGCGGACACAAAAACGATGACGGTTGCGCTGCCGGTATTGCCGCCGGGCTTGTACACGGTGCAGTGGGTGGCGGTTTCGACCGATTCGCATCGGTCTCAAGGCACTTATAAATTTACGGTCAAGTAGTGCCGGAACTGGTTGACTGGCTGCGCGTTCTAACCACGATCCTGGCGGATGGGAGCTTCGCGCTGGCGGTTGGGGTTCTCCTCGCTGGTGCGTGGGGTGCGAACGGGCTGCGGCGGTTTTCGACGGTGGCGCTGGCGTTTCTTGCCGGCTGCTACTTGGTGCGTCCGTGGTTCCTGGCTGAAAGCATGAGCGGGTCAACGGGGCTCCGGGAGACGCTCGGGTTAGTCCCGGACGTCCTCTCGTCGACCCGGCAGGGCGCGCTTTGGTATGCGGGCGGGGTGGTGATCGTGATCCTGTTGGTCGCCCACGTCGCGTGGCCAAGCCGGCCAGCGATTCAACTGGTGGCGCTGAGTGCGCTGGCGGCGACGAAAGCGGCATCGACGCACGCGTCCGAAGCAGGAGATTGGAGTGTCGCGGAATTAGCGGAGTTTCTGCATCTGGCGGCCACGGCAGTTTGGGCGGGCGCGATTCTAGTCTCCGCCTGGTTCGTCGTGCCGCTCCTAACTCGGTGCGAGGGACCGGACGCGCTTTGGAAATATGGGCGGCGGCTCTCGCGAACGGTCACTTACGCGCTTTTGGCGCTGGCGGCGAGCGGGCTATACGTATCGTGGTCCGATATGCACAGCGAGATTGGCCGGCTCTGGACGACGGGCTGGGGGAAGATTTTGCTGGTCAAACTGTTCTTGGTTGGCATCGCCGCGTTGCTAGGGAGCATGGTGCGTTTCCGATGCCTGCGCCGGCCGGCGAATTCGGATCGGGCGAGGTTGATGGAGCAGTTGCTATGCGCGGAAGCGACGGCGCTGGCGCTAGTGCTATGTCTCTCGGGCGCCCTGGCGAATGCGAACCCCGGCTTGTGAGAGCTCAGGCGCGAGTGAAGCCGGCGCGCTACTCGTCTTCATCGAAGTCCGGTAATTGCGCCAGGTCCGGCACGCCCACGGGCGCTGGGACCGGCCCTGCCTGCCATCGAGCTGTCAGCCAAAGGCAAAGCACTGTGCCCATAATCAGAGCGGTCCACGGAATCAACGGCATCCACCACGACGGGCGCGTGCGAGGATCGACCAACACCTTTGCACCGTACCGCTCGACGTAGGCACTCAGAATCGCCTCATCGCTCTTTCCTTCGGCCACCCAGCGCGCGATTTCCAGGCGCATTTTTACCGCGATCTCGCTTTGATGTCTCGACACCGGTTGGGTATAGCAGCACGGCGCCAGAACCGCATCCTGTAGCCGCGCGATTCGTGCCTTTTCATCTTCCACCGTCTGGGCGGCCGCGGAAGGTGCAGACATTGCGCCGAATGTTGCCAAAGCGGCAGCCAGCGCCGCAAACCGGAGCAGATGGGAACGCATACTTTCATTGGAGCGAGAGTGGAAACGCTTGTCGATGCGACAAATTGACGCAGGCGCCTTTGCGGTACGGGGTCCGAAAGTGCTTCGGAAGGTGGGGTTCTGGTGGTTCAATTAAGGTGATATGAAACAACTCGTTGGCCTGCTTCTGGTGACGGCCGCGATTGGACTCTGTGGATGCGGCAGCGCCAAGGAAGCTCCGATGAAACAGTACCAGCTGCGGGGTCGGGTGTTGAGCGTGAGCATTCCGGACCATACCGCCAAGATCAAGGGTGAGAAGATCGAGGGCTGGATGGAAGCCATGACGATGGACTATCCGGTCAAGGACGCCACCGAGTTGCGCTCACTCAAGCCAGATGAGAGTATTACGGCGACAGTGTACGTGCAGGATTTGAGTTATTGGATTGGCGGGATCCACGAATTGCCGCCAGCAGGCAAGTGATGCGATGCAGCCTCCCGATCTAACCACGCGCAATCCGGCTCCCGACTTGGCATTGCCTTGGGTAGTGCGCTTGCGCTATGGCATCGCCCTAGGCGGTGCTGTGGTGCTGGCGCTGGCATCAGTGCGATTCGGCTTGAGCGCCGCGCTTGCCTGTTCGTTTGTGCCGCTGGCGGCAGTGCTCGTCAGCAACCTGCTGTTGGCGCGACTGCGCGCGCAGGTGGAGCGTGCACCCGAATCCGCTGTCGCCGCGGTATTCGCGATGGATACATTGTGTCTCACAGTCATGCTTGGACTGACGGGCGGCTCCGCGAACCCCTTCAGCCTGCTGTATCTTGTGCAGATCACGCTTTCCGCGGTCGTCCTCGAGAAAACCTGGACTTGGGCCTTGGGCGCACTTTCGATGGTCTGTTTCGGCGCGCTCTTCTTCTGGAGAGTTCCCTTCACGCCGTTTGAGGGGCATCACATCGATAGCGCCTCGCCGCACTTGGTTGGTATGTGGGTGGCCTTCGTGATCGCGGCAGCGTTGATCGCGTTCTTTACCGGCAAGATATCGGAGGCGCTGCGGCGACGTGAGCGGGAGGTGCTCTCGCTGCAGGACCGCATCGCCAAAAACGAGCGACTGGCATCCCTGGCGACGCTGGCGGCCGGAGCGGCGCACGAATTGGGCACACCGCTCGGGACGATTGCAGTTGTGGCGCGTGAGTTGGAACTATATGCAGCGCGCATGGGCAACGGGCAGGCCGTAGAAGAAGACGCGCGCCTGATTCGGTCGGAGATCGAGCGGTCACGGCTAATCCTGCAGCAGATGAGCGCCGATGGAGGCGAACCGATGGGCGAGGCCGTGCGGCGGATCGCGGCCCGGGACTTGGCGCTTCAAGCAGTGGCGCAACTCGCCGAGGTACAACGGTCGAATGTCGATGTGGTAGTGGCCGTCGGCGACGCAGTGGTAACGGTTCCAGCGCTGGCAGTGGCGCGGTCGATTGGAGCGCTGTTGCGAAATGGGCTGGATGCTTCGGCGCCCGGAGACAGGGTGACGTTGCAGGTGAGGACCAGCGGTAGCGCAACGGAGTTTGCAGTGATCGACCGCGGCCACGGGATGGCCTCGGACGTTCTGCAGCGAGTGTCCGAACCATTCTTTACCACGAAGGAGCCCGGTAAAGGGATGGGGCTGGGCGCGTTTCTGGTGCGGACCATGGCAGAGCGATTAGGTGGCGAATTGGTGTACGAATCAGCGCCAGGCACGGGTACAACCGCGAAGCTGACGCTACCCCTTACTCCCGTCGCCGTGGAGGAGCATGCCACTCGCTGAGGACGCGCCGCTGGCGCTAGTAGTGGATGACGATGAAGTCTTCCGCACCCGCCTCTGTCGGGCGCTGGCAAATCGCAACTGGGAAGCGGTTTCGGCGGCCGATGGCGATGCGGCGGCGGCGACGGCGCGAGAGTGCAGCCCGGATCTCGTGCTGCTCGATCTGCGCATGCCTGGACGAAATGGTATCCAAGTCATCGAAGAATTGCGGGCGATCGATCCTTCGATGACGGTCATCGTACTCACCGGATACGGCAGCATTCCCACGGCGATTTCTGCGATGAAGAAAGGCGCGGACCACTACCTCAGCAAACCAGTGGATGTGGACCAGATCCTAGCGGTGTATGAGAGTCTACGAACGGGACGGCCGGATTCTGCGGCTCCGGAGACTGTGCCGACACTCGCCCGCGTGGAGTGGGAACACATGCAGCGGGTAATTGCGGATTGCGACGGAAATATATCGCAGGCCGCAAGGCTATTGGGGATTCACCGGCGGTCACTGCAAAGAAAATTGTCGAAATATCCGCCGCAGCGGTAACGCCTTCCTGCGACAATTTGCCGCAGTCGCTTACAGTGCACGCGCGGCGATAATGGCGATACCAAGAATGCAGCAGTCTATCCTCTTTGTGCTTGTTACAGTTCTCCTTCCTGCTGGTCTGGCGGCGGCCGATCAGAAGGTGACCATTCGGTTTCAGGCGATGGTGGGGGAGAGCAAACTGGCCTGCGGCCAATTCTATGAGGGCGTGGGAACGACAGGATCGAAGATCACGCCGCACGACTTCCGATTCTATGTGCATAATATCAGGCTGATCGACGCCAACGGCAAATCCGTGCCCGTGGAATTGGAGCAGGACAGCAAGTGGCAGCTGGATGACTTGGCGCTGCTCGATTTCGAGGACGGAACAGCGGGCTGTATCAACGGAACGCCGGATATGAACGACCGCGTGGTGGGAACGGTTCCCGCGGGCAGGTACAAAGGCCTGCAGTTCACCATGGGTGTGCCGTTCGAAAAAAATCATACGGACCTGACGACCCAGCCCCCGCCGCTGAACCTTACGGCCTTGGCCTGGGTGTGGAACGCCGGACGGAAATTTGCGCGACTGGATTTCGCCAGCACCGGGTTGCCGCGGGGATTCTCGGTTCACCTGGGCAGCACGGGCTGCACCCCAAGCGATACCAAGATCACGGTTCCCACGCACTGCACGGAACCGAATCGGCCGGAAGTAGAATTGCGCCAATTCGATGTAACGAGCGACCTGGTGGCCGCCGACTTAGGAGCGCTGCTTAAGGACACCAACGTGGACGTGAACCAGCCCCAGACCGCTGCCGGATGTATGTCCAGCCCACAGGATTCTGATTGCGCGGGGATCTTCGCCAACCTGGGGCTACCGCTTGCCGGCAATCCGGCGCGGCCGCAGACGTTCTTCCGGAGAGTTGCGCAGCCGGCGACCCAGGCGTCCGGGAATCGGTAGAGCCATGCGTCGACTGGCTGTTCTGATAGCGCTTTTGGCGCCAATCGGGTGGTCGCACGACGCGCATGGACACACCACCGCTCCGCCGGAAGCCCGCGAACTCAAGAGTCCGTTGGCAGCTTCCGCTGAAAATGTAGCGGCCGGAAAAGTTCAATACGAACGCCTCTGCCTCAGTTGTCACGGCGCGGATGGGAAGGCTCGGACCGCGATTGCCGCGAAACTGCGGGTGAGGCCGTCAAACCTGGTGGAGTACATCATGGAGGCGATGTATGACGGCGAGATCTATTGGGTGGAGACGAACGGGGCATTTCCCATCATGCCCTCATTCGCTAAACAGCTCACGCCGACCGAGCGCTGGCAAATCGTGCAGTATGTGCGCGAACTTCGAAAAAGGCAACGGGCGATCGAGAAGGCCAAGTTAGGCCCGTACGATTGGAGTTTGCCGCCGGCTTTTCCTTTCCCGAACGTGCCGGCCGACAACCCCATGACCAAAGAGAAGGTCGAGCTCGGACGGTATCTATTTTATGACACGCGGCTCTCTCTCAATCAAACCCAGTCCTGCGCGACCTGCCACCAGCAGAAGCTAGCGTTTACCGATGGACGCGCACGCGGAAAGGGATCTACCGGGCAACTCCATCCACGCGGCCCGATGAGCCTCGTCAATGTGGCGTACAGCCCGGCGTTGACCTGGGCGAACCCGAACCTGCGAAAGCTTGAGGATCAGGCCCTTGTTCCGCTCTTTGGCGAAGACCCGGTGGAATTGGGGATGACCGGCAAAGAGGAACTCTTGGCGCAGCGTCTCAAAGTTGAGCCGCTCTATGAACGCCTTTTCCCGGCGGCCTTTCCGGGTGAGGCCGATCCGTTCACCCTTGGCAATACCGTGAAGGCGATCGCGAGCTTCGAGCGGACGATCCTCTCCGGCAATTCACCGTATGATCGATATCGAGTTGGCGACGACCCAAACGCCATCAGCCCATCGGCCAAACGCGGCGAAGCGCTGTTCTTCAGCGAACGGCTGGAATGCTTTCACTGCCATGGAGGGTTCAATTTCACCGGCACTATCGACTATCTCGACAAGGGATTCGCCGAAGTCGAATTTCACAACACCGGTCTGTACAACACGAAAGGCAGATTCTCCTATCCGGAGCCGAATCTGGGTTTGTTCCTCTTCACGCATCAGGCGGAGGACATCGGCAAATTTAAGGCCCCGACCCTGCGCAATATCGCCATCACCGCGCCTTACATGCACGACGGCACGATCAAGACTCTAAGCGCGGCAATCGATCACTACAAAGTTGGAGGGCGCACGGTTAAAACCGGTCCGGATGCTGGCATCGGGGCGGACAATCCCAACAAAAGCGAATTCATCAAGCGCTTCGCCCTCAGCCCCCAAGAGCGGAAAGACTTACTGGAATTCCTGCGATCACTCACCGACAACACGGTATTGAACGACCCAGCCTTTTCCGATCCTTTCGCTCGTGCATCGAAGCGATCGAGCGCATCGGCGCCGGGACTGATCCGCGCCATAAAGGAGCAGGCAAGATGAATCGCGTTCAAAAGTGGCTCCTTATCGGCGGAATGGCGCTCTTCACCTGCGCGGCGGCGCGCGCGCAGGGGCGACCGGAGGATGACTACCGCAAGGCGTTGGAGGCATCGAGCGGAAACGCTGGAGCGCGCGACTATGCCGCAGCCGCGCGATATTACCGCAAGGCGGCTGAGGCCGGCTATCTCCCCGCGGAATATGGGCTCGCTTACCTTTACGAAAACGGCCTAGGCGTCAAGCAGGATTTTGCGCAGGCAGCCGCCTGGTACCGCAAGGCGGCGGACCGCGGCGACGCCGCCTCGCAAACCAACCTCGGCGTGCTCTACACCACGGGACAGGGAGTGCCTCGCGATGACGCCGAAGCGGTCCGGCTCTACGGTCTGGCAGCCACGCAGGACGATGTGGAGGGCTCGACGAACCTCGCTTCGATGCTGTTGCAAGGGCGGGGCGTCGAGCGCGACGTCGAACAAGCATTTAAATTATTCACGAAAGCCGCGGAGCGCGGCTATGCGGCTGCGCAGAACAACCTGGCCTTGATGTATGCAAGCGGTCAGGTCGGGAAGCGCGATTACGTGAAGGCGTGGGCGTGGTTCGATCTGGCAGCGGCGGAAATCCAGAAGTCCGCCGACTTGCGCGACGCCTTCGCCAAAAAGATGACAGCTGCCGAACTAGCCGACGCGCGGCGGTTGGCGGCGCAAAATCGAAAAGAAATAGCAGGAAGGGATGGAAAGACACCGTGACACGAAGAACCCTGATTCAAATGACTGCGCTTGGCGCAGCCGGTATCGCTTTGGATGCGGCCGAGCCCCCTTTTACGCTTCCCAAGCTGCCATATGCTTACGACGCCTTAGAACCCTACATCGATGCCCAGACGATGCAGATCCATCACGACAAGCACCATCAGGCCTATGTGGATAATCTGAACAAGGCAGTGGCAAGCGACCCCGCACTTGCGAAGCTTACAGTCGACGAGCTGTTACTGCGTTTGGACACGCTGCCAACTGCGGTTCGCACAGCGGTGAGAAATCAAGGCGGCGGCCACGCCAACCACTCGCTGTTCTGGCAAACCTTGTGCCCGGCGTCGAAAAGCGGCAAACCGAGCGGCGAACTGGCCTCGGCGATTGCGAAGACATTCGGCGCGCATGACAAATTTGAGGACCAACTGCGGGCCGCGGCCACTGGCGTGTTTGGAAGCGGCTGGGCATGGATCTCGCTCGACGGCGGCAAGCTGATTCTCGACACCGCACCCAACCAGGACAGCCCATTGCTGACGAAGCGCAAGCCTTTGCTCGGAGTCGACGTCTGGGAGCACGCTTACTACCTGAAATATCAAAACCGCCGCGCCGACTACTTGGCCGCGATTCTTCACGTTATCAATTGGGACTTCATTTCCGAACGTTACAAACGATTGGCGGGTTGAGGCCAACTTCCAGGAGATATAAGTGCGGAATTACTTCTGTGGCGCAATTCCGGGCGAAGTGCAGCTATAACTCGAGGCCAACTTGGCATCTGTAGGATTATTGGCGCGCCCAATGTAGCGGGGATACTCTGGATACTGGCACAACGGCTGAGTCAGCGTTACCGCGCCCTTAGCATCCACCTTTTGTGCAGTTAACGCGCCAGGAGCGATGGCCTTAGTTATCCATTCGTCCAGCGCCGTCAGAAGGTCTGTCTTGTCGGCCCCTACTCCACCTTCGCAGTGATCGACCCCTGGCGCCACGTAGAACCGAGTTGATGCCGCAGCGTTGTCTGCACCGACAGATTTTTCCATATTCGTCATGTACTCGATGGTCGAGTTGACGCTCAGGGCTGCATCCGATCCCCCGTGCCAGACGATCAACTTGCCGCCGGCCTTGATGAAGGGGCGGATGTCGGTTTGCGTTGCATCATTGAGCGCAGCCACTATATAGAGGGCGCTCTGGTTCTGGTCCCAAGGTGAGTACTGAAGCGAATCGGCCTTGGGATCGCGCGCCAGGTAGTACTTGACGGTTGTGTCTTGAAACAAGTATTGACCCGCCTTCCTGACATCTCCATCACCGGAAGCCCAGATTCCAAAGCCCATCGGATCATCCTCGTTACCTGTAAGGTTGTACCCTTTACTGCGATATGTGCTGCTGCCTGCGAAGGTCGCATCAGTCGTCCATGTTCGTATCACCGCGAGTTGCGCATCGGAGAGGCAGGTAGCACCGGTATCTCCTCCGCCGGGACAACGCAGAGATCCTAAGCGCAAGATATCAGGAGTGCAAGCAGCGGGATTGGCCACAATGCCATCTACAATGCCATCTAGTCCATCGCAGACGTCGCGCACGTGCTTCGCCAGCAGCGCGGTTTTGGCAGAACTGAAGGAGCCTCCCGGAGCAGCCAAGGCCTTAGCAGTCCGGTTGAACGCGCCCATAAACCCCACCCAGTTGTAACCGGGCGCGCGCGCGATGACGCCATCGAAAAGGTTCGGGTTTCGCTGCACCACCATCAAAGCCTCACGCCCCCCGTTGGAGCAGCCTTCGAAATAGGACTTGGTTGGAGGTGTTCCATAAACCGCAGCCACAACTTTGAGTGCGGTGGACATGACCGTGGGTACGGAGAGGCTGCCGAAGAGCTGGGCGGCAAAAGTGTCGCGAAGCACAAAATCGGCTGACATTCCGTCGCCTTGATGCCCGGAGTCGCTGACGACTGCAGCGTAACCCTGAATGAGCGCGGGCACGTTTAAAGGCGGAATCAATCCGTCGTATCCCCCGCCTCCTCCATAATAGAGCTTGCCGTTCCAGGCTTCCGGCAGGCGGATTTCAAAGTTCAGCGAAGGCGCGAGCGTTCCGTTGACCTTGCAGTAAGTCGGCGCCGCCTCACTTGCTTTGACCAGAACGGTCGTGAGCGTCGCGCCCCCGATGGTCTTTCCTGACAGGGTCGTGCAGGCCATCGCAGCGGTGACCGTCGTCGTCTTCGCATCAACTGGCGCTGTCGCCTGTGCCCATATCGGCGCCGGAGCGCTCAATGCCGCTAGCACCACCGCGGGTACCAGCCGCGGACGAGTTTTCTGAGCCTTCATCGACCGGTCCTCCTCATTAAGTCGCCTGCGAAAGCAATTCAGCTCACATTGACGCATGGTGTTTGCCCACTGAACTCCCGGCCTGAAGAAATCTCATCATCAGCCTCCGGACGAACGTTTCATGTCTCCCGCAATCGCAGCCAGTGCGGACTGAAAGCGCCGTCTGTAGCGCCGGCTGATCGGGAGAGTGCTTCCGGTCCTGAGCAGCACTTCGTGTTCCCCTTTGCAATTCAATTGCATGCCGCGCACCCGGGCAAGATTGACAATGGCGGACCGGTGGACCCGCTGAAAAACATTCGGGTCGAGATCCCGATCTAGCTCCGACATGCTGCGTCGTAAAAGATGTGTCTTCGACCCAACGTGCAAACACGTGTAGTAATTCGCCGCCTCGATCCAGTCGATCTCGTTCGGCTCCAGGAACAGGATCTGGCCTCCGCTTTTAATCATGAGCTGCCCCCTCCCCAGCGCCGGCCGATGACGCCGGATCTTATCCTGAGCGCGGCTTAAGGCAAGCTCGAACCGTGCATCGTCGAAGGGCTTCAATAGGTAGTCCAGCGCCCCGGCATCGAAGGCTTTGAGCGCATACCGGTCGTAAGCCGTCACGAAGATCACAGCCGGCGGAACATTCCCGCCGAGCATCTCAATAACGTCGAATCCGTCGTATTCGGGAATTTGAACGTCCAGGAAAACGAGGCTTGGCCTCTTCCCACGAATCTCCTTTAACGCTTCGGCCCCCGATCCGGCTTCTCCCACGATCTGAACGTCTGAATGGCGCCGCAGCAGTAGCCGCAGGTTCGCGCGCGCGGGAGGCTCGTCGTCAACAATCAGGGTCCGGACAATGGAGGGGAGATCTTCTGGATACACCACTCACGCCTCCCGGAACGGCAAAGAGATCGAAACTTGGACGCCGTGCGGGGCTTCATTCCGCATCGTCAGGCTGAATGCATTTCCATAGAGGCTGCGCAGTCGAGTTCGGATGTTGGAGATTCCCGTACCAGCACAAATCGTTTCATGCTCTGGCGCCAACTTTGGACCGTCGTTGTAGATGTTCAGCGTCAGCGTTCCGTCGGAACGAAACGCTCCGATGCGAATTTGCCCGCCCCGCGCGCTTTTCGCGATCCCGTGCCTGATCGAGTTCTCCACAATCGGCTGGAGCAGTAGCGTCGGAACCTGCGCGGCAAACAACTCTTTGGGAATGTCTATGGTTAGGCAGAGGCGCTCCGCAAAGCGAAGCTTTTGTATTTCGAGATATTTCTCGAGAAATTTGACTTCTTCTCCCAGCGCGATCTCATGTTGGTACGGGCATTCCACAACTCGCCGCAATAGATCGCCGAGACGCGCGATCATATCGACTGCTGCGTCGTTTCTCCCCTCTCGGACAAGCGCTGCTACGCCGTTCAAGGTGTTGAACAGAAAATGCGGCTCGATTTGCCGGCGCAGGGCGTCGAGCTGGGCGCGCGTGAGCAACTCGTTCAGTCGCGCTGTCTCGGCTTGCTGGAACGCCAAACGGTTCGAGGAGTCGAGTACGAAACCAATTGCCAGAATAGAAGCGTAGAGGATCAGGGCAGAAACAGTACGATCGAGAAATCGAGTCACTGCCATAGCGAGCAACGACTGAGGGTGGGGCGGCGGATCCCAGAGCCATGGGTTGAGCAGCACTTCGAGAACAGAGGTCCATGCGGCGGAGATAAGAGCGATTGCGGCACACACCGCGAGATGAAATAACCACCACGACGCCGATTTCAATCTCGGAGCATGGCTGCGTCCCAGGCGGAGGATGAGCGGACTCGCCAGCGCCTACGGCAGCCAGGAAAGCAACAGCGTGATGAATAGATTGAACCACGCGTGGTGATGGCCTTCGGCGCGCATCGAGAAGACAGTGTCCGATGCATCGAACATGCCAACCGAAAGCCAGATCAGCGCAACCCACAGCCACGGTG
>DATJAK010000025.1:0-6907 GCA_035516375.1 Bryobacteraceae bacterium
CGGCGGAATTTGGGTGTTCGACGCCGACGGCAACCACCTAGGAACTGTCGTCCTGATCGAACCTGCGGCCAACTTTGCGTGGGGAGACGCCGACTTTTCAACACTCTACTTTTGCGGCCGGGCTTCGATGTACAAGCTGAAGACCAAAGTGAAAGGCTTCGTCCCTTACGTAGTCTACGCCAAGTAGATGTGAAACGACGCAAGCGGGACCCGCGTCGAACGCTTCGTAAACCGATGACCAGTTCCGCTTTTTTGTTTTCACCAGCCGCGGCTATGCGGAAGCAGGCGCGGCGCCCGGGACTTCGAGCGGCGCGCCTGCCGGCTTGTCGGCTCTTGCGAATCGGAGGATTCGGGCGCTGTTTGCCACTACCAACACCACCGCGACACTCTGGGCCAGAGCGCCGGTGAGGGGATTCAGAACGCCTCGTGCAGCTAGCACGATCAAAACCACCGACAGCGCGAACGCGAGCCAAACGTTTTGTGCGAGGATTCGCCGCGTGGTATCCGCCAGGCCGATCAGCTTTGGAAGGCGGCCGAGATCGGTTCCTAACAGGGCCACATCAGCTCCACCCAAGGCCACTTCGTTGAGTTCCGCGCCGATCGCGACGCCCACATCCGCCCCTCCGAGCGCCGGCGCGTCATTCACTCCATCGCCGACCATCATGACCGTACGGCCGGCAGCCTGTTCGGCGCGCACCACCTCCAGCTTCTGGGCGGGCAGTACTTCGGCCACGACATTGTCGATTCCGAGCGCATCGCCTACCTGGCGAGCCACAGCGGCTCGATCTCCGGTGAGCAAAATGAACCGATCGATACCAATTGTCTTCATATTCTCCAGCGCGTGACGCGCCTCGGCGCGCGGCCGATCGCGCAGCATGAGGCTCCCCAGGCATCGGCCGCCGTGCGCGACCCAGACACGGGAGACGTCGCTGTCGTCTTCGGGTCCACAATCGACATTGAAGTCCATGAGCAGAGATCGGCGCCCGAGAATCGCCCTTTTTCCATCCACCATGGCGACCACCCCGAGGCCGGATCGTTCCTGGAGGTCGGCCGGAGGGGTGCTCACGATTCCTCGGGAAAGCGCTTCAGCCACCACCGCCCTCGACACCGGATGCAGCGATCCGAAACCGCAGGAGGCCGCCACCGCAAGCAATTTTTCCTGAGATTCGCCCGCGGCAAGCCGGATCTCTGTTACGGCTGGCATGCCCACCGTTACCGTTCCGGTCTTGTCGAGGATCAAAGTATCGACTTCGGCTGAGCGCTCCAGAAAGTCGGCGCTTTTGATAAGAATGCGCAGACGCGCGGCGACGGTCATAGCCGCGACAATGGCGGCCGGCCCCGCGACCACCAGAGCGGTGGGCGTAGCGACCACTAGAACGGCAATGGCGCGCGACAGATTCTCGGTGAAAAATAACGTCGTCGCCGCGAGAGTGAGCACGAGTGGTAGCCACACGGCCGCGCGGCGTTCAAATAAACGCAGGATTGGCGTAGAGGCGCGCTCCACTTCAGCCAGCAGTTCCACCACGCGCCCGAGTACGGTATCGGCGCCCGTACCGCGCACCAGAATTTTGAGCAGGCCGTCCAGGGCGACGGTCCCGGCGAATACCGGGGTGCCTGGGCCAACATCCTCGTGCAGCGACTCGCCAGTAATTGCGGATTGGTCCACCGCGGCGCGGCCTTCCAGGACCGTACCATCCACCGCAATCCGCTCGCCCGGACGAACCAGGATCTCATCGCCCGGCCGCAGGGTATTAGGATCTACGCGCTCCTCGACGCCATCGCGCCATCGCACCGCCTGGCGAGCGCTGAGAGCGCGGATGCCATCGATGGCCGCCCGGGCGCCGAGGGAACTGCGTTCCTCAAAAAGCCGGCCGATTTCGAGAAACAGCGGAATCAGAGTGGCGGTTACGAAATCTCCGGTGGCCGCGGCAGCGAGCACGGCGATAGCTACCAATTGGTCGGTGGCGCGGCGTGTGTCTCCGGTTACTACGCCCCGCAATCCGGAAATCAATGTCGGGACGCCGACCACCGCGGCGGCAATGCCACGCAGAAGTTCACCGATCTGCCATTGGCCGGGCGAAAGACGCACCAGTACGGTACCCAGAGCGAGCAGGCCGATCCCCGCCAAACCGAATCCCAGGCGCGTGCTGATCCGTCGCCGCTCCTCGGGGGCGAGAGTCGCCGGCAATCCTTCATTGTCGATGGCTGGAATCGCGAGTTCACTCATAGCTTATTGGTCGTCGTCTTCCACCTGAGAAGTTGGCATTGGAATTGGTTTGCCTCCGGCGTTGGCAGTCGTAATTTCGACACGGAACCCGTGGTAGCTGCCGCCAACCGGCGGTGGAACCCAGCGGATCTTCCCGGCCGAACTCAGGGCCTTTTCCACGGCGTCGCGATACAAACGCTCGCTAACCACTGCCTTGTTGGTCTTATACTCCTGATCGAGGGCTAAGAAGGCCTCTGCGTCGCCGCGTGCCAGAGCTAAAGCGGAGTCGGAATCACCGCGTGCGGTTTGCAGGGCTGCATCCGCCTTGGCCTGGGCTTGCGGAATGATGGCCTCGGCGTAAGCTTGCGCATCTTTCTTCTTTGTCTCCGCGCCGATGTAGGCGCTCTGCACGGCATCGAAATCCGGCGCCAAGGCACTCGGAGGAGCGAGGAACGTGAGCTCCAAAGATGACAGTTCGAGACCGGAGTGTGATGCATCCAGACCAGCTTGCGCGCGGCGCATGGCAGTAGCGATCAGTGCCTTGCGGCCATCGGAGAGCGCGCGGTCCACCGGCATCTCACCGATGGAACGCATCATAGCGGCACTAACCTCGACGCGCAGCACGTCTTCCGAGCTGGGACCATAGAACGCCCATTCAGCCGGACTTCGCACCCGGTATCGCGCCACCATCACCACTTGGAGGATATTGTGATCGCCGGTAACTGCGTAACCTTGACTCAGCGGATCCAGCGTCGTCGAGGGGGCCACGTCCTCGTCATCGGTTTCGTAGCCTGAGAGCGTGGCCACGGGTACCTCCGACACGTGCTTCACCTGCACGCGCACCACGCGATCCACGGGCCGGGGCAAGGCGAACAGCAGGCCGGGCCCGTGCTCCTGTGCAGCGGGCGAACTGCCCACCAGACGCCCCCAGCGTTCGATCACGGCAACCTCGTCGGGCTTAATAATAGTGATGCCAGACAAGGCGTAGAGCACTGCCATGGTAGCGATCCACCAGTGCATCCTCTGCCAGGCGGCGTCCAGCAGGCCAGTCACGGGCGCTATCAAGCGCCGAATTTCAGAAGGTGGGCCCTGGTTTCTCACGGCGATTATTTGCTTTGCAATACCGAGAACGGCTCTGAGTCGGTGCGGAGAATCAGCGACGTGCTGCCGGTTACGAGCTTATCGAGCGAATCGAGCGAGCGCGTAAACTTATAAAGTTCCGGGTCTACGCGGTGCGCATCGCCATAAATCTTCGCAACTTTGGCAGCGGATTCGCCACGAATTCGGGCCTCTTCTTCGGCTCCCTTGGCGGTGATGCGCGCTGCCTCGAGATCGGCCTCGGAACGAATACGGCTGGCCTCTTTGTCGCCCTCGGCCTGGAATTTGGCGGCGAACTGCCTGCGCTCGGCGCGCATCTGCTCGAATACCGCCGCTACATTGGCCTCTGGTAAAGCGATGCGCTCCAGCCGAATCTGTTCGATGCTGACACCATAGCTGCGCAACGCTAGGGGCGCCGTGGAGGCGACCATCTCCGACTCGATCTGGTCAACTTGCAAATCGCCGGGGTTGGTGGATACCAGCGCCGACAGGTCATGCTCGCCCAATGCTCCGATGGCCGCATTCGTGAGCAGTCCGTCCAGCTTGGATTCGGCGCCACCCTGGCTGCCGATGGCTTGCGTGAAAGTGAGCGGATCTCCAATGCGCCAGACCACGAACGTACGGGCGATGATATTCTTCTTGTCGCGCGTGAGCATTTCGGTGTGGCCGGTCTCATAGACGTGCCGGCGCAGGTCGAGCAAGGTGGCCTGATCGATCGGCCATGGAAGCTTCCAGTGCAGGCCGGCTTGGGTGGCGGCACGTAACGGCCGGCCAAAGCGGGTGATCAGCACAGCTTGGCCTTCTCCCACCACCACCGCCATCGCATAAAAAGCAATGGCAGCCAGCGCGAGCGAACCGACTATGGCTCGCAAGCGTTGTTGGGTGACTACGGAACCAACCACAATTCACCTCCATCCCGCAGGAAGCGGGAATCCACCACCACGAATTGACGTCCGCCGAGGCTGTTCTCCAAAGTCTCGAGACGGCGCCGGAAGAAGAACTCCTGCGGCGCGGCGCGATACTGCGACTGCAAAGTTCGAAAACTCCAAGCCTCGCCGGCGGCCTTGGCGAGTGCTTTTTCGCCCGCCGCGGTGGCACCGTTCGTGCCCACCAGAACCGAGGCTTCGGCGGCTGGAACCGTCTGATTGCGGTAGGCCTGGGCATTGACAACGGCGGTCACCTTAGCGATCTCGGCGGAAACTACGGCCTGGTAGTCCGGTGCGACCGGCACCGGCGGGTGCATGCCGCCCACTGTGAAGGCCACCACCTGGATGCCGAGACCGAGCGCGTCGGCATCCTGCTGCACTATGTCGCGCATATGCCCGGTCAGCGTTACGACGTTTTGCGATAGAGCGTCGGAAAGCGTGCGGTTGACAGTGGATCGCATCACCGCCCGATAACCGATGGCGCGCAGAGCATCGCCCGGATTCTGGCAGTGGTAGCGCCAAGCCCGCGCATCCGCGATACGGAACTGAATCGCAGCATCGATGGTGAGCAAATCGCGGCCGTTGCCTAGCAGGAGCGTGTATTCGTTGGCAGCGTGTTGCCGCGCCCACAGCACGTTCTCCGGTCCTTTTTCTTCCTCGCCTTCATGGCCAACGGTAACGGTCTGGATACGTTGCACGGGCAGGCGGAACACGCGATCGATTGGCCAGGGGAAATGCAAGTGCAGCCCAGGCATCAACGGCTGGCCTCCCACCGGCACGCCCAGGCGCTCGACCAGAGCTTGTTCCTCCGGAGCTACTACGGTGAGCGAAGTCGAAAACCATGCCACAAAGAACAGCCCGATCGCGAGCGGCTCCAGACTGCGCCGCACCACGGTGAGGGCCCAGGTGGAGCGCAAATCGATGCCGAGTTGTTGCTCCGCGCTGTCCAGGAGGCTGGTCAGAATGTTGGTGCGGTTCCCGAGGGTCGCTAAGACGCCGAGGTCGAGCGGGAATGCTTCCGGGGCCTCGTCGGAAGAAGGACGGATCGTGAAGAGGCCCCAACAAACGAAGGCGTTGATCGCCAGAATCAGAAAGTGGACCATGCGCAGCGCCGTCTGCTGCCCTGCCCACGCCAAAGCAACGGCAATCGCAGCTATTACGAAGAGCCACGCCATCACGCGCGCCCCGCGATGAAGCCAGGGCGCCTCGGGGACTCGGGCAGGCTCGATGCCGGCCAGATAGTAGGCTGCGGTTGCAGCTAGACCTGCCGCCACGAGGCAAGCTCCGGCGGCTATCGCGGCTGTCATGCGGGAGAGGAGGAACGTAGGCAGGTCCAGCCGCAGAATGTAAACGATGCCAATCACACCCGCGGCAGCGGTGCCGATTCTCATCAGCCGCAACAGGCCCAGCTGGCGGACCCGCTGGGCAATCCAGCCGCCCATGGTCGCCAATATGGTCCTCACTACATTGAGACGGGCTGTTACGTTGGAGGCAGCCCCTCGCGGCTTACCGTCGAGATCCGGAAGCGCGAGCTCGGGCTCAGCCGATTCGATTTTCCCGGCAGGCTCCGTGACCGCGGTTTCTTCGGCGACTACGGGCTTCTTCGCGCGCTTCGTCATCGCGATGGCAACGCCGGCAAGAATGCCGCTAGCGAGCAACTGGGTCAGCGCGACATCGAACAGCACCGCAATACCGAGCGTTCGGCCACCATAAAACGCCGCCACCATGCCGGCCAATGCGCAACATAAAAGGACCACCACCACTCCGCGGTACGGGTTCCTGTCAGATTCGTCCGGTGGAGAGGATGGACGGTGTTCTGGCGCGATGGGAATCTTTAGCGCGAGTGCAATTCGCCGGCGTTTGCTGACCGCCGCAGGCGCAGCCATGGAGAGCATCAACACAGCCGAAGTCCAGAAACTATGCAGGGGAGCCTCCCGGCGGGTGGCAGATCGCATGAGCTTCGAGGCGCCCTCGCCCAACATTCCTTAAAGACAAGGGATAACCCACGCTCTGCCGCTGCATAGCAGCTGATTTTACACCTTAGTTTTCGGATTTCCTATGTTTACTTGACAGACGGGATACTTTGTGGGCGATCCGGACCAAATAGTGAACTGATCGGTCCGTGAACAGACCCCGGTTGAACGGGATCGCTGCCGACCAACGCGCGCAAATCGGGGTTTCAGAGAGCGAAACCGCCGGCAAGAAGCTGATGAACAGAATCGACCCTAGCTCCGCTCCGTTACAAGCTCAACCGAACCATGGTTGTCGCAGTGGTTGCCATCCGGATGGTGCAGGTGGCCATTGACGAGGTAGTCGACGTGGTCGCCATGCGGAACAACCTGGTGCCCGCAGCCAACGCCGTGCTTGTGAGAGCGGTCATGGCCCCCACAATCGTGTTGCGGAGTGCACTGTGCGGGATTGGTAAAATTTACGTCGAAGGCGTGCTCATCTACGTGCTTCCCGTGGGGATGGTGAAGGTGGCCATCGTGAAGATAGTCGGTATGGCCGTCATGTTTTATTGCCTGATGGCCGCAGCCCTGCCCGTGCGAGTGCGCATGGGTCTCGTGAATTGGATGTTCCGGATTCATTGAAAAGTCCTCCGCCCGTCCGCTTGGCATTCCCGAGACCATTCGCTATACGGGTACATTGTCTCCATGAACGGAGACGTTACACGTCA
>DATJAK010000026.1:0-23977 GCA_035516375.1 Bryobacteraceae bacterium
ATCGACTTCCGGCTGGATTCTCGCGTGCTGCTCTTCTCGCTGTTCACCGCGATGGCCAGCGCTGTTCTGTTCGGCCTGATGCCGGCGCTGAAGAGCACGAGCCCGGATTTAGTATCGGCGTTGAAGACCGGGAGAGCCGAAGGCGGCAAGCGGCGGCGGTTCCTGGGGCGCAACGCGCTGGTGATTGCCCAGGTCGCCGTGTCGCTCGTCCTGATGGTGTTTGCTACCCAGGCGTATCGCGGCGCCGCGATTCTGCTGGCGTCTCCAGTCGGTTTCCGTACGGACCACATTCTGATCGCCAATTTCGATCCGACGCTGGCGCGATATACCGACTCGCAAACGCAAGAATTCTACACCAAGCTGCTCGATCAGGTGCGGCGGCTCAATGGTGTGAAATCCGCGAGCCTGGCGAACGATGTGCCGTTTGGCGCAAACGGCGATGCCAGCCGGGTCGCGCCCGAAGGCGCGCAGCTTCCCGCAGGCTCGGAGGCCGCCCTCGTGCTTTCGTCCACGGTGACCGACGGTTACTTTGATGCTATGGGCATACCGATCGTCGAGGGCCGCGCGATCGAGAAAACGGATCGCGCCGATTCTCTGCGCGTAGCGGTGGTCAACGAGCACTTCGCGCGCCATTATTACCCCAAGCAGAGCGCGGTGGGAAAGCGTTTCCGACTGAATGGCCGCACCGGCGCCATGGTGGAAATTGTGGGAGTGGCCAAGCAAAGCAAATATGCGTTCGTGGTGGAGCCGAAGATCGAATATTTATACCTGCCGCTAGCCCAGCATCCGATTCCGGGAGGCGGAATGGCGCTGCTGATCGAAACGACCGGTCCGCCGGCCGATATGGCCGCTCCACTGCGGACCCTGGTTCGTTCCCTCGACGCGGGAATGCCGGTGTTCGGCGTCCTCACCATGGAAGATTACTTCGACCAGCGGGCCAGGCGACTGGTGAACGTGCTGCTCGAAGTCATGCTGGGGATGGGGCTGTTGGGGCTGGCGCTGGCGTTGATCGGTCTGTACGGGCTGATGACCTATTCGGTGGGATTGCGCCAGCGGGAAATCGGCATCCGCATGGCGGTTGGCGCTGATCAATCGAGCGTTCTGCGAATGGTGTTACGGCAGGGTATGCGGCTCGCGGTCACCGGGGTAGTCATCGGTTTGCTGCTGAGTCTGCTGGCGGGTAAACCGACGAACGCCGTGATCGGTTCGGCGGGCTTCAACTTGCCGTTACTGGCGCTGGTGGCATTGGCGCTGATCGGCATGGCCGCATTGGGCGCCTACATTCCGGCACGGCGCGCTTCGCGTCTGGACCCCAATTCCGTGCTGCGACAGGAGTAAATCATGCTGCGCGACTTTCGTTACGCCCTACGCACGCTGCGCCAGAATCCCGGATTCGCATTGGTGGCGATCGTTTCGCTCGCGCTGGGCATCGGCGCCAACGCCGCCATCTACAGCTTGGCCGACGCGGTGCTGCTGCGGCCCATGGCAGTACCGCACGCTTCGGAAATCATGGCCGTGCAGTCACAATTACGCGGCGAAGGCCTGGGCGCGCTCGGGACTTACGGCCTGTTGTCGTACCCCGACTATCGCGACCTGCGCGACCGGAGCCGATCGTTTGCCGGTTTGGAAGCGGCACAATTTGCTCCATTCGGCTTCGCCATAGAAAAGAACGCTCTACCGGAAATGAAGTACGGCACGTTTGTCAGTGGAAACTTTTTCCAAGTGCTGGAAGTCCAGCCGGTGCTGGGCCGCGGCTTCCGCCCCGAAGAAGACCAGGCCGTGGGACGCGATGCGGTTGTGGTTCTCAGTTACGACTTGTGGAAACGCGCTTTGGCTGCCCGTGAGAATGTGCTCGGAACCACCGTCTACTTAAGCGGCATTCCGTTCACCGTGATCGGCGTGACGCCGCCCGACTTTCTGGGCCCCTACAATTTGATCCGCTCCGATATTTTTATTCCGCTCGCGATGGAACCGCGTATGGCGGGCGAGCAGAGCGTACGTGAAAAACGCGGGAGCCGCTCCCTATTCGTGAATGGAAGACTCAAACCGGGCGTCAGCCTGGACCAGGCTGCCGCGGAAGGGCGTTTGATCGGCCAGCAACTGTCTCAAGCCTATCCGGACACGAACCGTACTACATCCCTGGTAGTCAGCACCGACTTACAGGCCCGACTGAAGATGGGAGTTTTTAACGCCCTGCTGGTCGGCTTCCTGCTCGTCCTGGCGGTGGTGGTCCTGCTGATCGCCTGCGCTAACGTGATGAATCTGATGCTAAGCCGAGCGCGCGCTCGCGCTCGAGAAATCGCCATCCGCCTGGCAATCGGTGCGGGAAGACGCCGCCTGATTCGCCAGTTGTTAACGGAGAGTCTGGTGATCGCTTTATTGGGAGGAGTGTTGGGAATGATCGTCGCAGAAGGCGGCGTGGACTTGTTCTCTTCGGTCCGCATTCCGAGCGATATCCCGATTGTGGTCGACGTGCGGCTGGATGCGCGCGTCTTCTTATTCTGTTTCTTGGTGGCGGTGGTGAGCGCGCTGATCTTCGGACTGGCTCCGGCGCTACAAAGCACGCGTCCGGACCTGGTCCCTGCCTTGAAATCCAGTTCTGCCGAGGGCGGTAAGCGCCGGCGATTCGTGGGACGTAACGCGCTGGTGATTGCGCAGGTGGCCGGCTCGCTGGTTCTCCTGATCTTCGCTACACAAGCCTACCGGGGTGCGGCCATCGTGCTTTCGTCGCCGTTAGGTTTCCGGACCGACCATATGTTGCTGGCCAGCTTCGATCCGAGCCTGATTCGCTACTCGCCGGAACAGACGGCGGAGTTCTATCGGAATTTGCTGGATAAGGCGCGCGTGCTGCCGGGAGTGAAATCCGCGGCGCTGACGCAAGGGATACCTATGGCCGCGAGTTCCAGCGGCGTGTCGCGTATCATTCCCGAAGGTATTACGCTACCCCCTGGCACGGAAGCCATCAGCATGCTCTCCAACGCGGTGAGCGAGGGATATTTCGAGACTCTGGGATTGCCCTTGGTGGAGGGCCGCGAATTTCAAAAGAGCGACCGCGCCGATACCCGGCGCGTCGCGATCATCAATGAGCTGGCCGCCCGCAAGTATTACCCGAATCAGAGCGCCATCGGCAAACGTTTCCGGCTGGCAGGCGACCGCGGGACCCCGCTCGAGATCGTCGGCGTGGCTAAGCGAAGCAAGTATATCTTCATCGTCGAGCCTCCCCTGGACTTTGTCTATTTGCCTGTGGCGCAGTATTCGCAGGGAGCTGGAACGTTGTCCGGCATGACCCTGGTGCTTCAGACTACCGGTCCCTCCGGTTCGGTGGCCGAGCCTCTGCGTCAACTGGTGCGCTCCATGGACGCGCAGCAACCCATCATCAGCGT
Source organism: Bryobacteraceae bacterium (assembly GCA_035516375.1). GTDB lineage: Bacteria > Acidobacteriota > Terriglobia > Bryobacterales > Bryobacteraceae > PSRJ01. The sequence goes on from DATJAK010000026.1 coordinate 3,384, forward strand.
CCGCACCATGGAGGATTATTTCGACCAGCGCGCGACGGGCACACTCGGGCTTCTGATCAAGATGATGGCTGGGCTGGCCGTGTTGGGACTCATTTTGGCTTTGGTGGGATTGTACGGGCTGATGACGTACTCGGTGGGGTTGCGGCAGCGTGAGATCGGCATTCGAATGGCCGTGGGAGCCGATCAGGCGAGCGTTTTGAAGATGGTGCTGCAGCACGGATTGCTGCTGGCCCTGGTCGGCGTGGCGATTGGTCTATTGGTCAGCCTGCTGGCCGGCAACTCAGCCACCGCGGTCATCGGCACGTCATCGTTCAACCTGCCGCTGGTTGCATTCGTGGCGGCGTCGCTGATTCTGGCGGCGGCCTTGGGCGCGTACATCCCGGCTCGGCGCGCAGCGCGCTTAGACCCCAATGTGGTGCTGCGGCAGGAGTAGGGCGGGATAGCGACCTTCGCTTGCTGACGCGCGCGGTTCAAGGCCGCATCTTGGGCCAGTCTTCGATTTTGACGCGGGCTACGAGCATCGCTCCGCCTTTACCATCCGGGCCGAAGATCAGCGCTTCGCCATCCGCCAAGCCGGCTGCGAGCTGCGGAAAGGCAGCCGTGATGTTCGGGAAATGGGTCACGATCAGCGTATTCGTACCGGCCGCGAACAGTTTCACTCTCTTCCGCAGAAAATCGGACTGCGAGTCGGTGGCCGCCCGCATGTTCTGGCCGCCATCGCCCAGTTCGGGAAACGTCTGCGCTTTGCCAAACTGCGCAAGCCGCACCGTTTCGAGCGCGCGGTACGTGGGGCTGCTGAGCACTTCGCCGAGAGGGATTTTCAACTCGCGAAGCGCTCTTCCCATGGCAGCGGCAGTTTCGCGCCCGGTCTGATCGAGCTGCCGTTCGAAGGTGAGGTTGTCGGGATTGGCGGTCTTTTTGTCGGGCTCCTGGCGCGGCGAACTCGCATGGCGCATCACGATCACGTAACCGCCCTGCCGCAAAGCCTTCACCAACGCGTCGCCGGACAAGGTTTGCGCCGGTGCTGTGGGCGCGAGCGCCAGGGCCGCGAATGAGACGATGGCCGATCGAACGCGCATGGCTACTGTTTCTGTGGCGGGCGGCGCTCCGAAGCCGGCGGTGTAATGCCCTTCATGCGCAGATAGCTCACCATGCTGCCGTAGATCTCGTTGTTGTGCCCGTAATTGAGGATCAATAGCGCCATGCGCAGATTGCGCGTTTGCCGGCCGCTCTCTTGAGTGATATCGATCATCTCGGTGCCGGATGCGTCAGTGAGCGAATTGTAGACGACTTCGCAATAGGCGAACGCGTCGTTCACGGCTTTGAGGAATTCGGCTTTGGTGTTCAGCTTCTCCAGATTATTGCCGGCGTTGGGATTCTTCTCGCCCTTGGCTTGCGAGCACCACAGGAAGTTGTAGTTGGCCACATGCCCCACCTGCTGGCCGAACGTGCGCACCTCCTCCTGCGGGCCGGGGCGCATACCATAATTCTCTTCCGGCATCCGCTCGGCGGTTCTTACTATGTTGTTGCGGTTGCCATTGTAGGCATTGCGAAGCCACGTGGAGAGAGGATTGGCGGGCGGCTCGCCCGTCTGCGCAACAGCCGGAATCGTCAAAAGCGCGATCGCAAAAAGTCTGGTCATCATCTCCTCGTCAGTGTCTGGCGATAAAGTCTATCACGGCGCGATTGAACTGCTCCGGCTGCTCCCAATACGTGGAGTGGCCGGCTTCGGGAACGACCAGCGTCTGCGCGCCTTTGATGTGCGCGGCGAAAGATTGCTGGATGGGCGGAGGCGCGTACATATCGGCGCCGCCGGTGATCAGCAGCGTCGGCAGCTTGATGGTTTCGAGCAGGGGAAACGTGATTCGATTGCGCATCGGCTGCGCGGGAGCGCGCGGACCCTCGGGCCTGCTGATCTTTTCCAGATCCACCCAGCGTTGGGTTCCTTCACGATGAGCCGCGCGATACGATGGCCCCACTTCGCGGACTTCCGGCGGCAAGGCATCGAATTGTGAAGGCCGGATGCGGCGCCCGATTTCGAGGAATTCGGGATCCTGGAGGCCGCCGACGCTATTGGCGACGATGAGGCTGCGGAGCCGCTGCGGGAACGACAGCGCGAAATCAAACGCGACGAAACCGCCGGCCGCGCTGCCGACGATATGCGCGCGCTGGATGCCGAGCGAATCGAGCAGAGCGAGCAGATCCTCTGCGGCGGTGCCGGGCTGCGGACCCTGAGGATCGACTACAGTGCGGCCCCAGCCGCGGCGGTCGAACGCAATCACGCGATAACCCGCCGCGGTGAACGCGGGAATCTGATATTCCCAAACGCGGACGCTGCCGGTGGCCGGATGCAAGAAGACCACAGGCACGCCGCTTCCGCCGGTATCGATATAGAAGAGCCGCGCACCGGGGACCGACGCGTACCCTTCGTGGACCTGAGCGGACATCGGATTTGCCAGAAGCCACAAAGCTACCGCAATGACTCGGGTCAGACGTGGCAGGAGCATGCAGCCATATTACCCCGTGAGGCCGGCCCTTCCGGCCGCCGCCTCGCTTCCGCGAGGCGCGCCGGGCAGAAGCCCGGCGGCGGGCCGGAAGGCCCGCCCCACTTACCTCAAAGCCTCATAGCGCACAAAGACGTTCCCATTAGCAAACGTCCGCGAGTTGGTCAGCTTCAGTCTTACTTTCCTGGTGACCCCTTCGAAGAGGGTCCGGCCTTTGCCGAGAACGACCGGTATCACCGCGATCTGGTATTCGTCGATCAGACCGGCTTCCGTCAATTGCGAAACAATCGTGCCGCTTCCCAGGATCATCATATCGCCACCGGGCCGTTGCTTCATCTCACGGACGGCCGCGGCAATGTCGCCTCCGATCACCTTTGTGTTGCTCCATGAAGGTTGGTCCATGGTCTTCGAGAACACGATCTTGAGCGAGCGGTTCATCCGCTCCGCGGTCACCGGGTTACTCTCTTTCGCCATCGGCGTGGGCCAGAAGCGCGCCATGAGTTCGTAGGTAATTCTGCCGAACAAAAGATCGCCCATGGCGCCGGCATTGCCTTCCGAGAAGGCGTGCCACTCCGGATCCATGGCGCGAGCCCAGCTCATATCGTTGTTCGCATCGGTGAAGAAGCCGTCCAGCGAGGTGTTGTTGAAAACCGACAATTTGCGCACGTCTGTTCGGCTCCTCATGCAAACTGCGCTGAGCCCGGCGTCGTCAGCATCTCGCCGGTTTCCAGCAGAGTTTTGAGGCCGGAGAGAATCATCATCCAGCCGCCGTAGAGCTGCCCGTTGGCGTCTTCGCGCAGTTGATCGTGAGTGACCGTCAACCGGCAGGAATCGCCGATCGGTTGAATTTCGAACGTAACGCGCGACGTCCCTTCGCTTTTCACGTCTTCACCCCACAGAGCCTGGAAACTCTGCACGAGCTTGCGTGGCGGATCGACTTCCAGATTTTCGCCCTCGAAGATCAGCGCACCCTTGCCGAAAGCCTGGTAGCGTGATCCCTTTTTCCAGTCCGATTCCACGATCGCTCCGAACGTGTACTTGCGCCGCATCTCTTTATCGATAAGCGCCTGCCAGAGGCGTTCGGGTGTCGTCTTGATGTAGATTTCGAATACTTTCACCATCGTCTTGTCCTCCAGTTTGTTTTTAAGATCGCTCAACGCCGCGGCCCAGGGCTCGGCGTATTTGCTCACCCACCGGTCATGAATCAGGCGGATCGGCACGGCGTTCAGGTAGTGCAGCTTTTCGCGTCCGCGCCGCTTGGTGACAACCAGACCGGCCTTTTCCAGCACCTTCAAGTGCTTCATCACACCGAAGCGCGTCATTTTCACGCGAGCCTCCAGCGCACTGAGCGTTTGCCCGTCTTTCCTAAAGAGCTTGTCGAGGAGTTTGCGACGTGTCGGGTCCGCCAGCGCCCGGAACACATCATCATCCACGCCTAGAATAATAGGTGACCATTGGGTCACATGTCAAGAATAAAACGCACGGGCTTCCCTTGCCATACAATCGATCACGAAAGGCAGGGAAGCAGTATGCGTCTGGAACCCGTGGAACACCCGCGCGGTCTGATGATGCGGCTCGCTTATTGGATGATTCGCCGGCGCTTGGGCAAGGTGATCACGCCGTTAAAAGTAGTGCAGGCGCGTGTGCCCAAATCGCTGCGCGTCAGTTACGAAATCACCAAAATGATGGAACACGGCTTCTCGCTCGACCGGGAATTGCAATTTCTGCTGCACACGCATATTTCCGAGGTCAATCAGTGCCACTTCTGTATCGACATCGCGCAAGCCATGGCGTTGAAGGAAGGCGGGTCGCTCGACAAGATCAAGAAACTCGGACGCTATCGCGAAGACCCGGCCTTCACTCGATCGGAGCGGGCGGCCCTCGCCTACGTCGAAGAAGTCTCGCAAACCAAGACGGCCGGCGATGCCACCTTCGCGGAACTGCGCCGTCACTTCACCGACCAGCAGATTGCCGAGATCACGCTGCTGAATGCGTTCGAAAATTACTACAACCTGGTGAACCGCCCGCTGGGCATCGAATCCGATGGGCTGTGCGCGCTGGTTGCGAAATAGGGCGTTTCCGCGGAGTCGCCCCCTTTGACTCCGGCCTCCCGGCCCATTAGACTTTTATCCAGTCCTGAGAGGAGCACTCGACGACCATGAAACTGACCCATTCGGGCTGGAAGCCCCTCGTATTCCTGCTGGCCGTGCCGTTGATGGCAAGCACCGTCCGCATCATCCAGACCAACAGCGCCGGGGATGATGTCAATATCATCGATCCTTCCAGTAACAAGGTGGTTGGAACGATCCATGGGATAGAAGTGAACCATGGTGTTGCGGTAGCCCCCGATGGAAGCCGCTACTACATCAGCGACGAGGCCGGCCGCACATTGGATGCAGTGGACACGAAGACCTTGCAGATCATCCGCCGTGTCCCGCTCAGCGGTCATCCCAATAACATCGCCGTCAGCAAGAATGGCAAGCGTGTTTATGTCGCGATCGCTGTGGCGCCTGGCGCGGTGGATGTGATCGACACGGCTTCACTCGAGCGGGTGAAAAGTATCCCCACAAAAGGCGCGCTTCACAATGTCTACGTCACGCCGGATGGCAAATATGTGGTGGCTGGCTCTATTCCGGGAAAGGTCATCACGGTGATTGACCAGCAGACCGAGACGCCGGTATGGACGGTCGAGAGGGACTTGGGAATTCGCTGCATGGCCTTTACGACGAATCCGGATGGAAGCACCAAATGGCTGTTTACGCAGCTTTCCGGATTCAACGGGTTCGCTGTCATCGATTTCGCCACGCACATGGAGATCCAGCGGATCAAGCTGCCCGATCTTCTTCCCGGCAAGACTCCATTTCCGGAGGGCGGCAATGAGTCTCACGGCATTGCCGTAACGCCGGATGGCAAGACCCTGATCGTCAACAGCAGGTTGAACACGGAAGTCTACTCGTACTCGCTTCCGGATTTGAAGTTGCTTGGCCGTGTCGAAGTCGGCAAGTCGCCCGACTGGGTGACGATTACGCCCGATAGCAAGAGGGCATACGTTGCCAACGCGGCATCCAATTCGGTGTCGGTGGTGGACATCGCGTCGATGAAAGAGATCACGCGCATTCCGGTGGGCGAAGTTCCCAAGCGGAACATCACCGCCGTACTGCCGTAGAGGTTAAACCGCGCCCGGTTTTACCGAGCCGCGACCAAAGGGAGCGGTGCATCAAGCCATATGTCGAGTCGTGCGCTATCCGCACTCATCTTCGTGTCGGTGATCGGTGGCACGGCGCACGCCGCTACCGATACCAGGAGCCTACTCGACACCTACTGCGTCACCTGCCATAACCAGAAGCTGCACACTGCGGGACTTGCGCTCGACAGTGCCGATGCTACTCACCCCGAGGCTAACCCCGAGTTCTGGGAACGCGTCATCGCGAAGCTACGTGCTGGCTCCATGCCGCCTCCGGGAAGGCCGCGGCCCGACGCCGCCACCTATCGCACCGTAGCCTCTCTGCTGGAAGATCAAATCGACCAGGCTTGGGTAGCGCGTCCGAATCCCGGTCGAGTGCCCGCGGTTCACCGGCTCAATCGCGCGGAATACAACAATGCAATCCGCGACCTCCTGGCGGTCGACCTGGATGTGAAACCGCTGCTCCCCGGCGATGAGACGGCGGACGGCAGCTTCGACAACTTCGCCGATTCGCTTTCGATTTCTACGGCCCATCTGGAGCGGTACCTTTCCGTGGCGCGCGAAGTGACGCGCCTCGCCGTGGGCCTTCCTCCTGTCCGTCCGAAGATCGAAACGTTCCAGATCCCGCTGCATGTCTTGCAAGATGATCGGCAGAGCGAAGACCTGCCGCTCGGCTCGCGCGGCGGCATGGCCATCCGGCACGACTTCCCGGTCAACGGCGAATATCTGGTCAAGATCCGCCTGCAGCGCCAGTATCAGGATTACCTCAAGGGCATGGGCTGGCCGCAACTGGTCGATATCCGCATCGATGGCAAACTGCTGAAGCGTTTCGTGGTGGGCGGCGCGGCGAAAGGCAGGCCGGCCGCATCGAGTTATGCGGGCGATGGCGAGCCGAATTTTGCCGGCGATCCCGAGTGGGAACAATACATGCAGCTCACCGGAGATGCCGGCATGGAAGTTCGCACGCCGGTGGAATCGGGCCCGCATGTGGTCGGTGTCTCGTTCGTGCGCGAGCTGTGGGAGCCAGAGGGCCTGCCACAGCCGCTGCAACGGGGCAGAGTCATCGCGGACGACAACATCTACATGGGCTACGCAAACGTGGGCGCGGTCCAGATCGGCGGCCCGTACCAAACCAGTGGAGCGGCTGGAGACACGCCCAGCCGCCGCGCCATTTTCATTTGTCAGCCGCGTGCGGTCGCCGAAGAAAAAGCCTGTGCCACGAAAATCATTTCCCACATCGCGCGGCTGGCCTACCGGCGGCCGGTGACGCAAACGGACGTGCAAACGCTTCTGCCATTTTTCGACAGCGGACGTAAAGATGGCCGCAGCTTCGATAGCGGCATTCAGTTTGCGCTCGAACGAATCCTGTCCGACCCCGATTTTCTGTTGCGCATCCACCCGCCCGCGGAACGTCGCCTGAGCGATCTGGAATTGGCTTCGCGTCTTTCGTTCTTCCTGTGGAGCAGCATCCCCGACGAGCCGTTGCTTTCACTCGCCGAGCACGGGCAACTCACCAATCCGCAGACACTCGATCAGCAAGTTCGGCGCATGCTGGCCGATCCGCGCGCCACCGATGCGCTGGTGAACAATTTCGCCGCGCAGTGGCTGAACCTGCGGCGTGTCGAGGAGGTGGTGGTCGACCCCGATCGCTACCCAAATTACGACGAGAGCCTGTTGCAGGCGTTTAAAGAGGAGACGGAGCTTTTCGTCGGCAACACCATCCGCGAAGACAGCAGCGTGTCTGAGTTGTTGGATGCCAACTACACCTTCGTCAATGAGCGGCTGGCGCGGCATTACGCGATTCCGGGAATCTACGGCAGCCGCTTTCGAAAGGTTGCGCTGCCGAACCACGAGCAGCGCGGCGGGCTGTTGGCGCAAGGGGCCCTGCTGGCTACGACTTCCTACCCCGACCGCACCTCGCCCGTCCTGCGCGGAAAATATCTGCTGAACAACATATTCGATTTGCCGATCCCGCCACCACCGCCGGGAGTCGACACCAACATTGAAAACAAGCCCGGCGCAGCGCCCAAAACCATGCGCGAGCGCCTGGCGCAGCACCGGCAGAACCCGACGTGCAACAGCTGCCACTCCGTGATCGACCCGCTGGGATTCACGCTGGAGAATTTCGATGTGATCGGCGGCTGGCGAATGGTTGATGAAGTGGGTAAGCCGGTGGATGCAACCGGCGCCACGGTGAGCGGCGCGAAAGTGGAAGGGCTTTCCGGATTGCGGGCACTGCTGCTCGATCAGCCCGAGCAATTTCCGCGAACCGTTACCGAGAAACTGATGGCTTATGCACTAGGGCGGCGCCTGGAATATTACGACCGGCCGGCGGTGCGCAAAATCGTTCGCGACGCTGCGGCTCACGATTATCGCTGGTCATCGATCATACTAGGAATTGTCGAGAGCCCGAACTTTTTGACAGGAGCTCCAGAGGCGCCGAAAGCGCTCCCTTCGGTGGCAGCTCAGTGAAGGAGACGAGATGACGTTTCTGACTCGGAAATCATTGCCGCGGCGAACGCTGCTGCGCGGGATGGGAACGACGCTCGCGCTGCCGTTGATCGAGGCCATGTTGCCGCCTTTCCGCGCCCGCGCCGCCGGAAAGCCCGCCCACCGTTTCCAGGCATTTTACGTGCCCAACGGAATGGCCATGGAGTATTGGACGCCCAAAGGGGAAGGCGCTGCGTTTGAGCTTTCGCCCATTCTCGAACCGCTCGCGCCGTTCAAGAATCAGATGCTGGCGCTTTCCGGCATCAAGTCGAGCTGGAACTACATCCACGCCGGCGCATCGGGGTCGTTCCTCACGGGCACCACCCACGGCGGCCGTAACGAAGTCGAAATCATCGCCGACGTGTCGATGGATCAACTGTTGGCGCGACACTTCGCGAAAGACACGCAGGTCGCCTCGCTGGAGCTTTCGATGGACGTGCCGGCCAACGCAGGCGCTTGCACCGGCAACCTGAGCTGCGTTTACACCCACACGCTCTCCTGGCGTAGCCCAACCCAGCCTCTGCCGACGGAATGGAATCCGCGATCGGTGTTCGAAAAGCTATTCGGCGACAGCGGCAGCACCGACCGGGCCGCACGCGAAGCCCGGTTGTTGCAGCACAAGAGCATCCTCGATTCCGTGACCGCAAAGCTCGCGACGCTCAAGAGCGAACTCGGCCCGCAGGATCAAGCCAAGGTCGACGAATATGCAGACGCCATTCGCGATGTGGAGCGCCGCATTCAGAAGGCCGAAGAACAGGGCGATACCGAGCTCCCGGCCCTGGATCAGCCTCTGGGCGCGCCGCCAGTCTTCGAAGATCACCTGGCGCTGATGCTCGATTTGCAGCTCCTCGCGTTCCAATCCGATCTCACCCGCGTGATCACGTTCATGCTCAGCAAGGAGCAAAGCGCCCGGCCCTATCCCCAAATCGGCGTCCCCGAAGCCCATCACCCTCTTTCCCATCACAACGATGTTCCCGAGTTGATCGAAAAGATGTCGAAGATCAACCGCTATCACACGACGTTGTTCGCGCAATACCTGACCAAGCTGCGCGCCACGCCCGATGGTGACGGCTCCCTGCTCGACCACATGACCATCCTCTACGGCGCCGGCATTTCGAACAGCAACCGGCACTCGGGCGAAAATCTGCCGCTGCTGGTGATGGGAGGCGGGGCAGGGAAGCTCAAGGGCGGGCGTCACATCACCTATTCCGACAAACCCTCAAACGCGAACTTGCTGGTGACCCTGATGGACAAATTGGATGTCCCGGTGGAGCGGCTGGGCGGCAGCACCGGGAAACTCCCGCTCGATACGCTTTCCGGAGTGTAGCCGTGGAACGCAGCCGCGTTGTCGACAGCCCACGTGGGGTCAGGCCTTCCGGCCTGCCGCCGGGCTTCCGCCCGGCGCGCTATCTCGTACTGATCCCACTCACGTTCCCATTCTTTCTCACGGCCGCAGCCGGCGAACGCCCCGCCTTAGTGGACGCCGCCAAGAACGTCGACCACGCAGCCTTGCGCGCTCTTCTCGAAAAGAAGGCCGACGTCAATGCAGCCGAAGCCGATGGTTCCACCGCACTCCTTTGGGCCAGCTATCGCGACGATCTGGAAAGCGCCGACCTGCTGCTCCGTGCCGGTGCGAAGGTAAACGCCGCCAACGACCTGGGCGCGACCCCGCTGTGGGCCGCCAGCCAGAATGGAAGCATTCCGATGGTGCGCAGGCTGCTCGATGCGGGCGCCGACCCGAACCTGCCATTGCTGGCGGGCGAAACTCCGGTGATGGTGGCGTCTCGCTCGGGCTATCCGGAAGTCGTCCAGCAACTACTGGCGCACGACGCGCATGTGAACGCCCACGGCGCGCGCGGCCAGACCGCGCTGATGTGGGCAGCTTCACAAAAACATCCTGAGGTCGTTCAAGTGCTGCTGGAGCACGGCGCCGATGTGAAAGCGCGTTCCGATGTTTGGAGCGACGTGGAAGCGGCGCCGCCACACGGAATTCCGGCGTACAATCGCGCGATCCCGCATGGTGGCGAAACGGCACTGCTGTTCGCGGTCCGTGAGGGAGATCTGCCGTCCGCAAAATTGCTGGCCGCGGCTGGCGCCGATGTGAACGATGCCGATGCCTGGGGCGTCAGCGCCACCGTGCTCGCCGCGCATGCGGATTTTCTCGAGCTGCTCGATTTCCTGCTCGCGAAGGGCGCCGATCCGAACCTGGCCGCGGCCGGTTTCACGGCGCTTCACGCCGCCATCATGCACCGCGATGAAAAGATGGTGGCCGCGCTACTCGATCATGGCGCTGATCCCAACGCGCCGCTGCGCACCTGGACTCCTACCCGCCGCTCGTCTCACGACTTCAATTTCCCGCCGGCGCTGGTGGGCGCCACCCCGTTCTGGCTGGCCGCCCGGTTCACCGAACCCGCCGTGATGCGCCTGCTGGTGAAGCACGGTGCCGATCCGAAGTTCGTGTTACATTCCGACTACATCGCCGAAGCCCGTCTCCAGCACCGCATCGAGTCGACCACCGTGCTGATGGCGGCAATCGGGATGGGCGGCGGTGGCACCGCATGGTCTCAACCGCCGCGCGCACAGCGCGAAGCTCTCGCGCTCGAAAGCGTGAAACTGGCAGCCGAGCTTGGCGTTGATGTCAATGCCGCGAACACCGACGGCCGCACCGCGCTCGATGCGGCGAAAACGCTAGGGTATCAGACGGTGGTTCAGTACCTGGTTGAGAAGGGCGCGCGCTCCAACCGTCCCACACAGAAGCGGCCGGCTCCCGCCGAGCAATAGAGAGAATTGCGACAGATCCGGACGCCGCTCCATGTGGGTATGACTCTAAATAGCTAGCCTGGCCCGCCTAGGCTGGCAGGCTGCTGAAAAAGCCCCAGAACCGCTTGCTAACGCGCACGGCTCGGAAACGCGGCATCGAGTTCACAGGCAGTTACCGAGCCGCGACCGTTAGGGAGCGGAGGTTTGCGGGCTTTTTCAGCAGCCTGCTAGGGTGTTTTGCCAGCGGTTTTCCTACCAGCCTGTAACCTGCTGCATAGAAACAGACGCCCCTCCTATGTAACGACGCAAGACCCCGCGGTGGACGTATGAGAAAAGTGTATCTGGCTCTCCTGGTTATTGCTTTTCTTCGCCAGGCTTCGGCACAAGCCCAGCCCGCGGCTCCGGGTGCGCCTGCCCGAAGCCAGGTGATCGGTCAGGTAACGTCGGTCGATGCAGGAGCGCGGCATATCGTACTGAAGGACGATCGCGGCGGCACGGTTTCCGTTTCGGTTGCCGAAAACACGCCGGTTTTGCGTGTGCCTCCGCGCGAAACCGATCTCAAGAAAGCCACCAAGATCGCTTTTGCGGACATCGCCGCTGGAGACCGCATCCTCGCGGTCGGTGCGAAATCCGACGATGGCAAGGAGCTCCAGGCGCGCACGCTGGTCATCATGAGCCAGGCCGACATCGCGCAATTGCAGCAGCGTGAGCAACAGGACTGGCAGGCCCGTGGAATCGCCGGAACCGTCACTGCAATCGATGCCGCCGCCAAGACTCTCACCGTCAAAGTGGGCCAAAAGACGCTCACGATTCAAGCCGAGGATCGTACCGAATTCCGGCGGTACGCACCGGATTCCGTGAAGTTCGCCGATTCGCTCGCGAGCTCTCTAGGTGAAATCAAATCCGGCGACCAGGTTCGTGCGCTGGGGGACAAGAGCCCGGACGGGCTGACGATCAAGGCCGAGCGTGTGATTTCCGGCTCCTTCCGCCAGATCGCAGCCACCATCAGCTCGATCAATCCGGAGAAAGGCGAAATCCGCGTGAACGACCTCGCCAGCAAGAAGCCGGTGACCGTTACCGTCAATTCTGCGTCCGTTCTGAAGAAACTTCCGCAGTTCCTGGCCGCGCGCCTCTCCCAGCGCTATCAGGCCGGCGCCGCCAACGCGCAGGGTGCTCCGCCTGCGGGTGGGCCCGGCGCTGGAGGGCGGGGTGGGCCCGGCGCAGGAGGGCGTGGCGGGCAAGACCTCGGGCAGGTGCTCGATCGGCTGCCGGCGGTCCCGTTATCCGATCTGAAGCCGGGCGATGCCATCATGGTCTCCGGAAGCTCAGGGAGCGATGCCGGCCGCCTTACGGCGATCAGCCTCCTGGCCGGCGTAGAACCACTGCTAACCGCGTCGCCCGATGCTGCCCGCGACATCATGGCCGGCTGGAATTTCGGCGGGGAGAGTGCGCCGGAATAGCGAGCATTTCATTTCCGAAAGCCGGCAGCGAAAGCTTACCAAACTATGATTCGATCGCGTCAATTATGCGGCTCTGCGGTGATGCTGATGTGGATGGCGTTCGGCGCGGCCGCTCAGACCACCACGGGCGGCGTCCGCGGCGTCCTTTCCGATCCCTCGGGCGCAGTGATTCCCGGCGCCAAAATCTCGATCTCCGGCAATGGCGTCCAGAGGACCGTGGGGACACAGGCGGATGGCAGCTACACCGCCAACGGGCTCCCGCCTGGAGCGTACACCGTTCATGTAGCCTTCCCCGGTTTCGGCACGGTGGATCGCCCCGTCACCGTCAACGCAGGCGGCACGGTCGATGTTCCCATCCAGCTCTTGGTGACTGCGGAAAAACAGCAGGTGACGGTGGAAAGTGAAGCCGGCCCGGCGGTCAGCGTGGCGCCGGATGCCAATGTAGGGGCGCTCGTATTGAAAGGCGAAGACCTGCAGGCGCTACCCGACGATCCCGACGATCTCTCCGACGCTCTGCAGGCGCTCGCCGGCCCAGGCGCCGGACCCAACGGCGGCTCGGTCTACATCGATGGGTTCACCGGCGGCCAACTGCCTCCCAAGGAATCGATCCGTGAAATCCGCATCAATCAGAATCCCTTTTCCGCCGAGTACGACAAGCTGGGTTACGGCCGCATCGAGATCCTCACCAAGCCCGGTTCCGACAAGTTTCGCGGCCAGCTCTTCACCAACTACAGCAACGCCGAGTTCAATTCCCGGAATCCGTTTGCCAGCAACAAGCCGCCTTACCAAAACCGCCAGCTGGGAGGAAATTTCGGCGGTCCGATCAATCGCCGGGCGTCGTTCTTCATTGACTTCAACCGGCGCGACATTCAGGACAACGCCATTACCAACGCGGTCTACCTGAATCCCGCGAACTTTCTGGTGACCCCCATCACCACTTCGGTGGTCACGCCCCTCAACAACACCACCATCGCGCCCCGCGTGGATTACCAGCTCTCGACCAACAACACGCTCACGGTGAGACTCGAGGAGCGGTTCAACAATCGCGAGAACAACGGACTCGGCCGCTACAACCTGCCGCCGCCCTATTCCGATTTGGCGTACAACACCAACAGCAACAACCAGAACGTAATGATCACCGAAACGGCTGTCCTGAACGCGCACACGATCAATGAGACAAGGTTTCAATACTATCGTGGCTGGACGCAGTCGGCCGGCAACGAGATCCCGCAAATCAACGTGGCCAACGAATTCGTCACCGGCGGCAATGGCGTGGGCATCGAAACCGACCTTTCCCATCACTTCGAGCTACAGAATTACACTTCGTTCACGCTGGGTTCCCACACTGTCCGTTTCGGCGGCCGCTTTCGCCGCGATAGCGATCTGAACAGCAACCCGCAAGGTTTCAACGGCACGTTCACGTTCACCGGCGGCGTGGAGCCGGTGCTCGATGCCAACAACCAGCTCGTCTACGATGCCGGCGGCAATCCCGAGACGGCGTTCATTTCGTCGCTCGCTCAATACCAACGCAACCTTGCGTTGCAGCAGGCGGGCCTCAGCGCCGCGCAGATCCAGGCTTTAGGCGGGGGCCCCTCGCGGTTCTCCATCCAGGCCGGGCTGCCCTACGTAAGCTTCGTGCGGTGGGATGCCGGGCCGTTTATCCAGGATGACTGGCGCGTGCGTCCCAACATCACGCTGAGCCTGGGGCTGCGATACGAAACCCAGACCCTGTTTAGCGATCATCAGGATATCGCGCCGCGCGTAGGAATTGCCTGGGCGCCCGGCAGTTCCAAGAACGGCCGGCAAAAAACCGTTATCCGCGCCGGCTTCGGAATCTTCTACGACCGCATCGGTTTCGGCCCATTCGAAAATGCGTTCTTGAACAACGGCGTACGCCAGGTGCAGTACAACGTCGATAACCCCACGTTCAACTACCCCTTCATCCCGCCGATTTCCAGCCTGAGCCCGGGGCAGAACTCCACGTATTCGGTGGATTCGAATCTCCGCCCGGATTCCAACCTGCAAGGCGCGATCGGCGTGGAAAGGCAATTGCCTCACAGCACCACCATCGCGATCAATTACACGTTCGACCGGACCAACCATCTGCCGCAAACCGTGCCGATCAACGCTCCGTTACCGGGCACCTATAATCCGCTGCTGCCGCAAGGTCCCGCCAATGGCGTGTTTCCGTATGGCTACGCCGCCGGCAATCTTTTCGAATACGAATCCGGCGGCGTCTTGAAACAGAACATGCTGCGATTCAACTTCAATACCCAGTTCAATCGGCGCGTTTCGCTGTTCGGGAACTACTCGCTCAACTACGCCCACGATCTTCCGGGCACGCCCTCTGATCCCTACAATTTCTTTTCCGACTGGGGCCGCTCCAACCTGGATGTGCGCCACAATCTCTTTTTCGCTGGTTCTGTGCGCGGACCGGCCCGTCTGCAGTTCTCTCCGTTTGTCAACATCCGTTCCGGCGCGCCCTACAGTATTCTGCTGGGCGACGATCTCTACGGCGACACGTATTACAATGCGCGGCCGGCCTTCGCGGCGGCGGGCGCCTGTCCTTCCGCCTTCTTCGGGACCGTCGGAGACATCTATTGCACGCCCTTCGGCGGATTCAACACTGCGGTGCTCGCGGGCCAGACTGGCAATCTGGTGCCACGGAATTACCTGACGATGGCAGGCATGGTGTCCATCAATATGCGCGTCAACCGCACTTTTGGATTTGGTCCGGTACGTGGCGGAAACCAGGCCGCGGCCAATAACAACGGCGGCCGGCAGTTCAACAACGGCTTCGGCGGCGGCGGTGGGCGGGGCGGCTTTGGGGGCGGTGGCGGCCGTGGCGGCGGTGGCGGCGGGCGCGGCGGCTTCTTCAACGGCGGAGGAGACACCACCGAGCATCGCTACAACTTAACGGTCGGTGTGGGCGTCACCAATATCCTGAACCACCTCAATCCCGGCGGATATCAGGGTGTTCTCAGTTCCACGCAATTTGGCGAACCGACTGGCGTGAATACCGGCTTCGGCGGCGGCGGCTTCAACGGCGGCAATGCCGCGGGGTCGGCCGCAAACAATCGCCGCATCGAAATGCAGCTGCGTTTTTCGTTCTAGTGGAATGCCGGACACCGCCCGCGAAAGCGCGCTGCCTCTGTTCTCACCTGCCGCTTCTACCATCCAGTCTTCATCTCCCGGTTCCATTTGCGAACGGCAGCAGTCATTGCTTGGCGAAATGCAGGATCGTGCCGGCGCTTATAGTAATCCGCAGGCTGATGCGTCAATTCGCGCACGGGACGTGGGATGAAGTGCCCAAGTTCCAATTGGTTCAAGAGGCTTAATGCCCCGCCGCCGACCCTCCCGTCCTTGTGATCGAGCAAGTCAATCAGAAAATCAACCGCTCGCTCATCATCAAGCCACAGGACCTGGAGAAGATGGAGATGAACGAGCAGGCGACCCTCTTTTGCACGATCGAGACACGTGATAAAGACAGAATCCTTGGCTATTCTCCAGAGAGCGCCAGCGATGACTAGGCGCCTACTCTCATCCGATTCCGCATCCAGCATCCTCTGCAAAATCGGAACCGCGTCCAGGTCGTGCAAGGCCCAAGCACCTTGGATGATGTGAGTTTGCCCCAGCGTGAGATTGCGCCTGATTAGACTTCTGGCGACTGCGATCTCTTCCGGAGCGAGGTCATTCAAGAACGAGAGGTCCAACTCACCATGAGTCAACGGGCCGGTATCGCCGAACCAATTCCATAGGAACTTTCCAAATGCGGGCGAGTGGGGACCCTGTGACACTTCCGGTGGAATATCGTAGCTGTCCCTTAATCTCAACCTTGCGACCTCCCGGTCTTCCCCTCGAGGTAACGCCCTATTTCAAACGGCGAGTGCCGAGGTTACCCGCGTTGCTCCAGAAAAACGATGGGCCATGCCCCCACTAGCGATGCGTTCTCATTTCCGGCTTCCCCAGGTGCGGGACGGAATTAAACGAATCGAGCCGCAGATGATCATGGTGCAGCCGGATCACCGTGCACGACGTGTTGTGCAGCACGCCCGCCAGCCGTAACACCCGCTTATCGCAAATCTCCAGCGCCAGCGCCGTCCAGACTCCGATCGGCGTCGCCGAAGTAAACACCACGATGTTCTCGTTGCGATCGCCGTGTCCCAATCTCGCCCGGCAACCGGCAACCCGTTCCAGAAATCCCTGCCAGCTCTCGCCATGATACGGATACCGTCCCTCCACCCACGCCTCCACGATCTTGGTATCGCACGGCATCCAACGCCGATTCACTTCCGCATCCGGCCGTTCCGCCGCCGCGCGCGCGTGCCGCGCCATCTCTTCGTATTCGCGGCGAAACTCCGCGTCCTCCGCGCACATCTGCGGCGCCAACGCGCGGTACACGTCGGTCAGATCGAACTCGTTCCACCCGCAGTCCGGCACAATCTCGGGAAACGCGGCGCCCGCGTCTTGATAAGCAGCTTTCACCTCGGCCGCGGTCTGTTCCTGCCGTGTCAGCGTACCGCTGAACGCTGCTGCGAATTGCATTCCTTCCGAAATAAAGTACTCGCCCAACAGCCGCGCCTGCCGCCGCCCCAGATCCGACAACGAATCGTAGGCCTGACGCGTGCCTGCCTGTCCGTGGCGCACCAGATAAACCCGACTCACGAGTGTTATGATCGCACGCGGGAGGAACATGCAGACCAACAACCTTCTTCTCGCCGCCGGTCTCTTAGCCGCACTTACCACCAGCCTCGCCGCGCAGGAGCGTTCGTTCTATCAACAGACCGATTACAAAGGCCAGGAGATCGGCAAGCTCACCGGCGACGTCTACTACGCCCGCATGGATGATTACGTTTCCATATTCCTGGTCACGTCCGAAGGCATCGTCCTCGTGGAACCGATCGGCACCGAATTCGCCACCTGGCTGAAAGCAGAGATGGCGAAACGTTTTGCTGTGCCCGTGAAGTACGTCATCTACAGCCACTCCCATTGGGATCACGCTTCCGGGGGCGCGGTCTATGCCGATACCGCGCGCTTCATCGGCCACGAGAACATGCTCAAGAACATCGCTATGCCACCGGCCAATACGCCGCTCCCGGCCAACGTGCGCGCGCAGGACAAGAACGGCGACGGAAAAATCGATCCCGCCGAAGCGCAAGGCAATCTCAAAACCATGTTCCGCCTGTACGACGCCGATCACGATGGCTTCCTCAGCGGCGCCGAAATTGTGCGCGGGCCCATCGAGTACGTCCGCGCGCCCGACCTGACCTACACCGAGCGCATGACCATCAACCTCGGCGGCAAACGCGTCGAAATCATCTCCCGGCCCACGGCCCATGCCGACGACAACACCCTCGTGCGCTTCGTCGACGGAACCAACGTTCTATTCGCCTCCGATTGGATCACCGTCCACCGCCTGCCGTTCGGTCCGATCTCGCCCAACGAAATCCCCATGGTCAAGGCCGTCCAGGCCATGGATTTCGAGTACTTCATCTGCAGTCATGGGAAACTGGGCAAGAAGGCCGATGTCACCGCCAACCTGCGCTACCGCGAAGAGCTGCGCGATGCTGTCGCCCGCGCCATCGCCGCCGGCCAGACCCTCGAACAGGCTCAGGCCAGCGTGCTCATGGACAACTACAAGGACTGGGAATTCTACGCGGTGCAGCGACCGCTCAACGTGGCCGGCACCTACCGCGCGCTCACTGCCAGATGACTCGCAACCGGGCCCGCGCTTCCCGAACTATATCCCAGTGAATCAGTGAATTACAGCCCTTTGGAGCGATTGACACTGGTAAACGGAAACACTACAATCGGTGCTACCTGCATGGGAGTCGTGCGTCTGTCCATATCCCCGAGAATAAAGGCGTTACTCGAAATTGGGTTCGTTCTTTACGGAAGCGGTGCGCTCTACGCCGCCTCTGCGCCCCCCGTCGACCAGCGCGCCTTCCTCGATAAATATTGCGTCACCTGCCACAACCAAAAAGCCAAGACCGCCGGTTTGATGCTGGATAAGCTCGACCCCGCGGCTGTTTCCGCGGCGGCCCCGGTCTGGGAGAAGGTCATCGAAAAGATCCGCGGCGGCATGATGCCACCCGCCGGTATGCCGCGGCCCGATCGCGTGGCCATGGACGCATTTGTCGCCTCGCTCGAACAATCTCTCGACCAGGCGTATTTCGCCAAAGTGAATCCCGGCCGCGTGGGCCTTCACCGCCTGAATCGCGCCGAGTACGGCAATGCCGTCCGCGACCTGCTGGGGATGGAGACCGACGTTTCCTCGCTGCTCCCCGCCGATGACGCCAATTTCGGCTTCGATAACATCGCCGATTCGCTGAGCGTCTCGCCCATGCTGATGGAGCGGTACGTAACCGCGGCATGGAAAATCAGCAGCCTCGCCGTCGGCGATCCTAAGATTCCGCCCACCACCTACACCTTCCGCAACCGCCCTGACCTCTCACAGGACCGCCACATCGAAGGCCTTCCCCTCGGCACCCGCGGCGGCATTCTGGTCAAGCACAATTTTCCGCTCAATGCCGAATACCGCTTCAAAGTGCGTTTTTGGGGGAACACGGTCAACACGGTGCGTGGTCTGGAACTGCCCAGCCAGGTGGAAGTCACCCTCGATGGCGCGCGCGTCAAGCTGGTCACCATGGGCGGTGAGGAAGACGCGAATTTCGGCAACACCAATCCCACGGCCTCCGCCGAACAGCTTTCCAAGCGGGTCGAGCTCCAGATTCCCGTCACTGCCGGCCCGCACCACGTGGGCTTCGCGTTCGTACAGCAATCCACCGGTCCTACCGTGGAGCTGCTCGAACCGTACATGCGCGAGAAAGTAGACCCGATCAACACCTCCGGCATTCCCGAAATCGATTGGGTCTCGATCTCCGGCCCAATGAAGCCGACTGGCCCCGGCGACACGCCCAGCCGCCGCCGCATCTTCACCTGTCGCCCGGCTGCCGGCGCCGATGCCGTCCCATGCGCCCGCCAGATTCTCACCGCCTTGGCCCGCCGCGCGTATCGCCGCCCCGTATCCGAGTCCGAGACGGAACGCCTGTTGGGCTACTTCCAGCGCGGCCAAAATGAAGGCGGAAGCTTCGACGCGGGAATCGAGAACGGCTTGGCCTTCCTTCTGGTAAGCCCGCAATTCCTGTTCCGCGCCGAAACCGATGCCGACAAAGTGGCGCCCGGTTCGCCCTACCGTATCAGCGATCTGGAGCTGGCCTCGCGCCTGTCGTTCTTCTTGTGGAGCAGCATCCCCGACGACGAGTTGCTGGCGGTCGCGTCGCGCGGCAAATTGAGCGACCCGGCTGTCCTCGCGCAGCAAGTCAAGCGCATGCTCGCCGACAGCCGGTCCGGCGCGCTCATCCAAAACTTCTTCGGGCAGTGGCTGTACCTGCGGAATCTGAAGGCCACGGTTCCCGATCAACAAGTCTTCCCCGATTTCGACGACAATCTGCGCCAGGCGTTTCTGCGCGAAACCGAGCTGTTCACCGGCAGCATTGTGCGCGACGATCGCAGCGTGGTCGATCTGCTTACCGCGAACTACACCTTCCTGAACGAACGGCTCGCCAAGCATTACGGCATCCCGAACGTATATGGCAACCAGTTCCGTCGCGTGACGCTCACCGACCCCGCGCGCCGCGGGTTGCTCGGCCAGGGCAGCGTACTCACCGTCTCGTCGTATGCCAATCGCACTTCGCCGGTGCTGCGCGGCAAATGGATCCTCACCAACATCCTGGGCACGCCGCCTCCGCCGCCTCCGCCGAATGTGCCGGCGTTTAACGAAATGGCCAGCGGCACGGTGCGCGAACGGATGGTCCAGCACCGCTCCAACCCCGCCTGCTCGGGCTGCCATAGCGTGATGGATCCGGTCGGCTTCGCCATGGAGAATTTCGATGCCGTGGGGCACTGGCGAACCAGGGACAGCGGCGCTCCCGTGGATGCAACTGGCGCGCTGCCCGATGGAACCAAGGTCGATGGCGCGGCTTCGATGATTACCGCATTGGCCGCCCACCCCGAGCAGTTCGTCCGCACCATGACCGCCATGATGCTCACGTATGCGCTCGGCCGCGGTCTCGAATACTACGACATGCCGGTAGTGCGCACCGTGGCGCGCGAAGCCGGCAAGAACAATTACCGTTTTTCCGAAGTGGTGCTGGGTATAGTGAAAAGCCCTCCCTTCCAGATGAAGGTGAAGTC
>DATJAK010000027.1:0-30030 GCA_035516375.1 Bryobacteraceae bacterium
GCCGGCGCGCAGGTGCTCGCGCGCGGCGGTTCGGCCATCGACGCCGCCATTGCGGCCGATGCCGTCCTGGGCGTGGTGGAGCCGATGAGCTGCGGAATCGGCGGCGATCTGTTCGGCATTTATTGGGACGCGAAAACCGGCCAGCTTACCGGTATCAATTCGAGCGGCTGGGCGCCGAAGGACTTGAATATCGAGTTACTGAAATCGCTCGGCAACAAATCGATGCCGCAAGCCGGCATTCAATCGGTGACAGTGCCGGGGTGCGTGGAGGGCTGGTCGAAACTCCACAAGCGTTTCGGGAAGTTGCCGTGGAGCGACCTGTTCCAACCGGCCATCTACTATGCCGACCACGGCTATCCCGTCACCGAGATCATCCACGAAGCCTGGAAGCTCGGCACCAAGAAACTCCAGGGTGACGACAATGCCCGCCGCATTTTCCTGCGCAATGGCGCCGCGCCGGAAGTGGGCGAAGTGTTCCGCGATCCGCAAATGGCTGCCGCGCTCAAACTGATCGCCAACGACGGACCCGCCGCCTTCTATACCGGCCCGATCGCGCACGCAATTCTAAGGACCAGCGATCGTCTGGGCGGCAAGATGTCGGCCGCCGATCTGAGCGAATTCCAGGCCGAGTTCGTGCAGCCGATCTCGACGGAGTACCGCGGCTGGAGAGTTTACGAACTGCCACCCAACACGCAAGGAATCGCTGCCCTGGAGATGCTCAACGTATTTAGCCAATTTCCGCTGGGCGACTACGAGCCGCGCAGTGTGGAGGAGTTGCATCTCCAGATTGAAGCTCAGAAGCTGGCCTATTCCGACATGCGCCGGTACGTGGCTGATCCGAAATTCGCTAAGGTCCCGGTGGACGGCTTGCTTTCGCTAGACTACGCCCGCCAGCGCGCCGCTAAGATCGACCGCTCCCACGCCGATTGCGCGGTCTCTCCCGGCAAGCCTTTGGAGATCGGCAGCGACACGATCTATCTCTCCGTGGTGGATCGCGACGGCAACATCGTTTCGTTAATCCAGAGCCTGTACTCGGGATTCGGTTCGGGCGTGGTGGTCGACGACTACGGATTCGCCCTGCACAACCGCGGCGGCCTTTTCACTATGGACCCCGATCATCCCAACGCCCTGGCGCCGCGCAAACGGCCGTTCCACACCATCATTCCGGCCTTCATGCAAAAGGGCAGCACGCATATGGGCTTCGGCATCATGGGCGGGTTCAACCAGGCGCAGGCTCATGCGCAGTTCGTTTCCAACATCGTGGACCACGATATGAACATCCAGTCGGCATTGGAAGCTCCGCGGTTCACCAAGCTCACCTTCGGCGGCTGCGACGTCTCGATCGAAAGCCGAGTGCGGCAGGAAGTGCGCGAGAAGTTAGCCGCCCGGGGACACGAGCTGAAGGTGCTGGGCGCATTCTCCGATACCGTAGGCGGCGGCCAGGCCGTGGTCCATGACTCCGCGACCAACATCAACTACGGCGCGTCCGACCCGCGCAAGGATGGCGCGGCGGTTCCCGAGCCGCACCCATATTGGCACTAAACATATTGGCACTAAACACCGGCCTCCTTTAAGAGCCGGTGTTATCATGGGCCTTCACCATGTCTAATCTGGGGCAAGAACAGGCTCCGATGTCCGAAGCCGTCACCAATAGCATTCGCGTCGAAGTCTTGTCGCGGCATTCCCCCGAGAACTCGCGGCCGCAACAGGGCGAGTGGGTCTTTGAGTACACCGTCCGCATTACCAATCAGGGCTTTGAGACGGTGCAACTGGTCAGCCGGCATTGGATCATCACCGACGGATTGGAGCACACGGAGGAGGTCAAGGGGCCGGGCGTCGTCGGCGAGCAGCCAGTGCTCGCTCCGGGCCAGTCTTTTAAGTATTCGTCGTGGTGTCCTCTCCGAACCCCCACGGGCTCCATGCGGGGCACGTACCAAATGGTCGACCCGAATGGAAAGCAGTTCGACATCGAGATCGCGCCTTTCGCGCTGCGGGCGCGGTATACGGTGCACTAGTGTGGGGCCAGCCCTTCCGGGCTGCCGCCGCGCTTCCGCGCGGCGCGCCGGCCAGAAGCCCGGCGGCGGGCCGGAAGGCCCGACCGCACGCTGGCAATTACTACTCCCCAATCACCGTCACCACCACCTGCCGGTTCCGCGGGCGGTCGTCGAAGTCGCATAGCACAATCTGCTGCCACGTACCGATCGCGATCCGCCCGCCGGCCACTGGAAAACTCTTGGCTGTCCCCATGAGCGCGCTGCGCAGGTGCGCGAAGCCGTTCTCGTCTCCCCAGCGGGCGTTGTGCGCGTAGTTCGTGTTTGCGGGTGCGATCTGGTCTAGGACGCGCTTGAGATCGGCGACGCAACCCGGCTCGAATTCGAGCGTGGTGATCCCCAGCGTCGAGCCGACGCCCGAAACATTGACAACCCCGGCCTGAACCGCACTCTCCGACACGATGCGCGCCACTGCGTCCGTGATATCGTGCACGTCGCAACGGCCGCGTGTGGAAAGCTGGATCTCTTTCTGAACGACGGGCACCGGTTTACTTACCGAAGGCTTCTTCGAATGCCTTGATCTTCCCAACCCGTCTGCTGTGACGCTCCAGGCCCGAGAAGACAGCCTTCGCAAAGACACGGATCACCTCGACCGCCAGTTCCGGACCGATCACACGCGCGCCCAGGCAGAGCACATTCACGTCGTCATCTTCCACGCACTGATGCGCCGAAAACGTGTCGTGGCAAGTGGCGGCGCGAATCCCTTTGAATTTATTCGCTGCCACACAGGCGCCCGCCCCGCTGCCGCAAATCAAAACCGCCCGCTCCGCGCGTTTCGACAGCACGGCGTCCGCCACAGCCTTGGCATAGTCGGGGTAATCCACCGCTGCCGTCGAATTCGTACCAAGGTCGGAAACCTGGTGCCCCTCCTTGCGGAGCTCCTCGATGGCTTGGCCTTTTAATGCAAACCCTGCATGATCGCACGCAACCGCCACATTCATCGCAAACCATGATAGCGCGCAAGCGGCATTGCCTATCAGGAGCTCGATCTGAGATAGTGCTACTTGATCCTTCCGTCCCTTAGCTCCCTGGAAGCCGCCGCTGAGCGCGTGCATCGCGTGATTCCACCGACGCCGCAGATCTGCTGGCCGCTGCTCGGTACTCGCGTTGGCGCCGAAGTTTGGGTGAAACACGAAAACCACACTCCAGTGGGCGCCTTCAAGGTGCGGGGCGGTGTGCTCTACATGGAAGAGCTGCGGCAGCGCGAGCCGCGCGTCGCGGGAGTGATCGCGGCCACTCGCGGAAACCACGGACAGAGTGTGGCGTTTGCAGCGCAACGCGCGGGCCTCCAGTCCGTCATCGTTGTCCCTCACGGAAACAGCCGGGAAAAGAACGCAGCCATGCGCGCACTCGGGGCCGAACTGGTGGAATGCGGGCGCGATTTTCAAGAGTCGTACGAACACGCGATCCAGCTGGCCGCCGCGCGCGGCCTTCACATGGTGCATTCGTTCGATGCCACGCTTCTTCCCGGAGTGGCCAGTTGCGCGCTCGAGCTGTTTCGGGCCGTGCCCGCTCTCGATGCATTGTATGTTCCGATCGGCATGGGGTCGGGCGTTTGTGCCGCCATTGCTGTCCGCAATGCACTGGGTTTGCGGACCGAGATCGTCGGCGTAGTCGCTGCGCGCGCGCCGGCCTACGCTCTATCGTTTGCCGCCGGCCGGCCGGTCGAATCCACAGTGGGGGAAACGATCGCCGATGGCATGGCCTGCCGCGTTCCCGACCCCGCGGCCATCGAAATCATCCTAAACGGTGCGGCCCGCGTCGTGACCGTGGAAGAAGAAGAGATTCAGGCTGCCATGCGGCATCTGTTCTCCGACACCCACAATGTCGCGGAGGGCGCCGGCGCCGCGCCGCTCGCAGCGCTTCTGCAGGAGAAGGAGCGCATGCAAGGCCGCCGGGTAGGCTTGATCCTGACAGGCGGCAATGTGGACCGGGACGTGTTCGCGCGCGTACTAGCGGCCGAGTGACCAGAGCGGCCGTGCTACTTCTGTAACCGGCGAGCCGTTTGCTTGGGGCCCTCGGGCCATTCATAGGCGCCTTTTCCGCGCGGCGCAGTCTCTCAGGAACAAGGTAATCAGGTTTTGGTAAGGCATTTCCCGGCCAAGTGCTCGATCGGTTCCGGTTTGGTCTCTTTTTCCAGCACTCGAGTGGCTTCGACCAAAATGGTTGGGAATCGACAAAGCGGTCTTGGTAGAAAAGGAGTTACAAGTCACTCCCGACCAAATTGGTCGGACAGCCTTCACCAGCATGTCAGACAGCCCGTGAGAAGCCACCGGGGATTGTGCTCAAATTGCGCGCTAACGAAAGGTGCGGTGCGGCGAGGCCAAGCTTTCCAAAGCTCGTAAACGGCGAATCTCAGACCGCGTCCTGGGGTGGGGATTTCACTGCCTGCGCCACATCTCCGGGTCGGGCGTTTGTCAGCCAAGTGGCAGCCCTGCAGGATGCTGGCCGCTTATCGTTCCTATCCCGAATAGGCGCCATGAAGGCTCGGCAGGCGGGCCAAATGAATAGGAGTCCCAGCGCAATCCGTCAAATGAGATAGGCCGCACCGATCCATATGTCGTATGATTGTTGATAGATACCCCAATCCATTGCGGGTCATTGGCAGCGACGGCGAAATGGTGTAAAACAAGGCTTACTCGATGACGCAAGAAGCGGCAGCAGACAAACCGAAAGGGCCGGAACTCGTCTTCGGTTTGGTTGGCCCCCTCGGTACCGATCTCGATCTGGTGGGCCGCGTGCTGCAAGACGTGTTGAGCCAAGTCGAGTACAGAAGCGAAGTTCATCGTCTCAGTCTACTGATGCGTGACGTTCCGAAGGAGCCGTGGTCTCTCCTGAAGGATGGCCCTTTCGATCAGATGGTTGACAGCCATATGACGGCAGGTAACAAATTCTGTGAAGTTCTCGGACGAAACGATGCCGTCGCCCTTCTTGGTATCGGTGCGATTGCCGACAAGCGAGACGCGGCTGTGGGTGACGCCAATGTCTCCATTCCCCGATTTGCTCACGTTTTAAGATCATTGAAACGCCCGAAAGAAGTCGAAACGCTTCGGAAGATCTACGGACCAACATTTTTCTTGGTTGGAGCTCACGCGCCTAGGGCTAAGCGGCTTCAAAATGTTGCAACCAAGATTGCCGAATCACACTTTAGCAATAAGATCTCGGAGCACATCATTGAGGCAGAGAGATTGTTAAGACGAGACGAAGCAGAATCGGGGGATTCCGGTCAGAACGTACGGGACACGTTTCCTTTGGCAGATATTATCGTGGACTCTGCTCAAGAAACAAGGATGACTGAATCGCTTTCACGATTCACTGAACTCCTGTTTGGGAATACTTTCCATACGCCCGCAAAAGACGAACAAGGCATGTTCTGTGCCAACGGAGCGGCGTTCCGCTCCGCTTCCCTTGCTCGCCAAGTCGGCGCGGCATTGTGCCGGGGGGATGGGACAGTCGTCGGGTTAGGAGCCAACGAAGTACCGAAGTTTAGCGGCGGCTTTTATTGGGATGACGATTCATTTGATGGGCGTGATTTTCGTAGCGGATATGATACCAGCGACAGGATGAGGGAGAACCTCCTTGCGGATATCCTGGACCGCCTTCAGAGAAATCAGTGGCTTGCCGAGTCTAAGAAGACCATGCATGTAACCGAAATGGTCAAGGAGGCGCTAAGGGATGGCAAGGATGGCGAACAGCCGATAATGAAGGGCGCCCAATTCACGAGCACAATCGACTTTATTCGCGCTGTTCACGCAGAAATGGCCGCGATAACCGACGCTGCTAGACAAGGTGTCGCGACCAAGGATTGTGTTCTTTACACCACAACATTTCCCTGCCATGACTGTGCCAAGCACATCGTCGCAGCGGGAATCAAACGCGTCGTTTATCTCGAACCGTATGCGAAGAGCCTTGTAGGAGAGCTCTATTCGGATTCGATTGTTGTTGATGGAGAGGGACGATGCGGTGACAAAGTTCCATTTGAACCGTTTGTTGGTATAGCTCCTAAACGCTACTCGGACCTCTTTGCGTTGGCCGGCCGGAGCAGAAAGAACAAAGAAGGCACTGTAAAAGCATGGCGTCGATCCGGGTCTCTCCCCAATATTCCTGAATACAGCGTCGCGAGGATGGCTGCTGAACAAAAAGAGTTCAAGGATTTCAAGAACGAAATGGAAAAAAAAGGCTTAGTGCCGGAGGAATCGAAAAAATGAGTTTGCGAAAGGGTTGGCTTAACCGTCAATTTGTCAGAGTTGACGCCGACGTACGAAACTGGCCTATCTCCATGAAGGTAGAAGCTGGTTTTGCGGCTAGAGAGCAACTTGGGCAAGGGCTGTCGGGTACTTCTGACGAGAAAGTGGCGCCAGTTCAGATAGCACCCAAAGAGCCAGTTAAGAATACGGACTGACGACTTATCCAGAATGTGCGTGTTTGCGATCAACATGTCACGGTTACCCGAAGTTGATTCGTCGTTCCTGATCCTCCGGCGGGATCGGTTCCAGCGATCCAAGTTGATGGTTTGTCGCCATCCCGCGCCTGTTCCTCAAGATCCCGAAACGCGTTCGAGCGGCGTGGATCAGGTTTTCAAATCGGGTAACTGCCATCCGCACGCCCGCGTCGCAGACTTCCCTCCCCTACTCCACGCTCAACTCCGCCCACCCCGGCAGCGTCGCCGGCCTATTGTTCAAAAAAACAATCCGTCGCGTTTTCGGAAAGGGCAGATTCGAGGAAAGCGCCCGGCTGTACAACGTGAACTGCTGCAGGATCTGGCGATACTCGGGGTTGGTCGTGTCCAGCCACGAACTCTTGGCGAGCAGGCCGCCGCCCCAGCCGAGCGCGAGCAGGCAGGTACCCGTCTCGCGGGCGCGGGCCAGGCGCTGCTCCAGTTCTTCCAGGTTCTTGTCGAGCAGGCCGAGACCGGCCATGGCTGCGTAGTTTCGCTGCACGGCTAGCAGGCCGGCGGCGTAAATGTTGGCGGCCTCAAAAATCTTGCCGCGGTCGAAGGATTCCGGCCAACGCAGCGCGCGCCGGATTTCCGGCTGCAGGAAGAATTTCTTCTCGCGCCACTCGCCTTCGAACACAGAGCCGGGCGCCGCCATCTCCGCGAACACCGGCGTGCTCTCTTCCGGGCGGGCGCCATCCACGGCGCCGCGCGGGCTCTGCTTCCAGCCGAGCACGTACTGGCTTCCACGCGGCTGTAACGTGGACGTGCGCAACAGATACACCTTGAAGTTCGACGCATCGATAGTGCCCGAATCGGCCGCGGCCACGAATCGCATGCGGTTGGAACCCGGAGACCCGAGCGCCTGCTCTTCCACCATCTCCGCCGGCCGGCGCGGCAAGCGCTCGCCGCTCACGCGTTCGAGCACGCTCTGCAGCATTCCGTCGCGCCAATTGGCGAAGAGCATTCCCGTGCGCAGCGCGCCCTTGATCGGCGCTCCCGGAAGGTATGGACCCGATGCGCCTGCTGCAAATGTGGGGATGTGCAGGCTCTCACCCATGGCGCGGTTCCAATAAGCCGGATAGGCTGCGTTTTCGAACGGAATGCGGCGGCCGGCAAAGTTCTGCGCGAATCCGCCCCACGAGGCGAAGTCGAGCTTGTCGGCCTTCTTCAATTGCGCGAGATACCCATCCAGACGCGGCCCTTTGGCCAGCAGCCGGAAGATGCGCCACTGGTCGAGCACATTCACGTGGTCCTTCCAGACCATGTAATCGATAGGCGACAGCTTGCGGCCGTCTCCCACCAGTAGCGGAGTCAGGCAAGTGAGGCGGTAGCGCATCAGCTCACCTCGGGCAGCGGTATGGCCACGGCAAAGCCCGCCCGGAATACGGGATGCGCGAAACCATCGGGAGCAACATCTGGCGCACCGCCGCGCAACGGGGACGCCGCATACAGCACCGACCCCTCACTAATCATGTTGACGTGTTTCTTCAACTCGCCCCAGCGCACCGGGCTTTCCACGCGGCCGCAGCGTTCCAGCACCGCATAGTTGCCGCGATCCCAATCCACCGAATCGGCGGCGGCGGGAGAGAACAGGGAAAGCAGCCACTGCGGCTGACTACTCGCCACGGTGACTTCCTCTTTCGGCAATCCTGCAGTAGCCGGAACCAGGATCATTTCCGGCAGCGTCCCTTCGGTAAACTCGGGCTCTTCGGAGCGGCCCCAACCGCGCGAGCGCTCACCACCGAAGCCGGAATCCGCCAGCCAGCGGAACGCCGTCTTCAACGGATCGATCCAGCGCGACCGTGCGGCATCATCGGCGAACGAGACTACGGCCCACAGCCCCGCGCCCGGGCGGAATTCGATGCAGGCTGTCGAATGGCGTTCGGAGGTTCCCGTTAGCCGGTCGAGAGCCGCACTGAAGCGCACGCCGGTGCGCCAGGGCCCAGGGCGTCCCGCGGGGAGCAGGCAGCCGCTGGGACCATCCACGGCCCACTCGTTCTCATCCAGCGATTGGCCGGCCAGAAGCGCCTGCACGATGCCGAGCGGAACGAAGCGGGCGCTTTTCCATCGCACGTGCGCGGCCATGAGCGCGGGCGAAGAAGGCGGCCAGATAGTCCGTGGGGGCACCACGTAACCGATCTCATCCACAAATGGAAAGCACGAGCTGAAACACACCGCCGAAGCGCCGTTGCGCGCGGTGGCTGCGAGCCACTCGTCGAGCAAACCGAGCCGGTTCAGAGCGGAAGTCACGGCCGAGTACAGCGAGTCGCTGTGATAAATCTCGTCCACCTGATTCCGCGCGCCCGAATCGGGACCGATCCGCCACGGGCCCGTGGGGCGGAGTTTGACGGCGAGGCCGGGGTTCATTACTCCTCGCGCACGAAACCGAAGGCCGACTCACTCACCGCAGTCTGGATCGCGCCGAGGTTGGCGCCCGCGGCGATCTCTTTTTCGGGAGCACCGCTGGCGTAGTAGTTCTTACCGCGCCAAACCAATCGCAAGCCGGCGAAGCTCACACGTCCGCTGCCGCGAGAACCGCCGCCGCCCAGCGTGTCATCTTCCAACAGGCGCAGGCCTTCCAGCACGTTCAAGAATAGCGGCGCGTCTTCTTCGCACAGCACATCCATCACCAGGCGGGTTCGGAACCGTGCGCCGGCCGGGACGCGCTCGAGCGTGCGCGGATTCGCCTGCGAAGTGATGCGGTCGATGGCGTTCTCGCTTTTCACTTCCGTCAGTTCATCGTCCAGGTTCTCGCGCATCTGCGCGGTGATGCTCTCCGGATCGAGGGGCGCGTCGAATACCGCCAGGCGCGCCGGAGTGGCTTGCGAAGTCTCCAGGGTCTCGCCCTGCACCCGCTCCATCCTCCCCGGACTGCGCCCAAAGAGCAGGCAGATCTCGTCATCGGGGCGGTCGCTTTGATGGATGCGGACTTCCTGGCCTTTGCGCCGCGAGAGGAACACCAGTTCGGAAGGCACGGCCAGGCCCGAGGATTGTTCGAGCAGCGAGCGGATTTTGCCGCGCAACGAACTGCCGGGAATGTAGGGCCGGCCAAAAGCATCTTTGACCACAGGATTATCGGAGCCGCCGATCTCGAGCGAACCTTTGCCCGCTCCCACGTGCAGGCCCGTTTCGCAGCGCAGTTCGCCTTCGAGAATCAGCTTGCCGATCAGTTTCAGTTCGGTCTGAGAGGTATGTGCGCTCATGTTACTCGTTGTAGGCCACGATGGCCTCGAAAAGGTCTTTGAACCGCTCGTATCCGCGGTTGTCGTTCTTGCGCGTGACCTGCAGCAGAAGCTTCTCGAGTTGATCGAGACTGCGCAGGCCATGCCGTGCGATGGTATAGGCGAGACGGGCGCGCAGCATCACAAACTCATGCTGGCGCTCGTTTTCGGGCGCGCGCACGGCCCGCCGGACCGCGCTGTACAGGCGCCGTAATTGGCTCTTCGTGCCGGAGTCCATGTCGCGCATCCGGCTAACGATCGCGTGAGCCTGGTTATCCAGGTAAAGACTATCGCTGATCAATTTCTCAAGCTCGATCTCCGGCGGACCTTCGGGGCGGAACCGATCTCCGCCGCGGCGATCTCCGCGATCGCCATGCGGTCCGCCGCGGTCGCCGGGCCCGTGCGGGCCTCCTTCGCGCGGACCTCGCCCCCCCTCGCGCGGCGGGCGGCCCTCGCGAGGCGGCCGTTGTTGTGGTTGCTGCTCCGTTTCTGCCATGTGACTATCCTTCGGTAACGAGGCGGGCCCACTCCAGGGCCACCAAACCGGCCGGACGTAGCTTCACTTCCGCCGACTTGCGCCCCACCAGCTCGTTGATTAAATGCGCGCGTAGTTTTTGAAACTCCCGGTCGCGCGTGCCGCTCAGCACCCGATTGAACCGGCGCTGGAAACGCCACGTGCGCTGCACATCCGCGCCCGACTCTCCGTATGCCTCGTGCCGGTAAAAGCTGCGCAGTTGATATAGGAACTGCCGCGACATTCGGAAGTCGTGGACCAGGCGCGTGACCGTATCCTTGAGCTCGGCGGCGTCGTTGAGGTGCCGCCATTCGAGTATCCGGCCCAGGAGGTAGATGCAATCCTTGTCTGCCGCCTTCGCCAAGTCGAGGTTGTGGCCCGCCTCCTGATAAACCGAAGCCAACGGGTAGTACGTTTCCGGCGCCAGCGCGATCGCCATCGAAATGGTTTTACCCTCGGCGCCCGGATACTCTTTCAAGTTTTCTTCGGTGAAGCGGTGGAACAGGCGCTGCACTTCACGCGCCAGCCCGATCAGCACATCCCAGGAGCCGTACACCGCAAAGTCGTCGCCACCGCAGTAGAGAATGCTGGCCTTACGCCAGAATTCCGGCATAGAGCACAACACCTCCAGCTCGCCGGCGAAGAACTGCTTGTAGAGCACCGAGAGCGGCACGTGCTCTTCAATGCTGTGCACGCGGCGCAGACGCAGCCCGAAATTGTCTACGTCCCCGCGCAGCACGCCCCAAATCGAGCGGCCTTGCGCACGGCGCGCCAGCGACTGCACGGGCGCCGCGGACTTGCCGTCATCGGACGGCGCCGCATGGCGCGCCACCATGATCGCATCCGGGGAAAGGTTCGAGCTTAAGTTCCAGGTGTGCTTGCCTTCTCCGGTGGTGACCTTGCCAGGATTCTCCGGCGACCAGCCGATGCGCGAGGCTTCCCGCAGCTTGGCTCCCAGTTCGCGCGCAAAGTACAGATCCGATTCGGCGCTCGATGCCTTCGCGAACGGAAGAAATGCGGCAGCGCCATTGCCCGCCAGTGGCGTATGCCGTTTGCGCAGCAGCTCGTCGTTGAGCCGCTTCCGGATCACGGCCCAGTCACCGAGATTGTCGGTCACTCCCCAAATCAGCGTGACGTGCCCGGAACTCAGTTCGGCGATCTGCCGGGCCGCCGCGCCCAGGAAGTTTTCGGCGGATTCGCGCGCCTCACCAGGAAGCACTACTAGAAATTGCCCACCCCCGCTCGAGCCCAGCAGAATCCGGGCAAGTCCCAGTTCCGCCAGAAGCGCGCGCGGCAGTACTTCGCCCAGCAGAGTGATCCACTGCGAACGCCCAGCAAGCAGATCCTCGCCGGCCGAACGCGCAGAACGTCCCTCGGCGGAACCGGCCAACAGGAACTCTTCTGTGCCCAGGATTTTACCTTGCAACAGGATCTGTTCGGGCATCGAAGCCTTTAGGGAAACCCTCACTGTATCACAGATTTCTGAGAACAAACCTGTATCTAAAGGACTTCGAACATATGCGCACAGTGAACGTGATGGCGGCCATTTTCTTAGCCGCGACGGTAGGTTGGTCCGCGGGGACACCCACCTCTTTACCCAAAGCTCCGGCGAAATCTGCGATGGCGAAGAGCGGCACAAACCCCGTGAGACCCGATGCGGACATCGAGCGGGACATCCGCACCAAGTTCGCCAAATCGAAAATCAACGTGGAGAAATTCACCGTGCACGTGCAGGGCGGAGTGGCGACTATCGAAGGAAAGACGGACGTGATTCAGCACAAAGGCGTGGCCACGCGCCTCGCGAGAAGCGGCGGCGCGGTAGCCGTATCGAATCACATCCAGATCAGTGAGGCGGCCCGCGAAAAGGCGGCCGAGAACCTCGAAACCGGGCGCCGGCGCGTGCAAATCAAGCGGGGCGACCCGCGTTCCCAGGCCAGCGACGCGGCCCATTAGAGCTCCAATTCGCGCGTGCTACACTGAAGCCAAATACATGAAATTGGCCGTTTTCTTCGTGTTTGCCTGTGGTGTGCTCAGCGCCCAAGCCAACGCTCCTGCCCCCTCGCTCCCCGATCTGCCCGATAACACGGTGATCGCTACTTTCGATGACGGCGGCAAGTTCACGATGAGGGATCTTCGGAATCTCTTCGCCATTTTGCCCTCAGCTAACCAACAAGCCCTCTTGCGAGATCGGAAGAACTTTTTGGAGCAGTACGCGTTTCTGCGCAAACTGGCGAAAATGGCCGAGGCCGATAAACTGGACCAGACCAGTCCGAATAAGGAGGCGCTGGAATACAACCGGATGATCCTCCTGTACCAGATGAAGCTGACGGACGAAAATCAGAAGACCATCATCTCGGAGGACGACGTCAGGAAATTCTACGAGTCTAACCCGAACCAGTACCGTCAGGTCCGCGTGAAAGCGATTTATATTGCGTTCACGAAAGCACAGGCTTCGCAGTCCAGCAACGGAAAGCGATTGCTAACGGAAGATGAGGCACGCGCCAAGGCAGAGAAGTTGGTGGCCGACCTGCGTGCGGGAGCGGATTTCGGCAAGCTGGCGCGGGAAAATTCCGACGATCCTGCTTCGCGCGACAAAGATGGCGATTTCGCCACATTCCATCCCTCCGATACGATCCCCGAGCCAATCAAGGCAGCCGTGTTTTCCCTCAAGCAAGGCGAGGTGACCCTGCCAGTCGAACAACCCAATGGGTTCTATGTATTCCGTGCGGAAGAGATCAGCACCCGTCCGTTAGCCGAGGTACATGGGGATATCTACACCAGTCTCCAACAGGAACACTCGCGCAAATGGATGGAGGCGACGCACGATTCGGTGAAGATCCAATTCAACCCTGAATTCCTGAGCAGCGAGAAGGCCGCCGCCCCAGCAAAATAACGCGGAATCCCCGATTACGGAAGCCCGACTTGAATCGGGATGGTGGCGTTCGTCTGCTCGACGCGCAGGGTGACTAATCCGGCCTTGGCATTGTTACCGGCGTGAAACGTCAGGACAGCTTTCTCTCCCGACTTCAGATCGAGATGATCCGGAGTAACCGTGACACCCGGAATCGAGCTGAAGAGCGAGATTGTCATCACTCCGGGCGCTCCGTTGGCAAGGGTGACTTGATCGGAGCCGCCGGGCTTCAGATTGACGGCTGTTTTATCCGCCCGCACTTGCTGGGATGCTTTTTTGAGCACCTCGTCCGGGTTGGGCATCGTCAATGGCCCCGCGGCTGTCCCCGGTCCCGCTTTCAATGGTCCAAACGGAGACTGGTTTAGCTGCGATTGATCGACATACCAATACCACTGGCCATCCACCAGCTTCCAGTTGCTGGGAGTGGGGACGGGAACTGCTTTTCCAATGAATTCGGGAATCGGTAAGTATTGCTGGCACAGCACCAGCGCCTTGGCGCGGGTGTATCCCTCCGTGTAGGTAATGTCTCTGATCTCAAAACTCTCGTACTTGGGTTTACTGCCGTTGTAGAAGTAGTCCTTGGTGTCTTCGGCTACCAGGGCTTCGGCTTGGCGATACTTGCCATCGACGTGATCTTGAAAAAATTCGGTAATGCGTACCCGGAGGGCTTGATCCACATCAGCAGGCGGTTTATTGAAAAGATCGGCCGGCGTCTGCGCATAGCCCGCAGCCATGCACAGAGCAAGCATCAGCAAACGGTACATGCCTTCAGTGTAGCGAAAGCCGATTCGGCCCGGCCGAAGGAGTCCAACCGGACTAAATCGCAGCCACCGGGCAGGGCGACTCGCGCAGGATCGCGTAAGCGTTTGCGCGCAACCGTCCCATCACGCCGACGTGGCCGCCGCGTCCGATCACCAGGACGTCTGAGGCCATCTCCTCGGCCACCGCCCGAACCATCGCAGGGGCATCGCCGGCTTGCACCGATATCTCTGCTTTGACCCCCATCTCTTCCAACATGAAGGCGATGCGATCACGGGCCTGTGCCTTCAATTGTGTGCTCCATTCGGGATCGAAATAGATACCGCCCAGACTCACGGTTGAGCTGGGGATGACATTTACGACGGCGAACGCCGAACCATACTCGCGGGCAAAATTGGCGCCCCATTCGAGGACGGTGCGGCTGGCGGGCCCGAGGTCGACCGCGCACAACACCTTCCCGAAACTGATGGATGGGTAGGCCGGGGCGCTCTCCAAATGCGGACCGGTCCAGACGGGGCAATGCGCATCATGCAGCACCTTGGCGGTGACGGAGCCGAGCAGGAACCGCCGGAACGGGCCATAACCATGCGTGGGCATCACAATCAAGTCGAACTTACCGGTGTTGGCATAGTCGACGATCGTCTGCGCAGGTTCGCCTTCCAGCGTCTCGCGCTTCACGTTGATCCCTTTCAGGCCTTCCGCCAGGAACGCGGCAAGTTGCGATTTACCCGCTGCGATGGTGTCGTCCATCAGTTCCGGGGCGACCGCCAAAGCATCCGGGAACCCGTACGTTTGCAGGGGCATGACGACATGGAGCAGCGTGAGCTCGCTCTGAAAATGGCAGGCCAGTGCTTCGGCGTATTGCACCGCGCCTTCGCACCGCGCCGAAAAAGCGATCGGTGCCAGAATCTTCGAGAACTTCTTCATGACGGTACCTCCTTAGTCCCATCTGAGCTGGGGTATCCGATTCCATTCTAGCCCAATTTGAGCTAATAAGACCATAAAATATTATTCAGAAATTAGCGACCGCGCACACGCACACCTCGCGCGATCCCTACTCTCACCCGGATCTCCTTGTTAGCTATGCCGTTTGTACCGCGGTGTGCTCGGCTTTGTGCCAAGCCGTTTCGTAGCCGTGGACGGTGGCAACAATCAAGTCGTCGAAGAACCGGCCGATGCGGTGTTCCATCTCCTCTTCGGCGTATAAACCCAAAGAATCCTTGGGGATACCTTGTTCTTCGATGAAATCGACCATGTTGTCCTTAATGACACAAAGGGCCCGCACGACCTCGTGCAGCGGAATGGACTGCTCGAAGCGGCGCTTCCCTACAGCTTCCTGCTTCTTGACTAGTTCGTCGTCATTTCTGGAGGCCAGCCAATAGCCGAGATTCTCCAACAGCGTCTGGCCGCGCTCCCGCAACTCCGATTCGGGCAGGCGGCGGAGGTGAACCAGGTCGGGATGACGCCAGATTTCGCGGATAATGCGATCCGCGATGTCCTGATGATGGACTTCGATCAGGTGGATAAGCTTGCCGGAAAGCATACTTCATCCTCCGAAATTATCTTAGCCCCATTTCGGTAACCTGCCAAGGTGGTAAACCGCACAAACTCGCGACGATACTCTCCGGGTATAGTAGCTCTGCGGAAACGAAGGTTTAGCACGATTCCGTTACCAATGAGATCTAAATAAACTACCGGTCCGCCGGGTATGCTCTGGACGTGCCATTCCTCGGCGCTATCGCACTCTGCCTCGGCTTTCTGCTCTTGAACCAGGACTTTACGGTCATGTTTCAAGCTTTGGCAGAAGATACGCAGCGCCGTTACCTGGGCGGCGAGCCGCTTTCCGATTTGATTATGGTGGTAACACTGGTTGCGGCCATCATTTCCGGCCTGATCATGTTCTTCTGGCCCCGCTTCGAGCCTCCCAAGCAACAATTTGTGATCCGGCATTATTTCGTTCACGGCGACGAATATCGGGAAACAGTCCGCCGGTCGGTGTGGGCGTCGATCCGGCACTGCTATCTACTGGCTATCGCACGGCTGCGGCGCGTGCGCGCGTATCTCGGTTTCGCATAGGCGCGCACTGCCGCCTCCGTCTGGGCAAAGGTAGTCTTAGATACAGCCGGCGCGCTTCCGCCCTGCATCCGTTGGAGCGGCCATGGTTTCGGTTCGGGTTGCGCCGTTAAGAAGTCGGGCCTCAGGAGCGTTCGTGCTTCGTTTTGGCGTGAATCGCGGCTGTCATACGTGGCAGGTCTCGCTGATAAGCAGCGAACACTGCTGCAACCAGGTCGTCCGTGCCCGAATCCGAACGATAGGAGTAACGTGGCGGCTCACCCGCCTCCACCAACGAGCTGAAGGCGCGCCAGATCACGCAGGATCTTCCCCGCCGTCTCTGTTGAGATAAACAAACGCCTGGCAAGTTGTTCTTCTGTCCATTTGCGCGGACCGCTCTGCCTAAGTTGGAGCAGTGCCTCCAGGTGGGGAACGGTATCGATCTTCTCGTGAATGAATCGATACACTTCCGACTCGTTAATGCCGCGATCAGCCATTCCGCGTTTCAACGGCGCCGGATCTCCTACCGGCGGGTTCTTCAAGTCCCGCGCGGCTGGACGGTTTTTTAGAATTCTAGCCAGCCCGACGTCAGGAAACGAGTAGCCGTTCGGCTACTCGATTGGCCCGTTCGTACGTTCCAACACGATCTCGATCCAGAAGCGGCCGCTGGTAAAGATTCAAAAGCAAAGGCCGGATGACCCATCTCACCGTTGGTGGCGGGATAATCCAAATTAGGATGAGTCTGACCACCCTGATCCGAGCCCCTCGTGGCACCGGAATGAGTTGCAAGGGATGGCACCAGGAAGCCGCCCTTCGCATGATCCACAACAATCTGGATCCCGAGGTCGCCGAGCGGCCCGACGACCTGGTCGTTTACGGCGGAACGGGTCGCGCGGCCCGCGACTGGCCTTCGTTCCATGCGATAGTCCGCGCACTTGAAGCGTTGGAGAACGATGAGACGCTGCTGGTACAATCCGGCAAACCGGTGGGCGTTTTCCGCACGCATCCTGGCGCGCCGCGCGTCTTAATCGCAAACGCCAACCTGGTCGGGCACTGGTCGAACTGGGACGAGTTCAATCGTCTCGAGAAATTGGGCCTGACGATGTACGGCCAGATGACTGCCGGGTCATGGATCTACATCGGCAGCCAAGGCATCGTGCAGGGCAC
Organism: Bryobacteraceae bacterium; assembly: GCA_035516375.1. GTDB lineage: Bacteria > Acidobacteriota > Terriglobia > Bryobacterales > Bryobacteraceae > PSRJ01. Next base: position 17,114 of record DATJAK010000027.1, read on the forward strand.
CTACGAAACCTTTGCCGCCGTCGGGCGGAAGCACTTCGGCGGTTCGCTCGCCGGCAAGCTGGTCGTTTCCGGCGGCATGGGTGGGATGGGCGGCGCGCAGCCGTTGGCCGCCACCATGAATGGCGCTTGCTTCCTGGGAGTGGAGGTGGATCCGCAGCGCATCGAGCGGCGCATGGAGACCGGATATTGCGATCGCATCTCCCGGAACCTGGATGAAGCTCTGCGCTGGGTACGTGAAGCGCAGCAGAGCGGCACGGCTCTGTCAGTAGGCCTGGTGGGAAACTGCGCGGACGTGTTACCCGAAATGGTGCGCCGCGGTGTGGCGCCGGATGTCCTCACCGATCAGACCAGCGCGCACGATCCGTTGAACGGTTATATTCCCAACGGCATGAGCCTCGATCAGGCTCGCGCCCTTCGCGCCAGCGATCCCAAAACCTATCTGGCGCGATCGTTCGCTGCTATGGGCGTTCACGTGGAAGCCATGCTGGCCCTACAGAAAGCCGGCGCCGCAACTTTCGATTACGGCAACAATCTGCGCACGCAGGCGAAGATTGCAGGGGTAGAAAACGCATTCGATATTCCCGGCTTCGTTCCGGAATACATCCGTCCGCTGTTCTGCGAAGGCCGCGGGCCGTTTCGCTGGGTCGCTCTTTCCGGAGATCCCGAAGACATCTACCGCACAGACCGCCTGGCCCTGGAGTTGTTTCCGCACAATCAAACGCTGGCCCGTTGGCTACCGCTCGCCCGCCAGCGAATTCACTTCCAGGGGTTGCCGGCGCGCATCTGCTGGCTCGGTTATGGCGAACGCGCCGAGTTTGGAATGGCCATCAACCGCCTGGTGCGCTCCGGCGAATTGAAGGCGCCGATCGTGATCGGGCGCGACCACCTGGACGCCGGATCGGTGGCATCGCCTTTTCGCGAAACGGAGGGCATGCGAGACGGTTCCGACGCGATTGCCGACTGGCCGTTGCTCAATGCGCTTCTCAACACGGCCGCCGGTGCTTCCTGGATTTCGATTCACAACGGCGGCGGCGTGGGGATTGGCTACTCCCAGCACGCGGGCATGGTGGTGGTGGCTGACGGTTCGGCCGAAATGGATCAGCGCCTGGAACGCGTGCTGACCACGGATCCAGGCTTGGGCGTGGTCCGGCATGCGGACGCGGGCTATCCGGAGGCCATCGAATTCGCCGCTCGTTCCGGAATTCGACGGCCAGCCGTTCCCTCGGAGAAGACGGAGTGAGCCTATTCGAGGATACAAATTGGCCGCGCGCCAGCGCGTGGCTGCGAGGCGAATCGCTGCCGAACGCCATCGGCGAGATTGGCGTGATGGGCGTCCCGATCGCCAAGGGCTCCATCACTCCCGGCCGCTGCGATCTCGCGCCCGCCGCCATACGGAAAGCTCTGGAACGTTACAGCACCTACGATTTCGATTCCGATCGCGACCTGCGCCTGTTGTCGGCGATTGATGAAGGCGATCTCAACGTGTCTTTCATGACGCCGGAGCAGGCGTTTCAACCGGTGATGGAGGCCGTGGGCGTGAGTGTGGAGGCGGCGCCGGCATTGATTCTCGTGGGCGGTGACAATAGCATCACGCGCCCCGGCTGCCACGGGTTGGGAGTGCCGCTTGCGCGCTGCGGGCTGTTGACGCTGGACGCCCATCTGGACCTGCGCCACCTCGAAGGCGGGCTCACCAACGGAAATCCCGTGCGCGCCTTACTCCGTGACGGCCTGCCGGGCGACCACATCTTTCAGATCGGCATTCAGCCCTTTGCCAACTCGGAAGCGTATGCGCGCGTAGCGCGCGTAGCGGGAATCCACGTGGTCACTGCGGACTGCGTGATGGAGCGTGGCGTTGGTGCGGTCGTCCGCGAGGCGCTCGAATATCTGGATCAGCGCACCGAGCGAATCTACGTGGATCTCGACCTGGATGTGCTCGACCGCGCCTTTGCGGCTGCCACACCAGGTTCGCGGCCGGGAGGGCTAGCTCCGCATCAGGTGCGCCAGGCGGCCCATATCTGCGGAGCACATCCGAAGGTTCGTGTGATGGACCTGGTGGAGATGGATCCTACGCACGATATCGCCGGTGCCACCGCGCTCGTAGCCGCGGCCTGCCTGCTGGAATTTGCGTCCGGTGTTCTCGGGCGCTTCACCCGTGTCTGATCTGGCGGTTTGGAACTGCCGGCAGCTCGTGACGCTGGCCGGACCGGCCCGTCCGCGCATCGGCGCCGAGTTGCGCGAGCTAGAGATCATGCCCAATGGCGCGATGTGGGTGCGTGACAGCACTATTCAGGCAGTGGGAACACGCGACAGTATCGAACGCTCGCTGCCTCCCGAAGCGGAAGTAATCGATGCCGGAGGGCGGATCGTGCTTCCGGGTTTTGTCGATGCCCACACGCACACCGTATTCGCCGGCAATCGGGCCAACGAATTCGAGGAGCGGGCTCTGGGAGCTACCTATCAGCAGATTGCGGCGCGCGGCGGTGGGATTCAGGCGACCGTGCAACGGACACGCCAGGCCGGCGAAGAGGAGTTGCTCGCCGCAGCGCGGCGGTATCGCAACTGGTTTCTGCGCGGCGGCACCACCACCATCGAGGCCAAATCCGGATACGGCCTTTCGCTCGAATCTGAGCTCAAGATTCTGCGCGTGATCCGCCAGTTGGGGCAGGAAGGACAGGCACGCTACGTCCCGACTTTTCTGGGCGCGCACGAGATCCCGAGTGAGTATCGTGGCCGAACGAGCGATTACGCCGATCTCATCATCAGGGAGATGCTGCCGCGCGCACAAGCAGAGCACCTGGCGGAATATTGCGATGTCTTCTGCGAGCCTTCCCTGTTCCCGCGCGTGGAAGCCCGCCGGATTCTGGAAGCCGCCCGCAAACTGGGATTCGGCCTGCGGCTGCACGTAGACCAGTTGGCCTCTGGCGGCGGCGCGGAGCTGGCGGCGGAGCTTGGGGCTGCCACGGCCGATCACCTGGAACGGGCGTCGGCAGAGGGGCTCGAAGCTTGCCGGCGGGCGGGCGTGCAGCCGGTGCTGTTACCGGCGTCCGTGTATGCGCTTGGATCGGCCCAATATCCGGCAGCGCGGCGTATGATCGAACTCGGCATGGGTGTCGTTCTTGCAACTGACTTCAATCCGGGCTCGTCGCCCACGGCTTCGATGCCAATGGTCCTTTCGCTGGCCTGCACCCAGATGCGCCTCACGGCGGCCGAGGCAATCACCGCAGCCACGATCAACGCAGCCTACAGCCTGAACCGCGGGCACGCCATCGGATCGCTCGAGCCCGGTAAGTGCGCAGACTTCGTCATTCACGATTGCGACGATTCCCGCGAGCTGGCATATTTCTTCGGCCGGGATACGGCGCTCGGCGTTTACGTCAATGGTGTGGGCGTCTACGCGAGGGACCACAACTGATGACCAACGACCCTTATCTCCGCGCCGCCCTCGACCAAGCCAAGAAAAGCCTGGCCGAAGGCGGAATTCCGATCGGCTCGGTGCTGGTCCATGAAGGCAAGATCATCGGCGCTGGCCACAATTGCCGCGTGCAGACGGGCAGCGCTATTGATCACGGAGAGATGAATTGCTTGCGCAATGCCGGCCGGCTGCCGGCCAGGGTTTACCGCGCTAGCACCATGTACTCGACGCTTTCGCCGTGCCCGATGTGCAGCGGCGCGATTGTGCTCTACAAGATTCCACGCGTGGTGGTGGGCGAAAACCGAACGTTTCTTGGGGCAGAGGAATACATGCGCAGCCAGGGAATCCGGGTGGAGGTTGTCCAGGATGCGGAATGCATCCAGATGATGACCGAATTCATCCGCGACCATCCGCAGTTGTGGAACGAAGATATTGGGGTTTAGGCGGTGGCCGTCACGCTAGCCGGCATAGGGTGACTGACGCGGACCGTAATGGTCGTCCCCTGGTCAGGCGCGCTCTCGATCGTGACGACGCCATCGAGCAGACGGGCGCGTTCTTTGATACTGATCAGGCCCAGGCCTGCTGGCGCCGCCAATAGATCCATGCCGGTACCATGATCGGATATCGTCAGGCACAGCATCCCATCCCGATCTTCGAGAACGACCTGAGCGTCACTCACGTGGGCGTGTTTGGCAACATTTTGCAAAGCTTCCTGCGCGATGCGGTAAAGCCCCAAGCCAAGGCCGGGCGGGACTTCGCCTAAAGCCATTTCTACGCGAAACCCGACACGAATTCCCGTGAGTGCCGTAAACTCGTCGCAGTAAGCCTGCAACGCAGACACAAGACCGGACCCTTCGAGAACCACCGGGTGCAATTGATGCGAAATTCGCCGTACCGAGTCGGCCGCCTCGATGAGTTTCTGCTGAAAGCGGCCGTATTGTTCCTGGGCGTCCGAATTCTTCGCGTTTCCCATCCGTCTTAGATTGCCCATAGCGATGCTGAGTGCAGCAATTTGTTGGCTTAGATCGTCGTGTAGTTCGCGAGCTACCCGCGCCCGCTCTGCCTCCTGGGCATTGATGAGGCGGGCACTCAACGATTGGATTTCCTGCTCATGACGGGTTCGCTCCGCCAACTCGCCAGCCAAGGCGGCATAGGCCTGCCGCAGTTGTTCTTCGGCTTGCCGCCGCTCGGTGATGTCGATAATGGAGCCGGCATACCCGAGGAAGTCCCCCTTGGGTGAGAATCGCGGCGCCGCCAGCGAGGTCACCCAACGATACTGCCCGTCATGACGCCGCAGTCGAAATTCCTGGATGGATTCGCGATGAGCCGCCGAGGCCTCCAGAAAGGCCGCCCGCGCGCGCTCTCTATCCTGTGGATGAATCACCGCCCATTCGGCTTCCCATCGCTCCTGGTCAGTGCCGAGAAATCTACTGAGCGGCTTGTTAGAGAAATACCGTTCGGGATTGCTGGACCACATCCAGAGGTAGGCGGGAGTGTCGTCCGCAACCGCCCGTAACACGGTTTGCTGCTGCTCATGAATCCGTACCTGCTGGCCTTTCAAGATGAATCCCACAGCGGCTATGACGGTCGCGCAGATGAGCACCACAATCAGCGCCATGTGCCAAGCCAGGCGCTCGACCGGAGCCTCGACTTCCGCGACATTGATTTTCGCGGCCAAGTACCACGGCGAATCTGAGATTCGCCGAACCACATCCATGGTCGGCACCCCACGATAATCGAATGTGTGGAACGGGCTTCTCGATTCAAGCAAGGTTTCCGGCGGAAGCCCGAATTCGCGGAGACTGCGCCTGAAGACAAGCGGGGCCTTGACGGCATGGCGAAACCCATTGAGGTAAAGGAGGTCTTCGCCCTCGCGGCGAAACAGGACCGTTTCCGCTGAATCGCTCAGCACCGGCCACGAGGTTACGAAGGGAAACAGAAACCGTGCGGGGTCGATTTCGAGGATGAACGCTCCCCGTCCTCGAACCGGCGCAGTAAGCGCCATCATCGGATGTCCGGTGTTTTCATCCAGATACAGATCCGTCAGCGCGGCATCATCCGCTTGTGCGGCTGCGTCTGCTAAGTCGCGCAGGCGTGCTGTGCTTGCCTGCAGGGGGCTGGACTGAATGCGTATGTTGCCCTGGCGATCCACCAGAGCGGCCCCGGCGTAAAGGAATGCATGCTGCAACCGCCCCAGATGATCCAGAAGACCGGTTCGATCGGACTCGGTTTCGGAGCCCGAGAGAACTTTCTGCGCCACGCCGGCCATCGCGGCAGAACATAGCGTCCGCCCATCGCCCAAGCGTTCCGCGCGCCAGTTGGCGATTTGAATGGCTTTGACTTCCGCGATCGCGGCTAACTGCTGGGCTGCGGCGGCATCGGTCGCATCGTGTTGGCGCACATAGTACCGCCAGATGACGGCGACCATGGCCAGCGATCCTAGGATTAGCGCGGCGATCAGGATTCGGGCATGCCGCAACGGATGCTCAAGACTAAACACCGTGCGACGCCCGCGTTGCTGCGGTGTCCGGCTCAGCCACCAGTTTCGTCTGAATCGCGTAACGAATCAAATCCGCGGTTGTCCGGACACCGAGTACGCGCATGATTTCATATTTGTGCGATTCCGCCGTGCGCGGCGAAATATTCAAAATGGCGGCGGCTTCTTTCAGGGTTCGCCCTTCGGCGATCAGTTGCAGAACCTCGCGCTGGCGCGCGGTGAGAGGCGAAGCGGGCGGGGCCTGTCCAGCTTCCAACAGCAGCGTGATCAGGTCTTTCGAAAGCAGGGTTGTGACGTAAGCCCTTCCTTGAGCGGCCTGCTGGATTGCTGTGATGAGTTCTTCAGCCGGCGAGATCTTCAGCACGTAGCCCGATGCCCCTGCCCGAAAGGCATCCGCAGCCAATTGGGTTTCGCGGTGCATCGTCAGGATGATCACTTTGGCGTGCGGCCGCCGCGCCCGGATCTGCCGGATCGCATCCAGGCCATTGAGCAGCGGCATCGAGATGTCGGTGACAATTACGTCAGGCCGTAAGGTCTCGGCGGCATCGAGTAGCGCATGTCCATCGTGCACCACGCCAACGAGTTCAAATGTGTCCTTGAGCAGTGCTGCCAGACCCTGTGCGACCACAGCATGATCGTCTGCCAGAAGGACGCGAAGCCTTGCCATATCTTTGCACCCCGGCCAATCTGACAACTACTATAACGCTAGGTGTTTCTTTACAACAGACTAAATCGGAGCATTTCTAACTTTGCCAGCGACTCCTCGCGACAGATACAGACTTCCACCTAGGACACTGCGGACCGCGGGAATGAGCTCTTCGGTGGCATCCGTCTTGAGCACATAACCGCGGATTCCCGCTTGCAGCGCCTTTCTTACCACTTGCTCCTCGTTGTGCATCGTCAGGACCAGCGCGGCCTGGCAGAGCCCCTGCTGAAGAAGATTCCTACACGCTTCAATTCCATCAACTCCAGGCATTTCAATATCGGTGATGATGGCACGCGGTTTCCTTTCGTATGCGGCCCGCATGAGCGCCTGGCCGTCGGTCACGGCCTGTAAGATGTTAAATTCAGAGCGCAACAGGATCTGGAGCTCCCGAAGGAGATCGGGATGATCGTCTGCCAACACCAGACCACAGTGGTGATCCGCCGGCTCAGGGGCATCCATTGCTTGATTAGGCAGCTCTTTTGACCTAGGTGCATATCCGTAAATCTACTGACTAAGATAGGGGAAAAGGCAGTGGTTGCGGCTTTCCAATTCCGTATTCTACGGACGGAGATCCCGTAAAACTGCGCATGGGCGCTCCACCTAGGCACGGCAATAATCGAACTGATGGCAAACAAAGTAAGCCGATATAGATGGTGGGGATCGTGACGCAGAGAACGCCCACGTCTGGCGTTATTGAAATCCCGGTTGCCGAGCAGCGCTTTCGCGATTGCCTGGCCAGTGTAAGGAAGTCGTTAGCTTGCCTGGAAGCGGCGTTACCAGCGTTGGTAACTGCTCACGGCCACGCCGCACGAAAGGCTGACCCTCCAAGCGGGGCGTTGAAGCGCCACCGTCAAAGCCACCGCGCGAAACGGCCGTGACACCTATCGGCCAAGAAGCGAAAACTGGAGCCAATCCTGCGCGCCCTTGTGCCGCAGAACCTGCGCTTCTCCCCTCTGAAAATGGAAACCGTCGGAAAGCAGCTCTTCAGTAGTGAACTCTGCTTTGGCAACACCCCACGAGCCGTGTTCGGCGCTTTGCGTAAAGACGTGGTACAACTCGTGCGCCGCGACGCGAGCGACGGCGCGCTCGAAGACTTTTTCGCGCGACTTTGCGCCGCGGGCAAATAGCTCGGGGCCGAGAAAAGCGCCGATCCGGTCGCAGTCGACCTCGGCAAACGGAAGGATTCTCCCGTCGCTCACGTGAGTCCAGCCCAGCGCCCTCCCTTGAAAACGGCCGGTGCGAATCAGGTCTCCGGCAGCGCAGTGTCCCTTGAACGTGATCACGGCCAAGTCGGCCCATACCTCGTTGGTGGGTTCGTCGGCGGACCGCCATGCAAAATCGAAGCCGACGGTAGCGAGGATGGCACGCAGCTCGCGTTGGAGTGTTTCTGAGGCCGTGTCCGGGATCTGGTGCTCGAATCGAACGTACAGCGCAACCGGCGCTTGGGGTGAGGGCCGCTCCGCGCCGCAGATCGGCAACCCCAATAGCGCCAGGCAGAACGCCTTGTGTTTCATTTGTAAAAAAACCTGCGCCGATATTAGGTCCGAGGCCTCGGCACGACAATCCCGGAAAAGGTTAATGGAGCGAGGCTAACTAAACTAACCGTCCGCGGAAAGGTAGAGTTTCCTCAGGGCTTATGGCCTACCCTGGCGAGAACGTTGGCCAGCGCGGCAGCGACGCGCGCGTCAGGGTCAATGGCTGGCAATGAGGCGACGATCTGCCCGGGAGCGGGTACGGCGAAATTCGCCGGAGCGGAGACAATCACCACCGTTTCACCCACCGCGATCGCTTGAACCGTCGCAAACCGCGGAGTCGTGCTTCGCACCTGGAGGCCGCGCGTCAGATCGACAACACGGAAGGCGGAACGGACGGAGCCACGAACCAGTTCGCCTGCTGCTTGGGTGCAAGAGCGAATGACCGAATCGGAGAAGACACTGTGGCAACCGGCTGGAGTGGAAATAGACAGAATTCCGTTTCCATAGGTCGCGTGGGCCGGTTGGAGCCCGGACAAGGCCGCGCTAATTGCAGTGACGGCATCCTGCGGCGCCGGTTGGCCGTCGCCGATCGAGTAAATCAATAGAGCCGAACGATCAAGCCCGTGCGCTTTCGCGGCCATGGCCGCAATCCGGTCGGAAACTTCGAGGGGTGCCGGAAAGGCTACGTTGAGGATTACCGCCGGATGATGGTGCCGGTCCACTAATACGAGGGCTCGCGCCTGGCCAAAGTCCGCGGCGCCCGCCTGGTAGCCGGAATCGGCCGCCGCGAGAAACCCGAGCAGCAGCTCAATAGCGAGCAAGCCAGCGAGCCTTCGCAATGACCTTTTCGGCATTGGGCAGGAAGGCCTCTTCCAACGGCGGACTGAACGGAATGGGCGTGTCGGGCGCAGTCACACGGACGATCGGCCCATCCAGGTATTCCCAGACGCGCTCGGTTAGAGTTGCGGCCAGTTCTCCCGCCAGACCCCCGGTTTGCGTGTCTTCGTGCAGCAGCAACACCTTCGAGGTTTTCCTGGCGGTCTCACAAACCGCGTCGCGATCGAGCGGCGCCAGTGTGCGCAGATCGAGCACCTCGCAATCCACGCCTTCCGTAGCCAACTGCTCCGCGGCATCGAGAGCCACCCAAACCATTGCGCCGTACGTGATGATGCTCAGGTCGGAACCCTCTCGGACGACCTTAGCTTTGCCCAGCGGGACCGTGTAATCCTCGGCCGGCAGGTCTTCTTTGATGCGGCGGTATAGACCCTTATGCTCGAAGAACAGCACCGGATCGTTGTCGCGGATGGCGGACTTGATCAGGCCTTTGGCATCGTACGCGCTGGCCGGAGCCACCACTTTGAGACCGGGCGTGCGCACAAACCACATTTCCGGATTCTGCGAATGGAAGGGGCCTCCGTGGATGCCGCCGCCCGAGGGCGCTCGAATCACCATGGGCACCGGGGCATTCCAGCGATAGCGGCATTTGGCCGCGAAATTGACAATCTGATCGAAGCCGCAAGTGATGAAATCGGAGAATTGCATCTCGGCGACCGGCCGCAAACCCATCAACCCGGCGCCAATCGACGCGCCCACGATGGCCGATTCGGAAATGGGTGTATCCACCACGCGGCGTTCGCCGAACTTTTCGAGGAAGCCGGCGGTCACTTTGAATGCGCCACCGTAAACGCCGATGTCTTCCCCGATCAGGAAGACATTGGGATCGCGCTCCATCTCTTCCCACAATCCTTCGCGTATGGCTTCCAGATAGGTGGTGGGCATGGGCCTAGGATTGTTCGTATACGTCGTCGAGCACGGTGGCGGGATCCGGGTAGGGGCTGTTCTCGGCCCATTCCACGGCCTCGTCCACTTCTCGCAGTATGCGAGCCCGCGCCGCTTCGCATTCCGCCGGAGTGGTCCAGCCCTTCTCGATCATTTTGGTTTCGAGGCGCGTGATCGGGTCGAGCTTGCTCCATTGTTCCCAAAGGTGCTTGGGCACGTAGTCGGCGGCATCGTGGGCGGAATGGCCAGTCATGCGGAAGGTCTTGCATTCGAGAAGATAGGGGCCTTCTCCGGCGCGCGCATGGGCCACGGCGCGGCGGGCAGCTTCGTAAACTGCCAGTACATCGTTGCCGTCCACGATTTCCGAGGGCATCCGATAAGACGCAGCACGGTCGGCCACATTCGCGCAAGCCATCTGCTTGCTCACCGGCGTCGAGTACGCGTACTGGTTGTTGTTGCAGACATAGACCACTGGCAGTTTTTGTACGGTGGCGAAGTTGACACCCTCGTGCCAATCGCCGCGGCTGGTGGCGCCATCGCCGAAATACGCGAACGCCACTCCGCGCTTGCCCTGATACTTCAGAGCCAGCGCCGCTCCGGCGGCTACGGGGACGCAGGCGGCCATGGCGCTGATGATCGAGACGATGCGCAGCTTCATGTCGCCCATGTGCATGTTGCCGTCCTTGCCACGCGTGAGCCCGCCAACCCGCCCCATATATTGGGCAAAGATGCGGGCCGGCGGAACTCCGCGCACAAAGAACACGGCCATATCGCGGTGCGACGGCAGTAACACGTCGTCCGGCTCGGCCAATAGCGACGTGCCCACAGGAATGGCCTCCTGGCCGCGGCCGACATAAACGCCGCCCAGGATCTTGCCCTGACGGTAGAGTTTGCGCTCGATGCGGTCCTCAACTTCCCGCATCAGCGACATGAAATAGAGGCAGCGATGAGCGACTGCTGCCTGTTCGCCGGCAATTCCGGCCGCGTGAGGGGTAATCAGCTGTGCCGCGCTCATGGGTGGTGGCTTCACCTAGCTAACTGCAATCGAGTAGTATAACGCTGTTTCCGGGCAGAAGTAGGGTCAGGGCCCGGCGGCAGCCGGAGGGCCAGCCTTAACTCGGAGCTCAGGCGCGCTACGGCGCACGAGCATGGCAGGGGGAGATGGTTCACCCGACCCGCCCAAGGTGTTACGGCGAACTGGACGATCCCAGCGGCTCCCTTGCTTAGCTGACTGCGAAAAATCTAGTCTCTTCGGTCTAAGTGACTATTTCTTTAAAACCTTTTTTCGGCCCGACGATGAGCAAGGCAAATGCGAGAATGCTCTCGTATCACATGCGTGGCCGGAATCGCGGCCGCCATTTGCCTGTTCGACCTGCCATTGGCCGCCCAGACACCGCTGGATCTTGCCAGGATCCAGCCAAAGGACCGCATCACGCGAACCGTCAACGACGAGATGCGCGTCACCCTCACCGGCAACCGGCACCCCCTGGCCCGGCCCGAATACGATACCGGCGCCGAGGCGCCCGATACCCGCCTGGAACGAATGATGCTGGTGCTGCGCCCGGATGCCGGCCAGCAGCAGGCTCTTGAGACCCTGCTCGAGCAGCAACAGGATCCGGAATCACCGCTCTACCATCAATGGCTTACGCCGGAGAGTTTCGGCCAGGCTTTCGGCGTTTCCGACCACGACCTGAACGGCGTGGTGTCTTGGCTTCAGGCCAATGGCTTCACGGTCGAGCCGGTTTCCGAAGGGCGCAATGCTCTGATTTTCAGCGGGAACGTGGCCCAGACGAATCGGGCATTCCACACCGAAATACGCCGCTATCTGGTAAATGGCGAGCTACACCATGCCAACGCCACCAATCCCGAGATTCCTCGGGCGCTGGCGGCCGTGGTGAGTGGCGTCGTTTCGTTGCACGATTTTCGAGCCAAGCCGCAGCACGCGCTGGCGGCACCGGCAAAGATATCGCCTCTGTATACTTACGGAAGCAGCCACTACCTGGCGCAGGCCGATTTTGCGACGATTTACAACCTGGGTCCGTTGTACGGAAGTTCGACCAACGGCGCGGGCCAATCCGTTGCGATCGTGGGACGCAGCAACATTCCGATTGCCGATGTGCAGAGTTTCCGCAGCACGATGGGGCTGCCGGCGCTGAACCCGACCGTGGTGCTGAATGGGCCCGATCCCGGCGTGCTGGCCGGGGGCGAGCAGATGGAAGCGGAACTGGACGTAGAGTGGTCGGGCGCAGTGGCCAAAAACGCCACCATTCAGTTTGTCGTTTCGGCTTCCACTAACACCACCGATGGCGTGGATTTATCGGCGCAGTATATTGTCAGCCACAACCTGGCGCCGGTAGTGAGTCTCAGTTTCGGCAGTTGCGAAGCCGCCATGGGCACGACCGAGAACCAGTTTTGGAACGGGCTTTGGCAACAGGCGGCGGCACAGGGAATGAGCGTATTCGTAGCCGCGGGCGATAGCGGCGCCGCCGGCTGCGACTATGACTCCTCCACTTCCGCCAGCTACGGGCGCGGAGTCAACGGGCTTTGTTCCTCGCCATACAGCACCTGCGTGGGCGGGACCGAGTTCAGCGATACCACCAACCCGGCGCTCTATTGGTCGTCTTCGAACAATTCCACCACGCTGGGCTCGGCGCTGACATACATTCCGGAGGCATCCTGGAACGAGAGCGGAGCAGTAGCCGGCGGTTCGGAACTGTGGTCGACGGGCGGCGGCGCCAGCATCTTGTATTCCAAGCCCTCGTGGCAAACCGGTCCCGGCGTGCCTGCCGACGGCCACCGCGACGTGCCCGACGTGTCGCTTACCGCAGCGGGTCACGATGCCTACATGGTTTGCATGAGCGGCGGATTCTACGCGGTGTCTGGGACCTCGGCCGCCACACCCTCGTTCGCGGGAATTGCGGCGCTGCTGGTCGGGCGGCAGGGGCAGCGTCAAGGAAATCTAAATCCAACTCTATACTCGTTGGCTTCCAAGCAAGCGTCCGGTGGCTCGGCCGTATTTCACGATGTGACATCCGGCAATAATTCGGT
>DATJAK010000028.1:0-46350 GCA_035516375.1 Bryobacteraceae bacterium
AAGGTCTTCGCAGAGAAGGGGTGCGCCGGCTGTCACAACGATCCCGCGAGTGGAGCGCCGCATCTCGGCAAACGGCCGGAAGGGTATTCGGCCATTACGATGATCGTGGTGCTATGGCAGCATGGGCCGGCAATGTTGGACCGGATGAAGCAGCGAGGAGTTGCCTGGCCGCGTTTCAACGCCGAGCAGATGGGCAACCTGATCGCGTACCTGGGGTCGCAATAACGCTCGCCGCGGCGCCAAAACATCTTCCGCTTGTCTCTTTGTATAATTCTCGAAGGCTGTACGGAGGTCTTTGGTGAAGTTTAAGAATGCGTGCTTTGGTCTGGTTCTGGCCGGGTTGGCGTGCGGCCCCGCTGCCGCGCAGTGGCTCAATTTTCCCACCAAGGGGACTCCGCGGACGGCCGACGGCAAACCCAATCTCACTGCGCCCACTCCGCGAAGGCCGGATGGCAAGCCGGATCTTACCGGCGTCTGGATGGGCGTGACCAAATACATGATCAACATCGCTGCCGATCTGAAACCGGAGGAGATCCCTTTCCAGCCATGGGCGGCGGCGGAATACAAGCGCCGCCGGGATACCGAGAGCAAGGATGATCCGAGCGCGGTGTGCTTGCCGCTGAGCATCGTTCAGAAGCAGACGATTACCTCGCCGTTTAAACTGGTTGATGTTCCGGCTAGAGAAGAGGTGATCATGCTATACGAAGGCCAGCGGCACCGCGAGATTTTTATGGACGGCCGCCCACTGCCGACCGATCCCGATCCCGCCTGGTCCGGTTATTCCGTGGGCCATTGGGAAGGGGATGATCTGGTAGTCGATTCCTCCGGTTTCAACGGCAAGGCATGGCTCGATATCAACGGGCATCCAACCACAGATGCCTTGCACCTAACCGAACGCTACCACCGGATCGACTTTGGACACATGACGCTCGAAATCACGATTGACGACCCCAAGGCCTACACACATCCGTGGAAGGTGAAAGAATCACCGCGGCTTCTTCCCGATACCGAGCTTCTGGAAGCCGTCTGCGAGAACAACCAGGACCCGGCGCACATGGTCGGGAAGTAGCGGGAGTATATCCGATGAAGACGAAGCTGACTCTTTTCGTAACGGTCCTTCTGCTGGCAGCCGCCGTTGAGTCGTGGGCTCACCACTCCTTCTCTGCCGAGTTCGATGCCAACAAACGCGTCACGCTCAAGGGCGTGGTGACGAAGGTGGACTGGCGAAATCCGCACATCTACGTTTACTTGAATGTCAAAGACGAGAGCGGCAATGTGACCGAGTGGGCCTGCGAAGGCGGGCCTCCGAACGTTCTGCTGCGGCAAGGATGGACTCGCACCTCGGTCAAAGAGGGCGACGAGGTAACCATCGAAGGCGCGGTGGCCAAGGATAGTTCCAACCGCTGCAACTCGCGTTCGGTAACTCTGGCCGACGGCCGCAAAGTGTTCGCAGGATCCTCGGAGGAGAATGCCGGCGGTGGAACCCTCGTGGCGCAAGCGGGTCGCGGCGGAAGAGGCGGTCGAGGTCCGGCGGCCGGCCAGACGGTGGAAAAAATCCGCCTGCTGAAACCCAATCTGTACATGATCACCGGCGGCGGCGCCAATACGCTGATCCGCGTCACACCCGACGGACTCATCGTGGTCGATACCAAGAATCCCAGCGACGAGAATTATAAGCGCGTGATGGAAGAGATTCAGTCCGTTTCGAACTTGCCGGTGAAGTATGTCATCAACACGCACCATCATCCGGACCACGTCGGCAACAACCAAAAGTTCATCGATGCGGGAGCGCAGGTCATCGGGCTGGATGCACTAAAGAGCCACATGGCGAGTGACCCTCGCACGAAGGACATCCCCGGCCTGCCGGCTGTGACCTTTGCCAAAGACTACGACTTGAAGTTCGGCGGGGCTGAAGTGCAGGCGCATGCCTACGGACGGGGGCATACGGGCGACGACACAATGGTGTACTTCCCCGATTTGAAAGTGGTGATGGTGAGCGACCAGATCACCGACAACACCCCGATCGTTGATTTCAACAATGGCGGCAGCGCTGTGGAATGGAACCGGAGTCTGGATGGCGTACTGAAGTTGGATTTCGAGATGGCGATTCCGGGCCGCGGCGAACCCAAGAGCAGAGCCGACATTGAGGCATTCCGCGACAAGTTTGCGATGGTGATCAGCCGCGCTTCGGACGCCATTAAAGCCGGGGCGACCAGAGAGACTCTCGCGTCTCAAATGAAGACCGACGATCTGGGCTGGACGTTCAATCCCAATTTCTACGGGTCGCTCTACGACGAGCTGACGAAGAAGGGATAGCCGGCGCGGCGTCAACTCCACGTCAGCGTGGTGATGGAATCGGCGGGCAGCGCGACGTCGGTCATCATGCCTGCCAGCTCGACGCGGACGCTGGCCTCGGCGCCGGGATTGGTCAAGATTAACACGCTCCCGCCATCGGGGTTCGTGAAACCAACGTGCGAAACGCCCGCCGGCCCGCCAGCGGAATCGAAGCGGCGCGCGCCACGATGGACGGAGCGCGAATAATGCGCAAACGCATGGTACTGGCCGCTGTATGTAATTTCGTGCGTTTGTGAATGAATGGTTACCAACCCGCCACAGGGAAAGGGTCCGATGTTCGGCTTGCCAATCTCATTCAGCGCCAGGTTCCAGCCGATGATGCACCGCGCCTGGTTGCGTAAGATCGCTGCATAGGTCGTGGACCATTTGGTCCAATCAGTCGCGTACTGCGGATCAGTGTAATCCGGACCGCCCTCCGTCCAATATGCATGCTTGTCCGGATGAGCCTCGTGCACACGGGTCATTGCCGAGGGCTCACCCGCATAGCCGTGCCAGGCAACTCCGTCGACATACCGGCTAACCTCCGGTTCGTCCAGGGTGCAGATGGCACGGCCCCAGAGATTGTAGTTGTGATCGAGAATCCAGATTTTGGCGGCGAGATTGTTTCGTGCCAGCGCAGGTCCGAGATGGCGCGCGATGAACTCGATCTCATACTCCTGGCCGAGCAGGCTGGCGGGCATTTTTCCGTCTTGATCCGTATCCACCTCGTTTTGTGAGGTGACTGCATTGATCGCGGCGCCTTCGGCTGCATACGACTGGAGGAACTTCACGAAGTAAGTTGCATAGGCGGCGAACCAATGTTTGCGCATCGACCCGCCTAACATGGAGCCGTTCGCTTTCATCCAACCCGGCGGGCTCCAGGGTGACGCGAGGAGAAACAGCTCGGGGTTGATCGCTCTGGCCTGACGCAAGATGGGCAAAATCCCGGAGCGGTCGTGCTCGATCGAGAATCGTTTCATCTCCGGATCGGGATCGCCTTCGTCATAGCTGTATACTTTGGTCGAGTAATCGCTGGACCCCATGCACGTGCGGCACACGCTCAAGTTCATGGCAGCGGGGTGAAATAAGTCATGAAGCAATTGCTGGCGCGCATTCGATGGAAGTTCATTTATGGTGTAGCAAGCAGCGTCGGTGAAGGCGGCGCCGAATCCGAGCATCTCCTGATAGGTACGGGACGGATCGAGGATGATGGCTGCTGGGTCGCTAGCGGTGGCGGGGCGCCACTCGAGCGGAGCTTCCTCCGCGTATTTTCTTGCGGTCGTACTTTGTCGAATGGCGATTCGGCCGCCCGTTGAGCGCGGCTGTGTGAGTGCGGGCCGAGCGGTCTCCGCGATTGCAACCGCGACTGTGGTTGCCTTCATGAAGTCGCGGCGGGTGCGTGTTTCGGACATACTAATCCTGAAATTAAGGATAACGTCGCGCGGGCGCGAGAGCAAATGAGGCGATCCGAAGCGTGGCGTCTTTTGGTATGTGGGCGAAGGCCGCTCAGTTGAGTGGTTTCCAGCTTGGGTCAGGATTGAACCGCTCTACTGGCGCCGCGAGTGCATTGGCCGGGTGGCCGAGATTGCTCTCGTACACCACTCCATCTTGATTCACGATGAATGTGTGGATTCCGGTAACGCCGTAGTCGGCGGGCCAGGCCACCAGCGCGAATCCGCCCATAAGCGAGTCTTTAACCAGATAATTGTGCCGGCCCCCAGGCGCATCCGGACCTTGCCCGGTGAGCACCTTAAAGTAGTAGCCGTGATAGCGCTTGGGCCGCAGGTTCGAAATGCCGTCCGCAGCAGACTCCGCGAATTCGCGCGGGACCAATGGATGCGCGGCCGAGTACAGGCCATCATCCTTACCGGCCAAGCTGACCATTCGTTGCGCGTACTGCGCGCCGCCGTGCTGTTGCGCATATTCCACTTCAGCGGTCGCGTATCCAGTGCATACTTCGATGGCGTCCAACTCATCGGCGCCGATGCGCCGGGCCTGCATCATGGTGGAGCCCATGGCGGTGTCAAAGCTCCATTTGCCGTTGGTCTTGACGATCGGCACGGGGAAGGGCCAATCGTCTTCGCCGATGGAGAGGATCACGCGGTCCCGGTTCATGGAATCGGGCTCGAGCTGATACTTCTGACGGGCGATGGAAACAAATTCCTCACGTTCCGCTTTATCTTGTGCTGCGTCTCCAGAAGTCAGGATGGACGCGCCCTTGGGGCCGAAGATCGCGTTCAACGCGGCTGTGTTGTTGTCGGCCGCGGCAGCGATTAGCGCTTTAGCTGCGTCGTCGGGACTGTCAAATGTTTTTTGTTGTGCCTGGGCGGCCACTGCGACGCAGAGAACCGGCAGTAGGAAGAGACTGACCTTTCTCATTTCTATCGCCTCCCTCCACCGCCGTGAAAGCCACCGCCGCCGCGTGCGCCACCGAAGCCGCCGCCGCCATGGAACCCGCCAAAGCCTCCGCGCATACTGGAAAAGCCACGATCGCTCTGGATGCGCGCGAACCCGCCTCCCCTGGCCCCGCCAAACACGCTATGGCTCCCGCCGGGATTGGCGCGCTCAAAACCGGGCGAGCCGAAACGCTCGGTTGGCGCGCGCTCGATCGTCCGGCCGAAATCGCCGCCGCGGTTGAAGGCCGGCTCGCGTGCGCTGAAAGCTCGCTGATTTGCGGCGAAGCCTCGGTTGAAACCGGCGCCTCCGCCACGAAATCGATTGGACAATTCGCGGTTGGGGTAGGGCACACCGAAACGGTGTCCAGGGTCGTGCTCCCATACGCCGGCGCCCCGGAAGCCGCCGCCGTAATACCCTCCGAATCCATAGCGGTGGAAGAAGTAGTTATTGACGTAGATCTGGTGGTCCCACCAGCGCGGCTGCCAGCCCCATCCCCAGCCGCCCCATCCGCAGCACCCGCCGAAAAAAGCTCCGATATAGATTCCCGGGCCGAAGCCGAATCCAAAACCGACTCCCGGATACCAGGCCGGCGGATAATACCCGATGCCGGGTGGTCCCCATACCCAAGCAGGATCATACTCGGGCACATAGACGACCTGCGGGTTGGCAGGCACGATCACAATCGCGCTCTGTCCATTTTGCGTTTGCGTCTCGACGGTAACCTGGGAGTTCGAATTGAGCTTGCCGTTGGACTGTGCCCGCGCCCGCATCCGTTGCACGGCGTCCATGACAGCGGCCTGTTGCGCCAGGAAGGCGTTGCCAAGATCCGTGGTCCAGCGGATATCCCGGTTCAGATTGGTCACGACGTCTGGGAATGCGGCCAGGGCCGCCACGCTTGGATCCCAACCCTGAGCACGAGCCCCATTCATCAGGGCCTCGCCAGTCAAACCGCGGTTCTGCTGAAGCCATTGCGATAACTCGACAATTTCTAACGGGTAGGTGCTGGCGGCGAGAATCTGGCTCAGCAGGTTGTCGGGGTAAAGGGCGATGGGCGCAACCAGGGTATCCAACTGGTCCGGCGACAGCAGTGGGGCGTTCGGCGGAGGTGGTGGCGCCTGGGCCGGCAACGAGACTGCCAGCACAAAAGTAATCGCGACCACGAGCTGCAGAGTCTTGATCGGGCGCATACCCTGTCGATGTACGATACCCGAATTCGGTTGCGTTTGTTAACTCGTATTGTCTGAGTAGGCTTCGTGAAATATGTGAGTAGGCGTACGGCGCTGCTTCACATTTCGCGTAACCGTAGCGTCAGATTTCGAGCATCGCCGAGCTATCGCCGAACTTGTCCTGGTGAACGCCCATCTTATCCAGCAGGGCCAGCATCAGGTTCGACATGGGCGTGTGGGACGGGAACGTCAGGTGGCGTCCGCCCTTCAATTGACCGGAAACACCGCCCGCCACGATGATGGGCAGCGGGTCGTGATCGTGTTGGTTGCCGTTGCTCATACTGCTGCCGTAGAGGACGGCGGCGTGATCCAGCAGATTGCCATCGCCATCGGGTGTGGCGCGCATCTTATCGAGAAGATAGCCGAGCATCTGCACGTGGTACCGGTTGATGAGCGCAAACTTGTCCATGTTGGCGCGGACGTTGGAGTGGTGCGACGCGGTGTGGAATCCGTCGCGAACGCCGCTGGCGGGAAAGGTAGCGCCGCTGGTGTCGCGCGCGTACATCATAGTGGCGATGCGGGTGATCTCGGCGCGATACGCGAGCACCAGCAGGTCCCACATCAGCTTGAGGTGATCCTCGAACGCTTCCGGGATGCCTACGGGGGCTTCGGGAACGTCTAACTCGTTGGACGACTGCTGCGCGGCTTTTTGAATCCGGCGCTCGATTTCCCGGATGTCATCGAGATACTCAGTGAGACGAACGCGGTCGCTGGGATCGAGCTTGCCCTGCAACCGGGCTACTTTGTCGGTAACGGAATCGAGGATGCTGCCGTCCTGCTTCTTTCGCGAAAGACGCTGCGCGGAGTTGGTGCCATCGCCAAACAGGCGCTCGAAGACCACCTGTGGGCTGTTCTCCATCGGCAGCGGCAGCGTCGCTGTGCGCCAGGAGATGGTGTTGTAGTAGGCGCAACCGTAGCCGGAGCCGCAATTCAATCCCACTTCCTCGATGGCCAGCTCGATCGATGGCAGCGGCGTTTCCTGGCCGATGTGCTCGGCCAATACCTGATCGAGCGTCATGCCGGCGTGCACCGAACCCTTCTCCGGGTGCGCGCCGCTCAGGAAGACGGCGGCCGAGCGGGCGTGATCGGCTCCAGCGTCCGAGCCGACGCCGCCGGCCAGCGGATGAGCCAGGTTACTGAAGATGTTGACGCGGTCGCGCAGCTTTTCGAGAGGCTTGAGGCTTTCCGAGAACTCGAACCCGGCGCCTTCCTGGGCCGGAGTCCATTTGTCCATGGTGGCGCCGTGCGGAATATAGATGCCGCAGAACCGGCTCTTGGGAACCGCCGCCGTCTTGCTCAGCGGCGTCTGCGCGGGCACCATCGAATCCAGCAAGGGCAATGCCAGGGTAACGCCCATACCGCGCAAAAACGTGCGTCGCGGCAAATGTTTCTTCGTAACGAACATCATGGCTCGACTCTCAATCCGCCTTTCGGCTGTTGTCCCGATCGGGCGCTTCTTTCATTCTCATCTGAAACGGCGCGCTCTTCACAATCCCCAGTACCAACTCAGAGAAACGGTAACGATCGCGGGCAGCGTCCCGCATGACGGCGCGCACCACCGGCATATCGTAATATTTCGTTTCGCGGCCAACTCCGTACATCAGCAGTTTTTCCGTCATGGAGCCCACGAACGCCTCGGGGCGGTCCAGCAGCGCCTTGCGCAGGCTGGCCGGTCCATCGAGGGGCGTGCCATCCACCAGTTGACCGGAGGCATCGATCTTGAATCCCGAATCCACGATGCGCCACCGGCCCACGCCGTCGAAATTCTCGAGCGCGAGGCCGATCGGATCCATGATTTTATGGCAGCCGGCGCACACGGGGTTCGAGCGGTGCTCCTCCATACGCTCACGAACGGAAGTGACAGTTGCGCCGCCGGTGTTTTCCTTGAGCGGCGGAACGTTGGGCGGCGGCAATGGCGGCGGGCTGCCGAGCAGATTCTCCAGAATCCACTTGCCGCGTTGCACCGGCGACGTACGGTTGGCGTTGGAGGTGACCAGCAGCATGCTGCCTTGTCCCAGCAGGCCGCGGCGCGCATCGATCGGAACCGGAACGCGCCGAAAGTCGGGGCCGTACACATTGGAGATGCCGTAATTCTTGGCCAGCCGCTCATTCACGAACGTGTAGTCGGCATCGAGGAGATCCAATACCGGCCGGTCCTCATGCACGACGCTGGCAAACAGCATTTCCGTTTCTCGTTGGAATGCCTGGCGCAGATTGTCGTCAAAATCGGGAAACTCGCGTAGATCGGGATTGGCGCTCTTCAGATCGCGCAGATAGAGCCACTGGCCGGCGAAATTGGTGACCAGCGCACGTGCGCGCGGATCTCCGAGCATGCGCCGCGTTTGCTGCTCCAGCACGGCCGGTTCGTGCAGCTTGCCTTGAATCGCGAGGTTCAGCAGTTCTTCGTCGGGGATGCTCGACCACAAGAAAAACGACAGCCGCGAGGCCAGCTCGGTATCGCTGATCCGATACGGTGTGCCGGGCGCTACATTAGCGGGCGACGGTTCGAACCGGAAGACGAATTCGGGATCGGCCAGAATGCGGCGCAGGGCCATCTCGATTCCGGCTTCGAAGCTTCCGCTGGCGGTCCGCTCGCGCTGGTAGAAGCTGAGCAGCGATTCCAGATCCGCATCGCCCGGAGATCTCCGAAACGCCCGGCGCACCAGGTTGGAAATAATCTGCCGGGCGCACGGAATTTCGTCTGCCGATGTCGCGGGGTGACATAGAAAAATGCGCCGGCGGCTGGGCGTGTCGCCCGGCCCGGTGGCTTTGTACGGGCCGGTGATATCGACTCGGCCCAGATGGGGAACCGCGGTGTACCCGTACTGCATGCCGATATTTGGATCGTTGGTGCTGTTCATGGGCCGGTGCACCAGATCCTCGATCGCCTCGTAGCTCTTTTCGAGGAATGCGATGCCCAGGGTCTGCGGACCGGCCTTGAAGCTCGACCGGAATTCCAGGTGAATGTCGGGGCTCATCTTCACGCGCTGTTCCTGAGGATCAGAGAGCGGTTCCAATGGAAATGGCACACCGGGCTTCTCGCGCATGAAGAACATGGGCACTTCGTCCAGCTTGTACAACTTGATTCGCTGGCCGTTGAGCGTGACTTCGAGCTCCTGGCCTTCCGCGCCCTCCCCGAACACCTGGCCGAAACTCAGCTTAGTCAATGACAGCTTAATTAGATACTCGCCATCCAGCGGGAAGTTGTGGCGGATGACGGTTCCGCCGCGTGTCCCGAGGGGCTGGCCTTCGAGGGTTCCCGTTTGGGTGAGATCCCCTTTGACCGTGTAGGTGACATCAGTAGGGGCGGTTTCCGGATCTCCCACCGCCAGCCGGCTGATTTTCGCCGCCGCGGATACGTACCGTTCGATCAGGGCAGGGGAGACGCCCAGGACGTCGGCAATGTTGTCGAAGCCGTTCGAGGAATCGTCGGCGGGCAGCAGCGTGCTCGGATCCACATCCACGGCGAGCAAATCGCGGATGGCGTTGGCGTATTCGCCGCGATTCATGCGATGCAGCGGGACCCGGCCGGGATTGGCATTGGAAGCTTGATCGAGCGAGTGTTCCACGGCAGCGGCTAATGCGTCGAGAGCTTTGCGGCCGGGCCGCCGAGCGCCCGCGGGCGGCATCATACCGGCTCGCAGCTTGCGCACCACCTTTTCCCAAGTCTCCGCGTTAACCGCGGCGTGTTCGAGATCCAGCTTTTCGAGCGACAAGCCGCCGGTCTTCAACTTCTCGTTATGGCAGGTGACGCAATACTGATTGAGCAATGCCTGTTGTGGGTTCGCCTGGCCCCAGGCCAACGCGCCGAACACAGCCACTGGGAGCAGAAGCTTCATTACCGCGACACCGCCGCGGAAGCTTCCGCGCCACCCATCAACTGCTTCAACAGCGCCATGGCCTTCGGCTTCGCTTCGGGCGGCCGGACGGCAAGGAATATGCCCTGCGCGAAAATCATTGGCGTGCGCCCGGCATTATCTTTCACATCCAACTTGGCGCCGTGGTCGGCGAGGATCTGGATGATCGATACCCATCCGCGATTGGCGGCTCCGTGAATAGCCTCAAGGCCCAGCGAGTTGGCCGCGTTCACATCCGCGCCGCGATCCAGGCATAGCTTGACGGCTT
The DNA here is from genome assembly GCA_035516375.1 of Bryobacteraceae bacterium. GTDB lineage: Bacteria > Acidobacteriota > Terriglobia > Bryobacterales > Bryobacteraceae > PSRJ01. Next base: position 10,083 of record DATJAK010000028.1, read on the forward strand.
CTACGTACTCCTCCTCGCTGTGGCTGTACGTTTGTCCCGGAATCCAGTTGATGCCGGATGCAGCCATCAATGCCGTCGTCCCCTGGGTGGTCTTGATATTCGGGTCGGCGCCGTGCGCCAGCAGCAGCCGCATCACCTCGATGTCGCCCGAAAGAGCCGCGCGCACGAACGGCGTTTGCCCATCGAAGTTCACCCAGGAAGCGTCGAACTGCATCAGCCCGTGAACCGGAACGGTATCGGTTCTGCGGTTGGGATCGGCGCCTTTGCGGAGCAGGGCTCTGATCAGGTCGAGCGGATCGCGGCCGTCGGTCGGCAGATCGCCGTACTTTTCGTGGTTGAAGTTGCGCAAATCGATGGCGGCAAACAGAGCCGCGCGCTGGTAGTCATCGGCCGCATTCGGGTCGGCGCCCTTCTCCAGTAGTTCGGTAGCGAGGCCCACCTGCCCGTTGAGCAGAGCGATGATCAGCGGCGTGGTATGGTTGCCCGACGATTGATTGATGTTCGCGCCGCGCTTGAGCAGCAGGCGGACCATCTCGGTGTTGCCATCGCGAACCGCAAATAGCAGAGGCGTCATGCCGCCATTTGGCGTGGGCAGGGCGCGCTGCCGGATGATCCCGGTTCCCGATGCCGCGGCGGGCCGGGCAGCAACATACTCGCCTTTCGTGATGGTGACACTGGTTGCGGCATGGATATCGGCGCCACGGTCCAGCAGCAGTTTAACGATCTCCGGATGGTCTTCGAGCACGGCCCACATCAGCGCCGTCTGCGCGTGTTCGGTATCCTTCGCGTTGACATTGGCTCCCCGGTCGAGAAGCAACGTGACGGCGGCAACGCTGCCGGTGCGAGCCGCGGTCATGAGAGCCGTTTCGCCGCCGGGATTGGCGCTATTCGGATCTGCGCCGGCGTCCAGCAGCAGGCGGATCATCGCGGCACTTCCATTCATCGTCGCGAGCGCCATGGGCGTGACGCCGTAGCGGGTCGTAGCCTTCACATCCGCGCCCGCCTTAATGAGCGCTGCGGCTGCAGCGACATCATCGTGGCGAACGGCCCAATGCAAAGCGGTCGTGCCGTCCGGTTGCGGTGCATTGATGCTCGCGCGGTCGGCCGGCAGGGAGCGAAGCGCCTCTTTGTCGCCGCGCATCACCGCATCCGCCAGCGAGGAGTCTGCGCCGGCGGCAAACACCGCGCCCGCACCGCACAGTAACGCGATCCATAACGTGCCAAAGAACTGGTGCCGCAATCTCCCCTCCTGCGCGTCCTTTTAAATCAGACGACTTCTTGTTATTCGATCATTCCGGCGTGTCCGCGTCAAGCCCTTTGATTTCTTGAGCTTCGCTATGGATAATGGCTAACTATGATCCATCATCTGCGAAGCCCGGAAGCTTCGCGCACCCGAGGCGGGTGGAAGGCCATTTTCAGTTCCGCCGTCGCCGCCGTCATTGGCCTGACTCTCTTCATCGCGAATGCCCAACCGCCTGCGGGCCAAGCGGGTAAGGCGCCTCCGAAAGGCGGTGTGCAGGGAAAGCTGACCTGGTTCGATCGGCAAGGAAAAGTTGTGGGCACCTCCGGCGAGTCGGGTTTGTACCGTACCCTCACCATCTCGCCGGATGGAAAGCGAGTGGCTTTCGAGCGCAACGATCCGCAGACCCAGAACCGCGACATCTGGCTGCTCGACGTGGCAAGCGGCACGACCACCCGCTTCACCTCCGACCCCGGCTGGGATGCCTTCCCGACATGGTCGCCCAAAGGAGACCGCATCATCTTCACCTCCAACCGCGGCGGCGTGTATGACTTGTATATAAAGGACTCGACTGGCGCCGGCAACGAACAGTTGCTCTACCAATCGAGCGAAGGTAAAGGTCCCAACAGTTGGTCGCCCGACGGGCGCTACCTGATTTACTACAGCCTCGGGCAGCCGACTCACTTGCGCCTGCTGAGTGTGAACGGAGAGCCGGACCGGAAGGCGATCCCGCTGGTCGATCCACAGTTCAACAGCATTACCGGCCGATTCTCGCCCAACGGGCGCTGGATTGCCTACACCTCGAATGAATCCGGCAAGAACGAGGTTTCGGTACGCCCGTTCGATGTCGCGACAGGCACGGCCGGGAACCCGGTGGTGGTCACCAGCGGCGGCGGACGCACTCCGCTGTGGCGCGGTGACGGCAAGGAGCTCTTCTACTCCGATGCGGATGGAAACGTCACAGCGGTAGAGGTGGACGCTGGCGCCACCTTTCACGCCGGAACTCCCAAGCCTTTGTTCAAGGCGCCCGCCGGCGTGGTCTTCTGGGATGTGGCTCCGGATGGAATGCGCTTCCTGATGCCGGTTGCGGGCACGTAGGCGACGCCATGCGAAGCTGGATTCACTCGCTCGCGGCGTGGCTTCTGTTCGTTGGCATGAATGGGATGCTTTCCGCCCAATGGCCTGCCCACCCGACTGCCGGCGTTCCGCGATCACCCGATGGCCAGCCCAATCTGAAAGGACCGGCGCCGAAAACCGCGGATGGGAAACCGGACTTCTCCGGAATCTGGAGGTTTGTTGACGACCCGAACGCCCGGCCCGGCACGCTCCCACCGCCGGGCGCGGGAACCATCGGGATTGGCCAGCGCGCCCCCGGAATCATTCAGTTCTTCGATATCGGCGCGACCCTGAAAGATGGATTGCCGTTCCGCCCGTGGGCGGCGGAGCTACGCAAACAGCGCGTTGCTGACAACAACAAAGACAATCCCGACGCCCACTGCCTGCCTCTTGGCCTGGTGCAACTCCACACCCATCCCGAGCCGCGAAAGATCATCCAGACTCCAGGGCTGCTCGTGATCCTCTATGAAGCTAACGGCGGCATCCGCCAGATCTTCACCGACGGAAGGCAGTTGCCCGGCAAAGATGCCAATCCATGGTGGTATGGCTACTCCGCGGGAAGGTGGGAGGGAGACACCCTGGTCGTGGAGACCAACGGCTTCCGAGACGATGTGTGGCTCGACGTCGAAGGCAGCCCCATGACCGATGCTGCCAAAATGACCGAGCGTTTCCGGCGGATCGATTTCGGCAATATGGAAATCGAAGTCACGGTCGATGATCCGAAAGCCTACACCGCGCCGTGGACCGTCAAAGTGCACCACCGCATCATGCTGAACACCGAGCTCATCGAATTCGTGTGCCAGGAAAATGAAAAGGATGTTCCGCACCTGACTGCGAAGCCCTGAGGAGCGCATGGCTCTTCTGATTTCAGCTCTCACGGCCGGTCCAGCCATCCCATTTCGGTATCGCCGCCGATCGGAGCCCCCGGAGGAGCGTCGGCGGCCACAATCGGTTCGGGCGAATCGGCCGGTCGCTCCAGGAATCTTTTGATGTCTGCGGCAAGAAGCGCATGTTGCGCCTGTTCGGCTTCCGGCTGCGCCAACTCGGTCCGGAGACGATCCGCCAGCTTACCCAGCTTCCAAGAGGCAATCGCCCGAACCTGCCCGTTGGGCGACCCGGAGGCAAGCCACATCACTCGATCGACCAGGACGCGTTCTTCCGACCGGCGGATCTCCGCTTCATACGGGCTCGCCACGGTAGCCCCGAAAGTCGCCTTCGCCAGCCGGTCGATGACCTCCTCCAAGCCGGGCAAGCCGGAATCGAGCGCGTGTTGCGCCACCATGCGCGCCGCGCGGTCCAGTTCCAGGATGTAACCGATGGTCACGTCGGCGGCAATCGTTCCGGGGCTGAGCGGATCGAAGGCCCCGCCGGTGGTCCGCGGAAACAGTTCCCGGTGCCGCGGAAACTCCGGCGGGCGCGGAGGAATGGCATCCAGCACTCTGCGCGGGACGGTCAACTCGGAAGGCTGCAAGGTTGCAGCCAACACCTCGAGCGCTCTTCGCTGATTGGCGGCTTTCTCCCACTGCACCGGTTTGCGGCCATCACCGCGGATGCCGTAGATGTAGTCGACACCTGCAATACTGGATGCTGCCGACGCTACCGAGTAACGGTGATACATGAACACCGGCACCAGCGCCTCCTCGATCATGGCCATGGGCACGCCCGCAGGTATAGTGTTTTCGCCCATGTGGTTGAGGGCGGCGCGGCGGATTCTCATGATGCGCTCGAGCTCGTCAGCCTGATTCACGCCGTTCGACCATTGATCCACGCGCGGGTGGATGCCGGTGTCCTGGTTGGTCATGTAGCGCAGATCTTTGGCCCACGCACTGTCCAAAATCCGAGCCAGCGCAGCCGGTTCATCTGCATCCTTCCCGAATTGCCGGTACCCGTATTCGATCGCCACCTTGTCCCACTCTCCGAGGCGGGCCGGATAGGCATCCGTCAGGTCGATTGTTCCGTCGTCCCGCAGTTTCTCGAGGGGATGGGGATAGTCCATTACGGAGATCCAACCGAGCTTGCTGTCATAGTAGTTGTGCATCAGTCCCAGCGTGTGTCCCACTTCGTGCGCAGCCAGTTGCCGGATGCGGGCCAGCGCCGTCTGGTAGAGAACGTCGGGTTTTTCGTTTCCGTTGGTGTAGGGCGAAAGCAGCCCTTGGAAAATCAGGTAATCCTGCCGGTCGCGCAGGGAGCCGAGCGTTACGGTGGCCTTGATGATCTCACCGGTTCTCGGATCGATGATAGGGTCGCCGGTGCTCCAGCCTCGCGTCGAACGGTGGACCCAGTTGATTACGTTGTAGCGAATATCCATGGGATCTGCGCCGTCAGGTAGCACAGCGACCTGGAATGCGTTCCGGAAGCCCGCCGCCTCGAAGGCTTGGTTCCACCAGCTTGCCCCTTCGATGAGCGCCCGTTTGATGTCTTCCGGCGCACCCGGGTCTACGTAGTAGCGGATCGGTTCTACCGGTTCGCTGACCGCGGCCGCGGGGTCCTTCTTCTCGAGGCGATGGCGCAGGATGAAGCGCTGCGCGATGGACTCCCCAATGGGGACGCTGTAATCGGCAAAGACATTGGCCAGGTAACCGCTGCGTGGGTCGAAGCGCCGCGGCTTGAAACGTCCATCCGGCAGCTCGACCAGGGAATAGTGTTCCCGCAGTGTCACCGACTGGGCGTCGGGTGCGACACTGGCGACCGTGCCCGAGGTCAGGCCAGTGTTGGCCGCGGCTGCCCGGCCCCCACCTAGCCCAATGGGTGATGGACCTTGCACCGGCCAATCGGGACTATTTCCTTCGGCTTCTTTGGCAAACGTGAGCGTGACCTCAACCTCGGTATTCTTCGGAAATCCCTTGGTTCTGGGCAGGTACACCGCGCTGCGGGTATCGTCCACACGATAGCGGCCGGGCCGTAAGGCTGGCATGGCGCCGTACCCATCCCGAACAAAAAAATCGGTCGCGTTCACCAGCACGCGGCCACCCGTCTCCGCGGCAACCGTGAACCCCTTCAGCACGGATTGGGCGAAGGACTCTTCCACCGACCGGCGCTCGGCCCCATTCAGACTTCCCGATCGAAACGACTCGTTGCGCGCCACCAGAAATACCTTCGGGCCGATCCGCTCGAAATAAACTACCTGCGACTCCCCAGCCTGTCCGCGGTCGAGACCAATGTCGTTCGAACCGAGACCTGCCGCGAGACCGGTGACATACAGAAAGTCGCTGTGGAAATGCGCAATCTCCAGCCAGAGGGTGCCCTCCTTCTCGTCCCAGTACAAAGGCAGGTAACCGTCGATTTTGACCATCCCGCGGGTTCGCTCTTCGATGGATGGAGTGCTCACCGGCTTGGTTTGAGCGCGCAAACCGTTGCCGGCGGCGAGCACAAGACAGAGGCAGACAGCTCTTGGGATGCGCATGATTTTCCCTAGTGTAGAGCGGGTCCGGCGCGAATACTAGAATAAAGTTGATTCTATGGTCAAACGCGCACCAGCTCGCCGGCGGCCTCGGAAAGCCAAGCCCGGAACGAAGGGCCTCCTCCCGGCGGAATGCCGGATCGAGGAACCTGCGGGAGCGGCAGCAGATGCCGCCGAAGCCGTCGGCAAAGCGGGCGGCTGCGTCATTGGCTCCTATCAGGAACCGTTCGGCGGGCACGCGGTGCTGTTGTCCATTCTGCCGATTGATGCGGTTGAGCCCACGCCGTTTCAGCGCGACATATCGGACGCTCACCACAAACGCCTGGCCGACGTGATCAACAAGACCGGGCGTTTTCTCGATCCCGTGATCGCCGTCGTCGCTCCGGACAAAGGTTTCTGGACGCCGAATGGCCGCCATCGTCTCGAAGCCATGCGCCGCCTGGGCGCGAAATCGATTACGGCCCTGGTGGTGCCCGATCGCGAGGTGGCGTGGCAGATTCTGGCCCTGAACACCGAGAAGGCGCACAACCTGAAGGAGCGCTCTCTGGAAGTGATCCGCATCTACCGTGGCCTGGTCGAGGAAGATGCCGCGCGGCCCGAATCGCGTTTTGCGTTCTATCTCGAAGAAGCTGCGTTTGTCACGCTGGGTGCCTGCTACGAACGGGTGCCGCGCTTTGGAGGGGGCGTGTACCACCCGATTCTGCGCCGGCTCGAAAGCTTCACCGATGAGCCGTTGCGAGCGGCGCTCAAGGATCATGAGAAACAGGCCTCAATGGTGCTCGATCTGGAAGAGAAGGTCGCGGCTGTAGTCGGGAAGCTGAAGGAACGCGGTCTGGTGAGCCCTTACCTGCGCGCGTTCGTGGTGGCGCGTATCAACCCGCTGCGCTGGATTCAGCACGAGCCGCCGCCGCTTGCCGAGGTGTTGAAGACGATGCGGGACCGCGCGGCCCGGTTTAACGTGGAGAAAATTCAACCCAAGGACCTGGCAGGCGCCGGTGGCCCGCCCGACGAAGAGACTTAGTTCATCGATGGAGCCAGCATGCGCAGAATGCGCGACGGTATGGAGGTCAAAGGCGAGATCTCCTCGGCTCCTCCCAGGGCGATTGCTTCTTTGGGCATTCCGAAAACCACCGAGCTGGCTTCGTCCTGCGCAATCGTCCGGGCGCCGGCCTCGCGCATTTCCAGCAGCCCGCGCGCGCCGTCGGCTCCCATGCCCGTCAGAATCACACCCACCACATTGGTTCCCAAACGCTGCGCGCAAGAACGGAACAAAACGTCTACCGAGGGGCGGTGGCGATTGACCGTTTCGCCCTGAAACACGCGCACGTGATATTCGGCGCCGCTGCGCACCACTTCCATGTGATAGTTTCCCGGAGCTAGCAGCGCGTGGCCCGGAAGAATGCGGTCCCCGTTCTCCGCCTCCTTGACGCGAATCTTGCACAGCGAATCGAGACGAGCGGCGAAGGAGCGCGTGAAATTCTCCGGCATGTGTTGGACCATCACGATGCCGGGCGTATCCGCCGGCAAGGGTTCCAGGACTTCCCGCAACGCCTCGGTTCCTCCCGTGGAGGCTCCTATCGCGATGACCTTGTGGGTAGTCTTGAGGAGTGCGCCTGAGACCAGCGCCGCCTTGGGCTGGTCGGTTCGTTTGCGGGCAGCGCCTACGCTGGCGCGCGCAGCAATCTTCACCTTCTCCACGATTTCGTCCGCCAGGTGCACCGTGCCATCCGCCACATCGATCCGCGGCTTGGTTACGAAATCCACCGCGCCGAGCTCGAGCGCGCGTAAGGTGGTTTCACAGCCGCGTTGAGTCAGCGACGAGATCATCACCACCGGCACCGGATGAGCGCGCATCAATTTTTCGAGAAACGTCAGGCCGTCCATCTGGGGCATTTCGACATCCAGGGTGATCACGTCGGGCTCGAAACGCAGCACTTTCTCCCGGGCGATGAGCGGATTCATGGCCGCTCCCACCACTTCGATGCCAGGATCCCGGGATAGAATCTCGGTTAGCAGCTGGCGGATCAAGGCCGAGTCATCGACGATCAACACTTTGATCTTCTTCACGGCTGGAGCTCCTTACTCGCCGGTTCAGCCAGCGCGCGGAACCACTTCCACCGTTCGGACAGGGTTAGCGCGGTATGCCCGATTTCCCGAGCGCGACTGCGTGGAAGCGCGCGGACCAGCACTTTTCCTGTGTTCGTGAACATGCGCACACGGAGCGGCAGATTCCCGCCCAATCGCTCTCCCACGAGCGGGATGTGAAAAGCCTCCAGATATTTTCGGGCGAACTTGCGGTTGACGCACGGCACACAGATCCAGCTCTCGTCCATCTGAAGAACACTGGCGGCGCCGAAAATCTTCGCCTGCAGGCGCTCCGCTCGTCCCCCGATTAAACGGATCTTTTCGATCAGGCCGTGCATGGCATGTTCGCCGAAACGCGCCGGCTCGGGATCTTCCGGGTTTCCCTTCGGAAGCATGAAATGGTTCATCCCGCCCACCAAAGCGATCGGATCGAACAGGCACACGGCGATACATGAGCCGAGCACCGTCTCGACTTCAGCCGGCTCGCGGCTGGCGAAAATATCGCCGATGTGGATGTGTACCAGTTTCACCCCACGGGCCTCCCCTGGCGCTGTTGATAGATGGTGTTGCCTAACGCAGCCAGATGGTCGCTGACCCAGAAGAGATTCTCGGAGTGTCCCATCATCAGGTAGCCGGACGGCTCCAGATACCGTGCCAGCCGCTCGAGCAGGCGCTGCTGCGTTTCGCGATCGAAATAGATAATCACGTTGCGGCAGAAGATGGCGTCGAAGCGAGCGCGCACCGGCCAGGCTGGGTCGGCGAAATTGATCTGCCGGAACCGGATCAGCTCCTTCAAATTCTCTTTGGCCGCGAACCGCTCGCCCGCCACGCGCCGGAAGTATTTGTTTACGGTGGCCTCGGGTATTCCGTTCAGGCGCTCGGCTTCGTAGATGCCCGCTTCCCCCTTGGCCAATACGTCGGTGTCGATATCCGATGCCAGAATCTTGATGTCCCAGCCGGCGGAGGAGCCGATCGTCTCCAGGATGGTGATCGCCATCGTGTACGGCTCCTCGCCGCTCGAGCATCCGGCGCTCCACAGCCGCAACCGCCGCGGACCGCCGGTTATCCGTTGTCTGGCCGGCCCAATCACATGTGTAGCCAGGAATTCGAAATGATGCTTTTCGCGGAAAAAGTCGGTTTTATTGGTGGTGATGCAGTTGATCAGTTCGCCCCGCTCGCCGGCGTTGACCGGCCGGGAGACAAATTCGAAGTAGGCGCCGTAGCTGGCGAGTCCCAGGCTGCGCAGCCGTTTGGCCAGCCGGGCCTGCACCAGCATCCGCTTGGTCTCTTTGAGCGAGATTCCCGTTTCTTCCAGAATCAGCCGGCGCAGGTCTTGAAACTCGCGGTCGCTGATCGGCTCGAGATCGGAATACGCGGATTCCAGCACGCCTTAGAACTCCTCTGAGTCAGAGGTATGGTGCGCCAGCGAGGCCAATTGGCGCTCCTGCGACTGCGGCCGCCGCGCCGGAGCTAAGGGCTTCTTGTGCGGAGGATGATCCGCGGCCAGCGTCGCCGGTTTCAGAGCGGTATTCCCCAGCTTGAAACTCGCCACCAACGCCTGCAGTTGTTCGGCATTGGCCGACAGGCCCTGGGCAGTGGAGGATAGCTCCTCGGTCTGGGAAGCGTTGGCCTGCGTCACCTGATCCATCTGCAGCGTGGCTTTGTTCACCTGCTCGATCCCGGTGGATTGTTCCTTGGAAGCGGCGGCGATTTCGGTCACGATATCGGTAACTCTCTTGACCGATTGCACGATTTCTTCCAGGGTTTGACCCGAGCGGTTCACCAGCTCGGAGCCATTCTCCACCTTGCGCACTGAATCCTGGATGAGACTCTTGATCTCCTTGGCGGCCGTGGCGCTGCGCTGTGCCAGGTTGCGCACCTCCGCGGCCACCACCGCAAAACCGCGGCCCTGCTCGCCGGCGCGCGCGGCTTCGACTGCCGCATTGAGCGCCAGTAGATTGGTCTGAAAAGCGATTTCGTCGATGGTGGTAATGATGTCGGCAATGCGGCTGGAGGACTGATTGATCTCGGTCATGGCGGCCACCGCCGCCCGAACCACCTGACCTCCTTTTTCCGCCCCATCCCGAGACCCGGCTGCCAGTTGGCTCGCCTGGCGGGCATTGTCGGCGTTCTGCTTCACCGTGGCAGTCATCTCTTCCAGGCTGGAAGCCGTCTCTTCGAGACTCGACGCCTGTTCCTGAGCGCCGCTCGAAATCTCCTCCGAGGCCGCCGAAAGCGCCTGGGCAGTGGACGATACATTGTCTGCGGCGCTGCGGACATCGACGAAAGTCTCGCGCAGGTTCGCCACGGCGGTATTCAAGGAGTCCTTGATGGTGGCGAAATCTCCCTGGTAGTTGCCCTCGATTCTTGCGGTCAGATCGCGATCGGCCATTTTGACCACCAGCCGGCCGGTTTCTCCGATCAGTCCTTTGAGCGTCCCCGCAAGGCCGGAAAACGCTTCCGCCAGGAGTCCCGTCTCATCTTTGGCGCGATACTCCACCCGCTGATCCACATTTCCCGCGGCAATCTTGCCGGCCACGTCGACTATCTGGCGCAGCGGGGTAGTGATCATGCGCGCGATAACCAAGCCAAGAGCAAGCGCTACCAACACGGCGATCACCACCAGGACGGTCGAGGAAGTTTGCGCCGAACGGGCGCTAGCCGCCACTTCATCCGCGGCCTTTTGCATGGCGCCCATCTCATCGCGATTGAGCTCTGCAATGAGTTCATTGCGCCGCTTACCTAGGTTGTTGAGGATTTCCAACTGGCCGATGGCTTGTTCCCGCTCGTGGCTCCGCACCAGTGCGACGATTTTGTTCTGCTGCTCGGTGGTTTTGCGAAACTCGGCCGTTAGCGATTCGGCCTTGGCCTTCGCAGTTTCTGAAACCAGGCATTTCTCAAAGGCGGCCAATTCCGCCATGAAGGTGTCTCGAGCCGTCTCCACTTCCCCTACGGCCTTTTCGACCTCCTGAGCGTTCTGCGCCAGTAGGGCGTTGCGCAACGACCTTCCGGCCATCTGCACATTCAGGTCCGCATCCTTCAAATGTGTTACCGCCAGCACGTCGTGTTCGTACATGGAGCGCGTAGCCCCACTGAGGGCCATGAGATTCCGGATGCCCTCGTACCCCAAAATGGCCATAAAGGCCGCCATGATGCCAAACCCGATCATGAGCTTGGTCGCCGTTTTTCGATCTCGAAACCACTGCATACTCTTTTCTCCTGAATGTGATGCCCGAAGGCTTCCGCTGTGTTAGAACTCCTCGACGTCGGCCTTAACTTGACCGGTGGTGTGCCGGGCCAAGGAAGCCAGGGTGGATTCCATGCCCGCTGCCCGCAGTGGAGAAGCCTTCTTCTTCACCGGGCGGGCGGCAGGCACCGGCCGCTGCGCAGCCGTCGTGCTGGCGTGGAGGTCTTGAGCGCCAAGATGGAAACTTGCCACCAGCGACTGCAACTGTTCGGCATTGGCCGAGAGCCCCTGCGCTGTCGAAGACATTTCTTCGGTTTGCGAAGCGTTGGCTTGTGTTACCTGGTCCATCTGCATGGTGGCTTTGTTTACCTGCTCGATGCCGGTGGACTGCTCGTGGGATGCCGCGGCGATCTCGGTCACGATGTCGGTCACACGCTTCACGGATTGCACGATTTCTTCCAGGGTTTGACCCGAGCGATTGACCAACTCCGAGCCGTTCTCCACTTTCCGCAGCGAGTCCTGAATAAGGGCCTTGATTTCCTTGGCGGCTGTGGCGCTGCGTTGCGCCAGATTGCGTACTTCGGCCGCCACCACCGCAAATCCGCGGCCCTGCTCGCCGGCGCGCGCGGCTTCGACCGCAGCATTGAGCGCCAGAAGATTGGTCTGAAACGCGATCTCGTCAATCGTGGTGATGATGTCGGCAATCCGGGTGGAGGACTGGTTGATCTCTGTCATCGCCCCCACCGCCGCCTTCACTACCTGCCCGCCCTTCTCGGCCCCGTCGCGCGATGCGCTCGCCAGCTGGCTGGCCTGCCGCGCGTTTTCGGCATTCTGTTTTACGGTTGCGGTCATCTCCTCCAGGCTGGAGGCGGTCTCTTCCAGGCTCGAGGCCTGCTCCTGTGCGCCGCTCGAGATCTCCCCGGATGCTGCCGATAGCGCCTGAGCGGTTGTCGCGACATTGTCTGCCGAAGTCTTCACCTCGCCCAGAGCGTCGCCCAGGTTGGTTACGGCCGTGTTCAACGAGTTCTTGATCGTGGCAAAATCGCCCTGGTAATCACCTTCCATCCGCGCGCTGAGATCGCGCGCAGCCACTTTTGCGAGCACAGCCGAGGCTTCCTTCACGGGCGCGGCGAAGGCGTCCACGGTTTCATTGATGCCTACAATCAGATCGCGAAACGCGCCGGAAAATTTGCCGTCGTTCCCCCGCCGCTCGAGGTTCCCTGCGCGAGCTGCGCTCACCAGTTGGGATGTTTCCCCGATCAGCCCTTTCAGAGTCGTGACTACATCCGTCAAGGCCGCGCCCAGCTTGCCGATCTCGCTCTTGGATTTGTAGTCGAAGTCCCTGTCCAGATCGCCCGCCGCCAGCCGCCCCGCCTCTTCCACCATCAGGCCCAGCGCGGTGGTGATCATGCGCGCAATTCCGAAACCCAGGACGAGCGCCACCACGACCGCAGCCAGCATCAGGATCATGGACGAGGTTTTGGCGGCACTGGCAGTCTCGTCCACATCGGCGGCTGCCTTTTTCATCGTGTCCAGCTCGTTCCGCGTGAGCTCGACCATTAATTCGGTGCGCCGCTTCTCCAAACTGTTCAAACCGGCAATCTGGGCGATGCCCTCTTCGCGGTGGCCGCTTTCGAGGATCTCCACCACCTTGTCTTGGGCTCGTGCGTTCAGCCGGAATTCATCCATTAACTCGAGGGTCTTGGCCTTCATAGCCTCCACCACCAGGCATTTCTGAAAAGCTTCGATGTCCTTTACAAACATGTCCCGATTCGCACGCAGTTCTCCAACGCGGAATTCCATGTCCTTGGCATCTTTGGCCATAGCGGCGTTGCGCATAGATTTCCCCGCCGCCGTCAGTTGCAGGTTGGCGTCTTTGAGATAATTCAGCCCCAGTACGTTGTGTTCGTACATGTCGCGCATGCTGGTATTCAACGACGTAATATTTCGGATGCTCTCGTAGCCCAGCACACCCATAAAAAGCGCCATGATGCCGAAGCCGATCATGAGCTTGGTAACGGTCTTGCGATCTCGAAACCACTGCATTTTCCCTCTCCTTTAATGCCTGTTTCTCTGCCTACTAGCTTTCGCTTCCTGCCGCCAGTTCTTCTTCGCCGAGGAGCCGGTCGACATCCAGCAGCACCGTCAGCTTTTCTCCGCTGCTGGCCATGCCCGTGATGAATCTGGTGTCGGCGCGCGAACCGAAGTCGGGCGCGGGGCGGATCTCGGAAGACGGAATGTTGAGCACATCCGAAACCGCATCCACCACCAAGCCGGCGATCTTGGCGCCGACCGTCACCACGATGATCACGGTGAACTTGTTGTATTCCATGGCCTCCATAGAGAATTTCGACCGCAGGTCCACCACCGGAACCACGGTGCCCCGCAGATTCATCACACCCTTCACGTGCGCGGGAGTGTTGGGAATCGGCGTGATGGCCGAGTATCCCTTGATCTCCTGCACCTTCAGGATTTCGATGCCGTACTCTTCCTGCCCCAGGCCGAACGTCAGGTATTGGTCCACATCGCTGGTGTTGGCCTTCAGGCCCGCGGCCGCTCCGGCTGGTTGTGTCGATTGCATTTCGATAATCTCCTCTTAAGCTGTTTCCTCGTTCGATATGCCGTGGGCGGCCTCGGCCAGCCCCGCGGCATCCAGGATCAACGCCGGCCGGCCATCGCCCAAAATGGTGGCGCCCAACACGCCCCGCACTTTGCGGTAGTGCGCCTCCAGGCTCTTGACCACAACCTGCTGCTGTCCCAACAACTCATCGACCAGCAACGCCGTCCGCTGGCCGCCGGACTCCATAATTACGGTCAGTCCACAGCAGGGGTCGGTTACGGCCGCCGGGATGGCAAACAACTCATGCAGCCGCACCAGCGGCAGCACGTCGCCCCGGACCGCTACCACGTCTCCCTTCCCCGCAACGCCGCGCACCTGATCCGCGCGCGGGCGGATCGATTCAACAATCGAGACCAGCGGCATCACGTACGTCTCGGCGCCCACCTTGAGCAGCAGCCCGTCCAGGATCGCCAGGGTCAGCGGCAGCCGGATGGATACCGTGGTGCCGCCGCCGGCTTGGGTGTCGACTGCCACCGATCCGTTGAGTGCCTGCACATTGCGCTTGACCACATCCATGCCGACGCCTCGGCCCGAGACATCGCTGACCTTCTCAGCGGTCGAGAAGCCCGGCTCGAAAATCAGGTTGTAGGCCTGCTCGTTGCTCAACACGGCGTTTTCTGCAATCAGCCCTCGTTCGACGGCTTTCTGCCGGATCCGGCCGGCGTTCAGTCCGCGGCCGTCGTCGGACACCGCCACCATCACGTTTCCACTCTGGTGATAGGCTTCGAGGCGCAGCAACCCTTCTTCTGGCTTCCCCAGCCGCCGGCGCTCCTCGGGAGTTTCGATGCCGTGGTCGATCGCGTTGCGAACCAGGTGCGTCAGTGGATCGCTCATCCGTTCCACCACGCCTTTGTCCAATTCCGTCTCCTCGCCCGCCATCTCGACGCGCACCCGCTTGCCAAGTTGCGCAGCCACATCCCGCACCAGGCGCGGGAACCGGCTGAAGACCTGTCCGATCGGCAACATCCGCACGCTCATCACGCGCTCCTGGAGCTCGCGCGTATATCGCTCCGTTTCCGCCATGGCTTCGCGCAACTGATGCAAGCGCGACGGCTCGAAAGCGTCGACGATCGCTTTGGCCATCGATTGGGCAATCACTAACTCGCCCACCAGGTCGATGAGCTTGTCCACCTTTGACGTCGCCACCCGCAACGACGCGGTTCCGGCAGGCGCCGCGGCGCTCTTTGGTTCGGCGGCCGCGACTGGCACTGCCGCCGGCTGCGCTTCCAATGCCTCCGGTTCCACGCCGATTTCGGCGCTGTCTTCGACGAACGCAAACACGTCGCGGATTTCTTCGGCTGTTTTTGTGGTTTCGAGCCGTACCGTCCAGCCCAGGTAACACTGCTCCGGATCGAGACTGGTGAGCGGCGGAAGCTGGCTGGCATCGGCGGTGGCCACCGCGTGGCCCAGGGCGGCCAGGTCGCGCAGGATTAACAGCGGGTCCATCCCCTGCTGGAACAGGTCGATGGAAGGGCGAAAATGGATCCGGTAGGCCTTGGCCGTGGCGTACTCAGGCGCCCCGGTGCGTGCCGGCGCGGGCGCTGGAGCGGAGGCGGCTCCTCCACTGGCTCGCTCTAATTCCGACAGAAGCGCGGCCATCTGCTCGGGCGCCGGCGTACCGGCTGCGGCCCTGGCGAGCAGTTCGCGCAGAAGATCGCCCGATCGCAAAAGCGTGTCCACCAAAGCATGCGTGACCGCGATCTGACCGGCGCGCAACCGGTCGAGCAGGCTCTCCAGACCGTGCGTGAAGCGCGCCACGTCTTCGAATCCGAAGGTGCCGCTGGCGCCCTTAATCGAGTGGGCGGCGCGGAAAATGGCGTTCAGCAGTTCGGTATCGTTCGGCTCCCGTTCCAGACGCAGTAGCCCGGCCTCCATCTCCGCCAGGTGCTCGGCAGACTCCTGGAAAAACGTGTCGCGAAAGCGGCTCAGATCGATCTGCATGGGTTCCCCTGGTTCACGGCAGCACCCGGGCGATCACCGCCAGGAGCTTGTCGGGCTGGAACGGTTTCACGATCCAGCCGGTGGCCCCGGCCGCTTTGCCCTGCTGCTTCATCGTCTCGTGCGACTCGGTGGTCAGCATCAGGACCGGCGTGCCCCTCAGCTCTGCCCGCGTGCGGAGATTTTTGATGAACGTGATGCCGTCCATCACGGGCATGTTCAGGTCGGTCAGAATCAGATCGACTTTGCGTCCATCCAATTGACCGAGGCCCTCTTGTCCGTTGCAGCCTTCCACTACGTCGAAGCCACCCTGCTGCAAGGTGAAGGCAAGCATTTGCCGCATGGACGCGGAATCATCCACGATCAGCACGGTCTTGGCCACGTTTCTCCTCCTCGCTCACGGCCGGAAAGTGTTCGCTCACTCCGGCCAGGGACAGATAGTTACGGATCTGGGGGCTGGCGCCCACGATGCCCAATCGGCCGCCCGTCGAAACCAGCACCTGTTCGAGGGCCAGCAGGATCTGGATCGCCCAGGCTCCCAGGTGCTCCACACCGGCGCAATCCACCACCACCGGGGCGCCCATCTGGGAGACGCTCATGGCAGCCTCGTGCAATTGGTGGATCCGATCGAGTTGCGGCGTCTCACCCAAAGCCAGCACGTAGGCACCATCGCGGCTCCGGATGGTAACGGTTGGTATCTCAACGGGCACAGCATTTTCAACAGGTGCGGCATTCTCAGCAGGCACAGCGTTCCTTCCTTCTCGTCCAGTACGATACAGTCGGCGTTCCAATACCCATATCGTCCGGAGGGCCGGGTTCATCATGTGGGGAAGGAGAATGGCTGCGGAGCGGTTCGTGAGGCGTTACCGCGGCCGGGTCAGCTGGCCCGGCGCTCGACCTCGGGCGCCATCGCCTCGAGCGGGGAGGCGGTCTCTCTCACCAATGCGAGTTCTTCGCAAGAAACCACCGCATCGACATCCAGGATGATGATGAACTCGTCGCCTCGTTTTGCCATGCCTTGGATGAATTCGGTTCGCCAGCGCATCGCAATCCGCGGCGGTGGGCGGCGGCCGCCTCGGCGACGGCGCCAGCGAGACCCATCAAGCGGAGGTCTTGGCCACGCAACCCGGCGTTCTGCTTCGCGGCATCGATCAATTGCAAAGCTGCTGCATCGCAGCCACCCGCGCCCGAAAAATCCAGAACCGGGTGTGGCGTACCGTAGATGAACTCGCGGAGCCCCTGATACAGCGTTGCTGCAGTGCCGATATCGAGGGTTCCTTCGATCCGGCGCCGAGCGAGTCCGGTCGGCTCGTCCGGTGGTCTCATGCGCGGGTAGCAGGGGCTGCGCGCGTGACTACTTGGATTTCTCGGGCGGAAACGCTGTGTCGAAGCTGCGGCGATGGTGCCGCCCCGCCCCGGCACCGATGACCGATAACCGACGGAAGGCGTTATTCACGAACCACACGGCCACCAATGGGATGAACGGCGCGATGAGCAGGCCGAGAATGGAAAGCTTGAGTCCGACTAAAGTCACCATAACCAGAATTCGGGCCTCCAGATTCCTTATCGGCCCGTCCCGGCAGTTGTGAGATCCTAGCCGGAATTTCTGCCTTTGCCTTCAGGAACACAAAGATCGAACGCAAGCCCGAGGTCGGATGGAGCGGGAAATCGTCGATCTCAGAGTCGCCCGGAACCCGGTCCCCGGGCCTACAACAAGGACGGAATCTTTGGCGTCAGGCGAGCAGTTCGGCGTGCCAGGCCACTATGTCCACCGTGGTCAGGTTCGGGACGTAGAATTGCGTGCCGCCGTCCGGCAGGTTCTTGGTGCCACCGCTGCCCTCACCCGCCTTGCGTTTGGAAGTGCCTCCGGGGTCGATGCGCCGCGTCTGTGCGAAGCCTCCGAAATAGGCGTAGGTAGCGTGCGCCAGTTCGATCACCAGGAGATAGGAGAGCGAATTCCAGTTCTCTTTTATGGTGGAAGTGACGCGGCCTAACTCGCGGATGTCCACCCTCAGGTCCTGCGCGGTCTTCTTGCGCTGCAACCAACCAGGATCCCATTCGTACGGTTCGTACGGACTCCACCACGGACTGACCTTGTCCGAATTCCTCGCCGCCAGGGTGTCGTATTCGTTGAATTTGTACAGCTTGAAGGTTGGATCGAGGAGCACCTTCTTGGCAAAGCCGCCTTTGAACGCGTCGCGGACGTGGCCGTCGCCTCTGGTGCTGATCGCGCCCACCTCTTCCCAACTGACATTCTCGTGTAGCGGCATTCACCCTCCATCGAAAGAAGTATAACGAGCCAGGTCTAGTCAGGAAAGAGAACTTGGGGCACCAAAGAAATGCCTGTGGGTGGGCAGTTCTCAAAGAGGAATCCGGCGTGAAGCACCAATGCGAAATCGTGTAAACTTGGCGGCCAGGGAGATGTTCATGCAACGTTTATTGACCGGTATCGGGCGAACGATCCTGCTGTTCCTGCCGGCCGCTGCCGGTGCGCAGATTCTGGTTGGCGGAGAAGGACCGGTCGTGTACGGACACCACCATCTGAACACGACGAACATGGACGCGCAGAAGAAGTTCTATGCCGACACACTCGGCGGCGCCGTGGCCAAGTTCGGTTCCGGTGACCGGCAGCAGGAGATCATCAAGTTCCCGAACGTGCTGATCGTTTTCCGTCCGATGCAGGCGCCGACGGGCGGCTCGATCGGCACGACGGTGAACCACATCGGCTTTTCCGTTCCCGATCTCAGGCCGCTCGTGGCGAAGATCAAAGCGAACGGATTCAAAATGATCACCGCCGATTCGGTCGCCGCGAACGTGAAGGTGACCGACGACATCGCGGCTGCCAGTCCGACGACGAACCTCGCGTTTGCGCTCGGCCCGGAGGATGTCAAAGTAGAGTTCGTCGAAGTCAAATCGCAGAAGGCCCCGATTCAACTGCATCACATCCACTTCTTCGGGCAGATGAACACCGAGATGCAGGCGTGGTATGCAAAGACGTTCGGCGCGACAATGCTTCCGGCCAATCCGGGGTCCGCGTTCGTGCAGGATCAGCTGCCCGGAGTGTTCCTGAACTTCACGCCGTCGCCGACGCCGACCGTTGGCACGACCGGCCGATCGATCGATCATATCGGCTTCGAGATCAAAAACCTCGAGGCGTTCACGAAGAAGCTCGAAGCCCAGGGCATCAAACTGGATCGTCCCTACACCAAGGTGCCGCAGCTTGGCATAGCGATCGCGTTCATCAAAGATCCCTGGGGAACGAATATCGAAATGACGGAAGGACTCGTCGACATCAAGTAGGGTTACCTCAAATGAGAACGACCATTCTCGCTCTCGTGGCGCTGGTGTCGTGCGCAGCGCCGCCTGCTTTCGCACAGCTCGTGAGTCATCCCGAGGCACCGATCCGCATCGGCCACTATCACCTCAACGTCACGAGCGTCGAAGCACATAAGAAGTTTTGGGCCGACACGCTCGGCGGCAAAGCAATGAAGTTCGGCGACATTGATGTAATCGAGTTTCCCGACGCGTTCATCTTCCTGCACGTGCAGAAGCCGACAGGCCCGACGCGCGGTACCGCCTTCGATCACATCGGCTTCGCAGTGCCAAGCGTACCGGCGATGGCGATGAAGCTGGCAGGCGCGGGATATCAGGAAACCACCGGGCGCGAGCCGAAGCCGGGCGAGCCACCGCCAGCGGCATCGGGCACATCCGCAGTGTATGGACGCTTTGCGTATTTTCTCGGCCCTGACGGGGTGAAAATCGAGCTCGTTACCAGCGATCAAAAAGACGCGGCGCCTATCGTGGCGCATCATATCCACTTCATCAACAAGCAGTACGTCGAGATGCAGCAGTGGTACATGAAGGCGTTCAATGCGACTTTGCGTCCAGGGCAAACCGACTTCTTCATTGGCGCCGACCTGCCGGGCGTCGGATACAGCCTCAACTTCTTCCGATGGGAAGGCGACCAGTCCATCACTCACGTCCCCACTGCGGGCCGCGTTGTAGATCACGTGGGATTTGAAGTGAAGAACTTGGACGCGTTCTCGAAGGCGCTCGAAGCGAAGGGCATCAAGGCCATTCGGCCTTACAAGAAAAGAGACGCAGCCATGAACAACATCGCCACTGCGACAATCGTCGATCCCTGGGGCGTCTCAATTGAGCTGACCGAGGGCCTGGACAAAATCAACTGACTTCACTTTTGAATGCGCGCCAGCTAGAACTTGGGGCGCATGCTTTCCAGACGTCCCGCGATATTGGCGGTCCAGATGATGGGCTTGGGATTTCCCGTGGGACGAGTCCGAAACCGTCTTAATCGCTTGTCCATTTTGTGGGGTCGTCCATGTGTTTCAGATCGCCGTCGTCGAAATAGCAGCTAGCTGCCTCTCGAACCAGTGCCGACAGGAGTTGATTCGGCGCTCCCGCGAGCTTTCGCCGTGCCGATTCTTCCATCAGCTTTTCGTACGCGTCCAGAGGAAGGGTAATCGTAATCTTTCGAAAATCGCCTCTAGCTCCATAGGGCGGATTGGGATCCGTCTCTTTTTTCGCACTTTCTGCTTGCATCTATTCACCCTCCGATAGTTTTGGAGGCAGGGCTACGGCCGCTGCCTCGATTTCCTACTCACCCTGTCGTCAGTCGTTCCAAATATTCATAGACGGCTTCTCGCAGCAGCGCGGATAGTAGCTGATTCGGCTCGCCAGCGATCTTCCGTCGGGCCGACTCCCGAACGAGCCGTTCATACACATCCGGCGGCACGGTGACGGTTACTTTGCGGAAGGCTCCTTTTTCTCCGTAGGGAGGATTGGGATCGGCGGATTCCTCTTTCATTGACCATCACTCCACGCGGATGACTTCCGCTCCCATCTCTGCCTGACCCTCGTCCAACAATTTCCGATAGGCGACTTTAATCAATGGGGGCGCGATAATCGTGGTTGCAACCGACATGAATACCACCGCTCCATAGGAACCCTGCGACAGAATGCCGAAACCGAGGCCAAACTGCGCCACCACCATCCCCACCTCGCCGCGTGGAATCATGCCCACACCTATGCGCAATGCGTCCGCCTTGCCCATTCCGATCGCCCCCAACCCGCAACCGATGAACTTCGAGACCGCAGCCGCGGCGAGAATCACCCCCGCCAACAAGGCGGTCTTGGGGTGAGAGAGTTCCGAAAGATCGACGTGTAGCCCGATGCCAGCCAGGAAAAACGGCACGAGCAGCTCGGACACCCCCTGAGCCAGGTCCCGCTCGCGATCGCCCGTGCTTTCGCCGAGAGCGAGGCCGGCCAGAAATGCTCCGACGATCGCAGCCACGCCCGTATATACCGCCAGGAGGGCCAGTACAAACAGAAGGCTCATCGCCAGCACGAAGCGCGATTCGGCGATCTTCAAGGTACGTTCGACGTGGGGCACAATCCTACCCATCGTGTGGTTACCCCACTTGGCGGCAATGACTGTGAACGCGGTGGCGGCGAGAGCAGTCAGGCTCAATTGCACAAAGTCGAGCTTGCCGTGTGTCAGGCTGCTGACCACGGCAAGCACGAGCAGGCCGAGGACGTCATCGATCACCGCGGCCGCCAGGATAATCTTGCTGGATACGGCGTGCAACAGGCCCTTGGCCGAGAGCACTTGGGCCGTGATGCCCACGCTCGTGGCCACCATGGAAGCGCCCACAAAGATGGCTTCGTTGGTGGGGGCGCCCCATAACAGCAAGATGGCCATGCCCAGCACGAATGGCACAATCACGCCAGAGCAGGCCACGAGGGTAGCGGTCCCCCCGACTTTCATCAGCTCCGATGACTTGACTTCCAGGCCGACGCGGAACAACAGAAACATCGCGCCCAAATCAGACAGCGCGCTCAAGAATTCATTCGGAGCCAGCCAGCCGAGCACGCTGGGACCGATCAGCACGCCAGCCAGGATCTCGCCGACGATTCCGGGCTGCCCAAATCGCTCCGCGATCTCCGCCATCAGCTTGGCCGCGACAAAGATCAGCAGCATCGACAGTGGGATTTTCGCCGGCCCAGTCGAGCCGAAAAACATCAAGAGCGCCGGGGCGGCTGCTGGCGGCATGGGGGCCTGGTTACGTGGCGCGCGACTTGCGCCGCATGAACATCGCCACGCCGCCGATGCCCGCGGCCACGGCCAAGGGTGGTGCCCCTGCTGTCAGGAGAAAATACGCCGCCAGGGCAGACGCTCCGGCAAAATAACCCCATTTCAGGTTCATTTCCAATGCACCACCAGACACAGGAATATCGTCATCACGAGCAGACATAGAGCCGGCCGCGCGAGGGGTTTGGTCCACTCCGGTTTTTGAGTACCCTCGCGCATCAGCCTACGGATCTCCAGTAACTGTTTGCGGGCGAGGCTCAATTCCCAGGAATTATTAGCTAGTTCCGATGCCTTCAGCGTCTCCTGCTCAGCGCGAATGAGAGCTCGCAGACGGTAATGGAGTTCGGCGTATTTGAATTGTGCGAAGAAGTGATCGGGCTCCAGCTTGGTAGCCAGTTCCAGCGCGTCCTCGGACTTGTACACTTCGTAGTTCATGGCGTAAGCCATTCCGAGACAGGTGCGGAGGTCTGCCGACCGCGGATTCTGTTCGCACGCCAACTCGAGCGTGCGGATATACTCCGCCAGTTGCGCGGGCGAGACCGTGTGAGGGTCTCGCCAGGGCACCGGTGGCAAGCGCAGCGGTGCGCTTTGGATGAGCTCGAGTTCGCCGGTCATGCGACTACACCGCTAGGCCGGGCTTTCAATTCAAACTCGGGGTAGCCGAGCTGACCCATTTCCGGCAGATCCAGGCCGTCCATCTCCGCCTTAGCCGAAACTCGCTGGCCGACTACCAGATCAACGGTCCAGTTGATCACGAAGCTGAATGTGAATACGAATCCGACCAGCGTACACACGCCGATCAGTTGGGCCACAAGTTGGCTGGCGTCGCCATAAAACAGCCCCGTAACATTGCCCGTCACGCCGTTCCAGGAGCCGCCGTAATTACTCTTGCCGTCCGCAAACAGGCCCACGGAAATCACCCCCCATAGGCCGTTTGTGCCGTGCACCGAGATGGCCCCCACCGGATCATCCACTTTCATGACACGGTCGATGAACTCCACAGAGACGCACACCAGCACGCCTGCGATCAAGCCGATAATGGAGGCGCCCACGGTATTCACGAAACCGCTCGGCGCAGTGATGGCTACCAGGCCAGCGAGCAGGCCGTTGCCCGACATGGAAGCGTCCGGCTTGCCGTAACGCCACCACATATACATCATGGCTCCGAAGGATCCCGTCATCCCGGCCAGCATGGTGTTGACCGCGATCGAGCCGATGCGGAGGTTGCCGTTGCCGGAGGCCCCGAGGGTCGAACCGGGATTAAACCCAAACCACCCGAAGGCCAGGATGAAACAACCGGTGAGTACGATCACGATATCGTGTCCGATCAGGGCATTGGACCTTCCATCGCGGGAATACTTGCCGATGCGAGGGCCGATGATCATGGCCACCGCCAGGGCCGTGATGCCCCCGACGGCGTGAACCACTCCCGATCCAGCGAAGTCACAATAGCCTTTCCCCAGACCAAAGTTCGTCCCCAGCGTGGAGAGCCAACCGCCGCCCCAGGCCCAATTGGCATACAAGGGATAAGTAAACGCGCCCATGACAAACGAAGACACGATAAACGCCGTATACTTCCAGCGCTCCGCGGCGCCGCCCGTAACGATGGTCAAGGCAGTGTCCATGAACACCATCTGGAATAGGAACATCACCATAGCGCCAACGTCGTAGGTCCCACCCTGCGTCAAAAACAGGCCGTGCTGTCCGAAGAGACCGAATGGCTTACCAAAAAGGGTGATGCTCCATTCGGTGTTTAGAGGTGGAATGCCTCCCAGATTGCCGTTACCGCCCACACCACCCATTTGAATGGCGAATCCGATCAACCAGTAGGCGAGCATGCCGACGCCGTAAACCATGAAGTTCATCATCATGGTGTGATTGGCATTCTTGGCCCGGCACAGTCCCGTCTCCACCACCGCGAAACCGGCTTGCATGAACATGACCAGGAAGCCCGTGACCAGCGTCCAAACAAAGTTAATCGCGACTTTGTTCTGGCCGATTTGGTTCACCACGTCTGCGATGCTCATGCCCTTCTTGGAGTCGGCCACGGCGACATCCGCGACCGTGCCCGTAAGGCCGCCATCGGGGTCGCCCTTGAGTCGCGCGTCGGCCTTGGGGGCCTCGATTCCTTTTAGATCGGCGTCGGTGATCGGGACCGGCGCCGCCGGAGGCGCCGCAGCCGGGGTGGCTGGAGCCTGTGCCAGCGCCAGTGATGCGCTGAATGCGAATGCGATTAGCAGGATGGTCTTTTTCACGGACGTTATTTCCTCCAGATGGCGTTTTTCAGAAACGCCCGGTTGATGACACCAATGATTCCTATCAGACTCACGGCCAAGCCGATCAGCACCGTCACCATGCGACCGCCGACACTGGAGGTGAGGCTGACACTCATCACCGCGATTATCCAGCCCAATAGTGTTACGAGAATACCGGCCAGAACCATATCGTTTCTCTCCTATTCCTCTCGATGCTCCCAAGGTTTAGCCTTCAGGAAGAGCGCGATCGCGATACCTATCGCCACCAGTCCCAATAGCAGACTAATGACGCTGACATTCAACGCCAGTCCGACACAGATCAGCGTAAATCCGATCAAGAAGAGCACAACACCCTTCGCCTGCGTGGGATTAGATCCCATCCCTCACCTCCACATTTGAGATAGATTCGACTTCACTACAAAGGCCATCAAGAGGTACGCGCCTATCAAAGAGCTGCGTCTCCTCGGTCGCCGTTCCGAATGCGCACGGCCTCCGCCACGTCATAAATAAAAATCTTGCCGTCCCCGATCTTGCCGGTACGCGCAGCGGTGCTGAGCGTGTTGACAATCTCTTCGGATCGCTCTGAGGGCACTACCATCTCCACCTTGACCTTCGGCAGCAGGTCCACGTTGTACTCCTGGCCGCGGTAGACCTCCTTATGGCCTTTCTGGCGGCCATGGCCGCGCACTTCGCTGATGGTCATGCCGTCGATACCAATGCCAAGCAAGGCCTCCTTTACTTCATCAATCTTGAACGGCTGAATGATCGCTTCGATTTTTTTCATCACTTTTCCATCGCGCAGCAGCGCTGGGTTGCCTAACAAAGATGCGTCCGCACACACCACGAATAGCCAACTCTCTAAGTAATGTGCACTCTAGTTAGTGAGTTTGAGGCTCGCTAGTCCGCTAAGTGGGGCTAGCCCAGGCTCCGTCGCCCGGTTCCCTTCCAGGAAGACCAATCGACTTGGATGGTAACCTTACATGCTGTTCTATAAAAAGAGCAGCACGTATTGAGAACTCAGTCTACGAGTGTCGACGGCATGTGTCCAATTAATATTTTCGATGCTGGCGCAAAGTTTTTCGGATTTTTTGGTCTGAAAGATAGGTCAGCATGATCGCAAGATAGGTCCGGCATGGACCGTTTGTCATGGCGTATCTTGGTTCATGTGATCGGGTTCTTTCTGAAAGGGAGCAAGGTCAAGGTATTGGCAGTAACCGCGGCGCTGATTGTGTTGATTGCCACCGCCGACTGGTTCGTAGGCAACCGTGCTTCTCTTGGGGTGCTCTACATTCTGCCGATGATGCTTGGCGCCAGGGTCCTGACACCATGGCAGACAATCGTCATGGCCCTGATCTGTTCATCTCTGCGATCGTGGTTCGATATCGCCGGCTCACCCCCGCTTGAAATGCTGCTCCGTTTCGTCTTCGCCACCTTGACCTATGTCGGTTCGGGACTTTTTGTCACTGCCCTGATCCGGAACAGAGACCTTGAAGAACAGCTCAAGCTTCTGGTGGAGAGCAGCCCCGCTGCGATCCTGACGACCGACGGCTTTGGCAAGGTGCTCGCAGCCAACCGGGCTGCCGATTCACTCTTTCTGCCGGTGAAGGAAACCCTCAAAGGCAGAAAGATATCCGACTATGTGCCCCTACTTGGCGATGCGCTGGCGCTGGCTGATAGGCCGGAAAACTTCCGAACCGCGGCCCAGTGCCAGGGCCGCAAAGACAATGGGGAGATCTTCCTGGCACAAGTCTGGTTCTCGTCTTATCCCACACCGGAAGGCGCTCGCCTGGCCGCAATCGTAGTGGACTCCTCCGAGGAAATGCGCGATCGCGAGGAGCAAGGCTTGCGACAACTCATGATCGCCAACCGGATTGCGGCGGCGGCCGTATCGCACGAGGTCCGAAACCTTTGCAGTGCGATATCGGTGCTTTGTGCCAATATCAGGGCCAAACACGGCAGCGCCCAAGACGAGGATCTTCAGGGACTGAGCACCTTGGTTCAAGGTCTGGAGCGCATCGCCTCGTGGCAATTGCAGAGCAAGGTGCACGACAACTTAGAAGAAATCCCGCTGCAGGAGGTAATGGATGATCTCCGCATTGTCATTGAGCCGGACTGGCGCGACATGAATGGCGCCCTTACCTGGAATGTGCCGCCCAGGATGCCAATCGTGCTGGCGGAACGCCACGGGTTGCTGCAAGCCTTTCTCAATCTCGCACAGAATAGCCACCGTGCCGTGCAAGAGGGTCCCGTGCGCGAATTGGCGATCTCCGTTTCAGTAGAAGGCCGTATGGCGAATATCCGTTTCCAAGATACCGGCCCAGGCGTCGCAGATGCCGGGCGGCTCTTTGCGCCCTTCCAGCCAGGCGCTGACGGCACCGGACTGGGGCTGTATGTCTCTCGCGCCGTGATTAGAAGCTACGGCGGCGAACTGCGCTGCGAACCGCATGCCGGTGGTGCTTGCTTCCACGTTCAGATTCCGGTAGTTTGAGAATCCTGACAATGACCACATCGATAACTCAGTCTACCCGCCTGCTGATTGTCGATGACCACGCCATGTTTCGTGAAGGGTTGGCGCGGATGCTGGAGCGTGAACAAGACCTTAAGGTCGTGGGACAGTGCGCTTCGTCCAACGACGCCTTGACTGTCTTGCACGATGCCAACGTGGACATTGTGCTTTTGGACGTCGATTTGGGAACGGAACGCGGCCTGGATTTCGTGATCGCGGCTAAGCACGCAGGCTTCCAGGGCCGCTTTCTCATTGTTACCGCAGGTATCAGTGACCAGGAGGCGGTGCAACTGGTTGAAGCGGGTGTGGCCGGCATCCTGCATAAGCAGAACTCCACGGAAGTTCTCAGTAACACCATCCGCCAGATCGCGAGCGGTGAGGTTTGCCTGGAGAAGGCCTATCTTGGTCCGTTATTTCGATCCGTGGACCGATCGCGCCCGGCGCGCCCGGCGCGACTGACCGATCGCGACAAAACCGTGCTCCGCTTTACCTTGCAGGGCCTGACTAACCGCGAAATCGCAGCGAAAATGGATCTCTCAGAAAGCGCCGTCAAAGCCTCGCTACGCCAGGTGTTCAGTAAGCTGAATGTCAGAACGCGTGCGCAGGCAGTTAAGGTGGCTCTCGAGCAATATCGCGATCAGCTGTAAGTAACTTTCAATCATGCCCGTACCTATCTTTCGATCTATTTGATCTATCTTTCGGTCGGCCGTATTGAAAACCCTTACCGCTCCCCTGAAAATTTTGGATTGGACACCTTAGTTAAGTGTAGATAGACTTGGTTACCGATTGTCCAAGCCAGCGGTAGGAATCCAGGCTCAGTCATCGGCAATTCCCAAAGTTGTCGTCGCAACCACTGTAGCTCTCTCGTTCATCTCCTTCTGGCGTGCGGCGGCCGTTGTCTTGAGCGACCTGGCCTCCTCGGCCTTCTATGCCGGCGGCATCGCAGAACATGCCATCGGCAAGAGCGCCCCTTGGTTCATTCTCGGGGTAATGTTGTTCAGCTTCGCCGTCCGGTCTGTGTACCTGGAATCCTGCAGTATGTTCGTACGCGGCGGAGTGTATGTGGTGGTGCGCGATGCCATGAACCGCTTTATGGCACGCCTCTCGGTATCTGCGCTGATTTTCGATTACATCCTTACTGGCCCCATCAGTGTTGTCAGCGCCGGCCAATACCTGGGCCACCTGATGAATGAGATGTCGGGAATGGCGCACATCGGCCGCGCCATCAGCACCAATCTCTTCTCGGCGGTGTTCGGCATCGCAGTGACTCTCTACTTCTGGTGGAACAACATCAAGGGTATTCACGAATCCAGCGGTAAGGCGCTCCGGATTATGCAGGTCACCACCGTGATGGTGCTCGCCTTTCTAATCTGGTGTCCCATCACAATTCTGCTCCACGGTCCGGCCCAGATCCCGCCCGCGCCCCTTCCTCGCAATTTTCAATTTCACCCCGATGCGCTGGGCTGGCTCCGCGGAACGCTGTGGCCGCAAATCGGCGCCATCGCCATCATCGTTGCCTTTGGCCACTCGCTGCTGTCCATGAGCGGCTTTGAGACGCTGGCGCAGGTCTATCGCGAAATCGCCTATCCCAAACTGAAGAATCTGAAATTCACGGCTAACATCGTCTGCATTTACGCCGTCTTTTGCACCGGGGTGGTCACGTTATTCGCCGGGATCATCATTCCCGACGGAGTCCGCGGTCAATATGTGGACAACCTTCTGGGCGGCCTTACCAGCCATCTCGCGGGACCGGCGGCCCTCCGCCTCCTGTTCCATGTGTTTGTGGTCGTCGTGGGTGTGTTGATACTCTCTGGCGCGGTCAACACGTCCATTATCGGCGCCAACGGCGTGATGAACCGGCTGGCTGAAGACCGCGTGCTGCTGGATTGGTTCCGTCGGCCCCACAAGCGCTACGGCACCACACACCGGATGATCAATCTCATCACGCTGCTGCAATTGGGGACCATCGGCCTGAGCGGCGGCGACGTGAACTTGCTCGGCGAAGCTTATGCATTCGGCGTGGTCTGGAGCTTCTTCCTCAAGTCGTTGGGCGTGCTCGTCCTGCGGTTCAAGAGGCATGACCAGGAATACAAGACACCCATCAAGCTCCGCATCGGCAGGCTGGAGCTTCCTATCGGCCTCATCGTGACCACTGCAATTCTCGGCATGGTGGCGATTGCCAACCTGTTTACCAAGCAGATCGCGACAATTTACGGGGTCAGCTTCACGGTCGCGTTGTTTATCGTCTTCACTACCTCCGAGATCATCAACAAGAAGAAGGTCGACGCCAAAACGGCAAGCTTCGAAGAATTCAACCTGGACATGCGGTCCGAGGTCGCCGCCGGGACCGTGCACGCCAGGCCGGGCTGTGTGCTGGTAGCCGTGCGCGACTATAGCCGGATGCAGCATCTGCTCACCGTGCTGGCAAAAACCAACCTCCGCCGGCACGACATCGTCGTGATGACAGTGCGGCCCGTTTCTTCAGGCGCGGGCGAATACGCGCTATCCGACCGGCAATTATTTTCGGACTACGAGCGGGAGTTGCTCACGGCCGTCGTCACAATGGCCGAGAAGGAGGGTAAGACCGTGGACCTGCTGGTGGTGCCAGGCGTCGATCCTTTTGACGCCATGGTGCAGACGGCTGCGAACCTGCAAGCCTCGCGGCTGGTGACCGGTGTTTCCGCGCGCATGGACTCCGAGGAACTGGCGCGCCGCATTGGGCTTGCCTGGGAAAAGCTTTCCGAGCCACGTCATTCGTTCTCGCTCGAGATCATCAGCCCTGACCGCCCCTCGGTGTACGTCAACCTGGGGCCGCACCCGCCGCGCTTATGGCCTGAGGACTTGGACCGCACGCACGACCTCTGGCTACGCCTGCAAAACGATTTCGGTTGCCGGTTGCATCATCGCGATGTCGTCGGGGTCGCCCTCCGGCGTCTGGAAGAGGATCTCGAAAGCGACCGGGCGCAGGACGTGCTTGCCGACCTCGCGCGCGAACTGAAGAAGGCCTAAGTGGTTTAGCAGTCCGGGGTGGAAGTCAGAAAACAGTTTCCATCGAGAATGTTTGCTCGTAAAATCGGTGTATGGCGATGGGCACGCGAAGGGAGCAGCAGGAGGAGCTTTGGATTCCAAGTTGCACTTTGGCACGGCCGACGAGCCATCCCTTTTATGAGCGGCTGAATCAACTCCTCGCGAAACACAATTTTGACAGATTCGTGGAAGGCAAATGCCAGCAATTCTATGCGGCGACGATGGGCCGGCCGGGCTTGGCGCCTGGAATCTATTTCCGGCTGCTGCTGGTCGGCTACTTCGAAGGCATCGATAGCGAACGCGGGATCTCGTGGCGAACGGGAGACTCGCTATCCATTCGGGAATTCGTAGGGATTCCGCTGAACGAGGGAGCGCCTGATCATACGACGATTTCCCGAACGCGGCGGCTGATCGATCTGGAGACGCACCGCCACGTGTTTGGCTGGGTGCTGGAATTGCTGGCCGACGCCGGATTGGTGAAGGGGAAGCGGATCGGGATCGACGCGACGACCCTGGAAGCGAACGCAGCGCTGCGAGAGCTACGAGGAGTTTCTGACAGGGCTGGCGCAGCAGTCGGGGATCGCGACGCCGACGCGGGAAGATCTGGCGCGGGTGGATCGGAAGCGGAAGAAGAAGGGATCGAACCAGGAGTGGGTGAATCCCCACGATCCGGACGCGCGCATCACCCAGATGAAGGACGGGAGCACGCATCTGGCGCACATGGCCGAGCACGCCGTGGACATGGAGACGGGCGCCGTGGTAGCGGTGGCTTTGCAGGAAGCGGATTTGGGCGATACGACCACGGTGAAGGAAACGCTGGCGGAAGCGGGCACCACGGTAGCCGAACTGATCGTTGGTAGCGCCAAAGTATCATCCTCTTCTTTGGGCGCTTTTCAGACTCGCCGAAATCCAAAACCAGACTTCAACCCCGGACTGCTAGGGCGTAGGCTGCAGTTCTTCGGTGAAGGCGTCGCCACCCAGCCGGAACGCGTGATCGTCTTCCAGGCAATTGAAAGCTTCGTCGAGCGAAGAGGGCATCGAGGGCACGCTCTTCATCTCTTCCGGGGTCAGGGCAGCGGTTAAAACGGCTAAAGGCGGGGTGAACTGAAGTCGAACCTGTTGATTTCATGGTGCGCCCGGAGAGATTCGAACTCCCGACCTTCTGGTTCGTAGCCAGACGCTCTATCCAACTGAGCTACGGGCGCGCGCTTTTAAAATGAACTACTTGCAGGCAGCGGGGAAACGCGGATTTTCTTTTGTGCTAGTTTTCTGCTAGAGACCCGCTGACCTTGTCCCTGCACACTGGTTTCTGCTGCGGCCGTATTGGTTTCAACCACGCTAGCCGATCGCAAAACGCTTCCCATTGCCTCACCATCTTAGCATCGTGGTCTGACGGTGCGCATGCTTGGGCGGCTCAGGCTGAGGCCGGAACGGAACTGTTTGTAGAGCTTGTCAGCCGGGTCGTGTAGGTACCGTACATCACGATGCTTTAGCGCTCGAAAACCCTGCTGGTTTTGTGACCTCTGATAAGCATGCCCGTTCTTCGGCTTCGCAGCCTCCCGAGATCCGCTCTACGGCGCGCGGGTAGGAACTGATGGAGCAGCCCTCACGCCGCTCCGTCAAAGTTGGGATGCCGGCCCGCTCCTCATCCGAGGGAATGATCGGCGGAGACCCTCCGTCACGTCCAATTTTTCCTGACATGGGCCGGCCCTCATGGGAGGGAGTGATCTCGCGGCACCGGAATTCTTGCGAGCCATCTGACGTCAGGAGTCGTCGGAGTCGGACCGCGGCCGTTACCTTTGTGGTAGACTCGGCCTCATTCAGGAGTTACCGATGAGACGTTCCGCGTTTATTCTCTCCGTGATTCTCGCCGCCGCCCTGCCTGCGCTGGCGGCGTCTGTCCAGACCGCAAAACCCGAACAGACCGGCTTCTCTTCGGAACGTCTGGCGCGCATCCACGAGATGGTTCAGCGCCACATCGACGCGCATGACATCTCGGGCGCGGTGACCCTCGTCGCCCGCAATGGCAAGGTGGCGCACTTCGAAGTGCACGGGCTGGCGGACATCGAAGCCAAGAAGCCCATGTCCAAAGACTCGCTTTTCTGGATCATGTCGATGACCAAGCCGGTAGTGGGCACGTCGGTTCTGATGATGATGGAAGAAGGCAAGCTCCGCCTGACCGATCCGGTATCGAGGTTCATCCCGGAATTCAAAAGCATGAAAGTCGCGGTGATCGAGGACCGGCCCGCGGGCGTGCCGGCGCCCCCCCGCGGCACCGCGCCCGTCTTCTACACCATCCCCGCGACGCGTGAGATCACAATTCAGGACCTGCTCACGCACGTCAATGGCCTCAACACCGGCGGACCGGCGAGCAGCGCGGAAGTAGCGAAGATTGCGCTCAAAGCCGGTGAGAGCCTGGCCGACTACATCCCCCGCCTCGCCACCACTCCGCTCGACTTTCAGCCGGGCACGCGCTGGCAGTATAGTGCCACGGCGGCATGGGACACGCTGGAACGGGTTGTCGAAGTCATTACCGGCCAGCCATTCGACCGCTTTGTCCGCGAGCGCATCTTCGATCCGCTCGGCATGAAGGACACGACGTTCCGTCCGTCGCCGGAACAGCTCTCACGCCTCGCCACGCAGTACCGCGGAGCCGATGGCGCGCTGACCAAGGTCGACAACCATCCGATCTGGATGAACAGCCCAACCTATTTGTCCGGCGGGGGCGGACTGATGAGCAGCGCCGAAGATTACCTTCAGTTCGGCCAGATGCTTGCCAATCGTGGCGAACTGAACGGCAAACGTCTGCTAGGGCCAAAAACCGTCGAGCTGATGTCGTCGGTGTTCGTGCCCGACACGCTGCCGGGCCGCGCCAAAGGCCGCGGATTCGGATTGAGCGTGCAGGTCATCACCGACCATATCGCCGCTAACACGCCTATTTCTAATGGTAGCTTCGGCTGGGACGGAGCATTCGGAACTCATTTCTGGGTCGATCCCAAAGAGAAGATCGTGGGGCTATTCCTGGTCCAGGCCGCCGGCCCCAACCGCTCTATGAACCCGGATTTCGAGAATGCGGTCATGCAGGCCCTCATCGACCCGGCCGTCGAGCACAACTGAGCGCGTCCGGGACGCCCCGGCAGCGAACGAACGCTCGCTAAGTCCGGATCGCGACCCAGCATTGTTCGGATCCCGAGGGTTCACTTCACTTCCATTTTTTTATGTTCCGCAGGGATTGTGACGCCATCGATTCGGAGCCGTCGTTTAGAATTGAGGGCGTGAGGATCGTCATCCGCCGGGGGAGGGGTTGCCGCCAGTTGCTGCGCGCATTTGCTCGGCGTGGCGGGCTTTCGCGTGGTTACGGAGCCGGGGACTCGAGCCGCTGTGCCGGCTTTGATGGTCAGCGGCGGGGCACGGTGGCCCCTGGTGGGACGCCGAAGTGGCTCTCATCGATGAGGGAATCGCGCTGTGCAAACAGCTACTGGAGAGCGCGCCGGCATTCCGCTATCGCCTCGAAGGCTACGAGCTACACCCCTTTTGATCTCGCCAGCCCGGCAGTCAACTCCGAACAGACGGCATCATAGGAGCGCGCATCCAGCCTTTCGCAAGCGCGCACCACGAAACCCGTCATATTGGCGACGGCGAAACTGATGCCTCGCAGATTCCGTTCCTCCGGGACTCCAGGAATCGGCCGCGGGTATCCTGACGCACTAAACTCAGTGCCCTTCCGGTAGGTGTACGAGCCGCGCGGCAAATCCCAATCGACGCTCACTCCGATTACGCCCGGCAGTGTTCCGGGAACGCACGGACAGCCGTTCACCTCGCGTGCGGAAACGACGATTCCTGCCCTCGAGATGAGCGGTGCGAATCGCTGCGCGTGCGCCAGGTTCGCGCTACCGAGGCTGAGGTTGATCACATCGATCCGGTGATCGATGCACCACTCGAAGGCACGGACGAGTATGTCCATGCTCGCGCGCAGCTCCGACTGGAACACGCGAACCGCGAAGTATTCCGCTTCCGGTGCGGCCTCCTGAATCGCTGCCATCACGGCCGTTCCGTGCCCTAACAGGTCAACATATGAGTTTTCGTCCGCCTGCTCGCCGATCGTCACCCCACCGGCTACGCGGCTAATATGTGGGTGCGCAGCGTGCACCCCGCTATCGATCACGGCAACGCGCACGCCGCGCTCCGTCAGGCCGGAGCCATTTCCGGCCATACTTTACCTTCCCGGAGCGTCACGACTTGATCGGCGATCTCCGCCAGCGCCGGGCGATGCGTGATGATGATGACCGTGAGTCCGCGCAAAGAGCCACGCAGGTTCTGAGCAACGATGCTCTCGGTCGCAGGGTCGAGCGCGGAGGTCGGTTCATCCAGAAGCAGCACACTCGGTTTTCGCAACAAGGCACGCGCCAGAGCCACGCGCTGCCGCTCTCCCGCCGAAAGCGCCTGTCCGCGCTCGCCGGTTTGGGTGTCGTAGCCTTCGGGCAACCGTTGGATCAGTTCCTCGAGGCCGGCCTCGCGCCCGGCAGCTTCGATTTCCTCTCGCGATGCTTCGGGACAGGCATAGCAGATGTTCTCCGCGATCGAGGCGTTGAAGAGATGTGGGGTCTGCTCGACCAGAACGAGTTCCCGCCGCAGGTCTGCCAGACGTACATCACGCAGGTCGAAGCCATCCACCGTGATCTGTCCTCGATCCGGGTCGAGAAACCGTGCCAGCAAATCGGCAATGGTCGATTTGCCGGCGCCGCTTGGCCCCACGATGGCGCAGAACTTCCCGGCTTCCACTTCGAACGAAACGCCGGTCAACACTTCCTCGCGGTCATGCCGCAGCATCACGTTGGCGAATGCAATCTTATGACGGATCGGGCCCAGAGCGATCGCGTCCGGGCGTTCCACAATCTCCGCCGGCGTATCCAGGATTTCGAAGATCCTAGCCAGCGAAACGCGCGCCGCGGCCAGGCCGGCCGACATGCTCATCATGCTCTGAATCGGCGACAAGAGACGCAGATGGTAGGCCATGAACGCCACGAGAGTGCCGATGGTCATCTTGCCGTCGATGACCAGCTTTCCGCCGTAAAGAAAAACGAGAGCTGTGGAAGCGGTCAGGATCGTGCCGGGCAGACCACCCGTCAAAAAAGAGGTCATCTGCAAACGCAGCAACGTCTGAACGAAGGCGCCGTTGCGCTCCCGAAAACGCCCTTCCTCGTACGGTCCGGCGTTGACCGAAACCACCGTGCGCATGCCGATCAGTGTCTCCACGAAGAGGCTTCCGACGTCCGCGGCACGCTCCCGAAGCAGTCTCGTTAAGGTGACGAGCTTCCGCTGATAGTGGCTGAAGGTATAAAGACACAACGGAAGCAGCACAGTGCTGAGAAAGAAGAGGCGCCAGTTCAGCCACGCCATCAGCACGATGCTCCCCGCCAGGAAGGCCACATTGTTGACCACGGACAGGAGCGAATCCGCCGACACCCGCTGGACCTCCCCGACATCGCTATTCAGCCGGGAGACCAGGTCACCCAGCCTCCAGCGCGCGTAGAAGCGTGGCGAGAGCGTCTGCAAGTGCCGGTAAAGTGTGACGCGCATGTCGAAGAGCATTGCGGCCGACACCTTGACATATTGGTAGCGGGCCAGAATGTTCAGTGCGAATCCCAGAACGGCGGTAGCGCACATCGCGCCTGCCACCCAGCACAGCGCGCTCCAGTTTCGGCGAACCAGGGCGACGTCGATCAGTAGTTTCGAAATGTAGGGCTGCGCGAGACCGAACGCAGTGGCCACCAAGCCGGTCAAGATGATCACGGCCAGCCGTGGCGCGTAAGGGCGCAAAAATACTTTGACTCGTCCGAAGTCGCTCCAGCCCGCGCCGGTCTGTTTGGTCACCTTCCGGCGATCGTATCATGTATGGCCACCCGCGGGTTTCGAGGCAACTTCTCACGCGCGAAAACGTGGTCATATACCGGTTGGTAACCAGTCCCGGAGCCCCGTACCTATTTGAAGAGTGGCGAGTTAGGCTGGAGCCAGCCAATCTTGACAAGGGTTGCGAACGGCCACATACTCTTACTCTGACCACGCAGGTTCAAACCCAAGCACTCGGATCGTGCCTTATTGGAGATCGGGAATTCGACAATGATAGTTCGCAAGCGAGCCAGTGTCTTCACAGGCCGAATACCAGCGATTGTCAGCTTGGCCGTGCTCGGCCTGCTTCCCGCGCTCCCCGCGCTGGCGCAGGGCAATGAAGGCAAAGCTCCTGCGGCGCAAGAGAAGCCGGTGGACGGCATTCCGGTAACGGACCCTCTGGTGATCGCGAAGTGCTCCGGCTGCCACAAACAGGATGGCAAGGGCAACCTCACCCGCATTTCGTGGGAGCGCACCACGCCGGAGGGTTGGGAGGAAGTCATCAAGCGGATGGTGCGGCTCAACGGTCTGGCCTTGAAGCCGGACGAAGCGCGCGCCATCATCAAGTCGCTCAGTGCCAGCCACGGCCTGGCACCCGAAGAAGCCAAATCCGTGATGTACATGTCCGAGCATCGGATCATTGAAGAGCCGATTCCCAACGAGAACATCAAGAACACCTGCGCCGCCTGCCATCCCTTTGGGCGCGTGGCCTCTTTCCGGCGCTCTGGCGAAGAGTGGAAGTTGCTTGCTGATCTGCACGTCGGTTTGTATCCGATCGTCGAGCTGACTGCTTTCCGGCGTTTTCGATTCCCTGGGGCTCCAGCCGAAGGCGCTGCCGGGCCGCCGCCTCCGCAACCGATCGATCAGGCCATCGAGTTTCTGAGCAAAACCTACCC
>DATJAK010000029.1:0-2723 GCA_035516375.1 Bryobacteraceae bacterium
GCTGGTGGAGCGTTTGCGCCGCGCCGGCGCAATCGTTCTGGGGACAACCAACACCCCCGAACTGCTCATGGCCTGGGAAACCGACAACCTTCTTTATGGCCGCACCAACAATCCATGGGACCTCTCGCGCACCGCAGGCGGCTCGAGCGGCGGCGAGGCCGCGGCCATCGCCTCCGGAATGTCGGCCGGCGGTGTGGGCAGCGATGGCGGCGGCTCGATTCGCGTGCCGGCGCACTTTTGCGGAATCTGCGGGCTGAAGCCCACGCCGGGGAGAATTCCCGCGACCGGGCACTTTCCGCAGTCGGCGGGGCCTTTCGCCCTGACGGGAGTGGTTGGCCCCATGGCCCGCACCGCGGCCGATCTCAAGCTGCTCTTCGAAGTGATGCAGGGGCCGGATGATGGCGATCCTCAGGCCGCACCCGTGCCGGTCCGCTGGCCGGATGCGGAGAAACTGAAGCGACTGCGCATCGGCTACTTTGAAGACGACGGCTGCACCCCGGTGACGGCGGAGACGCGGACCGGTGTGCTCACCGCGGCGGAAGCCTTGCGGCGCGCCGGGTTCCGGGTGGAAGCGTTTCGTCCCGAGGGGCTCGAGGAAGCGCGGCAGTTGTGGTGGAAATTCTTCGGCATCGCCGGCGGCATGTTGCTTGGCCCCATGATTCGCGGCCATGAAGCTGACAGGAGCCCGATTCTGCGCGAGTTCTCGTCGTGGGTTGCCGCCGAACCGCCGCACACCGGCCAGAGTCTGCTCGATGCCTGGATTCAGCGCGATCTAGTACGCATGAAAATATTCGCGCAGATGCGGGAGTGCCCGGTGCTGCTGTGCCCGGTCGCGGCCATTCCCGCCTTTCGCCATGGCGAGCGCGCCTGGCAGGTGGAGGGCAAAACCGTCGGCTACCTGGACGCCTGGAGCTACTGCGAGTGGTTCAACCTGCTGGGCATGCCGGCAGCGGTAGTGCCGGCAGGAAAATCAGCGGAAGGTTTGCCCATTGGCGTGCAGATTGTGGGCCACCCGTGGGAGGAGGAAGTGGTGCTGGCGGTGGCGACGGAACTGGAGATGCAGCTAGGCCCGTGGCAAAGTCCCCCGATTCCTTGATCAAGTTTTCGCCGAGGTTATCCGCGACTTCAACACTGGAGATACGACCTTGGCCATGAGCGCCGCCATGTGTTCCGCACCCGGCTTCGAGAGATGCAGTCCGTCGGATGTGGCATCAGCTCCGCTCAACACAGCGGTGAAGCAATGTTTAGGAATAAGGAAAATGCCATGCTCCGCGGCAACCCGTCTTTGCACCCTTCCGAACCCAATCTTGTGGGGCAGCAGCGGCAACTCGAACATCAGCACGGTGCGCCCTGGCGCCACGACTTTTGCCACCAGGTTTTCCATGTCCCGGGCGAATTGTGCTGACGGCGCGTCATCGAGCAGGTCGTTTCCTCCAAGTTCGATTACCACCATGCGATCTTCGGCGGTCAGTTTCTCCGCCATCGCCAATCCATCAATGGCTCGTGCGCCGGGTTGCGCAAGATTTTTGACGGGCACACCGGTCATTTTCTGGAAGACAACCGTCCAGGCTTGCCCGCTGCCGCCGAGACCCGCTGAAATGGAATCTCCGATCACCACCAGATGATCGCCCGCTGCCGCCGTGATTCGGGGCATTGCACGATGACGGAGTTCCGACGCCGAGAGCCCTACCGCCAGCAACACCAGGACGGTGGCAGTAGCAGCGCGCCACCGAGCCGCCAGGTAGTGCCGCTCCGCCCAGTTCGCCGCCAGATACCACAGGATAAAAACCCCGACGAAAATTACGTCCACAGTCCAGGCGAACGGCGGACATGCCATCACCATTGCCAACAGGGCCAACCATGCGATGACATTCCGAACTTGCAGCACCGACCGGCGCTTCACAGTCGGGGGAATTGCTACTGAGAGCAGAAGTAAAACAGATCCTGCGTACAGAGAGTCTCCGGAAGCGAAGAAGAGGGCAACAGGATTCATAAAACGCGCTGGCCGCCCTCAATGCCCGGCATCGAGAAATTCCCGCTCCAGGTATTTCTGCAGCGACTCCCCGTAGACGATCGCATCCTCGCCGTCAGCAATGGAGAGAACGACAGTACTGTCAAGGTCCGCCGTGCAGACGACATAGCGATGAATATAGAAGGGCATTAGATCTGACTCCGGACCAAGCTCGAATCCTTGATCGCTCAGGGTCACAGCAAGCTGGGTACGCCATTGGCGAGCTTCATTGATCCTTCGCTTCACAATTTCCAGGTCTCGCGGATAACAATAGACGCCTGCGGACTCGCGCGGCGGCTCGCCACAATGGGCATAAACATTCAAAGTGGGTAAATCGGTTCCATTCATCACCTGCAGAAACATCTTGAAGTCCAGCGGAAATCGAACCGAGATCGCGCTTTCATACTCCGCTACCTGATCGTTGGTCAGCCCTGGATTCCATCGAGTACCACGCTGGAATTGGAACCCAGAAATGCGCGGATCGATCTCTTGCCTGCGCCACATCGCCTCCGTGACGCGTTT
Organism: Bryobacteraceae bacterium; assembly: GCA_035516375.1. Lineage (GTDB taxonomy): Bacteria > Acidobacteriota > Terriglobia > Bryobacterales > Bryobacteraceae > PSRJ01. The sequence goes on from DATJAK010000029.1 coordinate 2,534, forward strand.
GAACTCATCGAGAAAAGTTTCGTTTAACATCCGGTCGTGTGAGCTCGAGCCCTAGTGTTTTTATACTATTCCTCCCCTCCACCTCAGGCGATAAGCTGGCACTCGCCCGTCCCGCTGGAATGTGGGCCAGCTTGATGCTGCTTCCAGAGTTTCCGCGATGCCAGAGTCTAAGGGATTTTTTCGCCGGCGC
>DATJAK010000030.1:0-29761 GCA_035516375.1 Bryobacteraceae bacterium
GCTGGTCGTCTCGCCGGCTTCCGTGGTGGCGTACTCGGGGCCTAGGAACTTCGCGCCTAGCCAGCGGAAGATGTAGTCGATGATCGATTTCGCATACGGAATCGTCTGATTCCCGGTCCAGCCGCTCGGCTCAAAACGCACGTGCGCGAATTTGTCGACCAGGAATTTCAGCGGGACGCCGTACTGCAAGTTGAAACTGATGGCGGTCGCCAGCGTATCCATCAGGCCCGAGATGGTCGAGCCTTCTTTGGCCATGGTGATGAAGATTTCGCCGGGCGATCCGTCCGGATACAAACCAACCGTGATGTAGCCCTCGTGGCCGCCGATCGAAAACTTGTGCGTCACCGAGGCTCGCTCATCTTCCAGCTTGCGCCGCACCGGCCGGTAGACCACCTTTTCCACTACCTTCTCAACCGGCGAGGCAACGGCCGCAGGCGCCGAGGCCTTCTTCTCACTCTTGCCGGATCCCGAACTGAGCGGCTGCACCTTCTTGGAGTTGTCGCGGTAAATCGCGACCGCTTTGATGCCCAGTTTCCAGCTTTCGGTGTAGGCATTCATGATTTCCTCCACCGTGGATTCCTCAGGCATGTTGATGGTCTTCGAAATGGCGCCGGAAATGAACGGCTGCACAGCCGCCATCATGCGGATGTGGCCCATATAGTGGATCGAGCGCGTGCCATTCTGCGGCCGGAAACTGCAATCGAACACCGCCAGGTGCTCGGGTTTCAGGTGGGGCGCGCCTTCAATCGTGCCGGTGGAATCGATGTGGGTGACGATCTGCTCCACCTGGTCGGGCGAGTAGCCCAGCTTGATCAACGCCTGCGGCACCGTGTTGTTGACAATCTTGATCACACCCCCACCCACGAGCTTCTTGTACTTAATCAAGGCGAGATCCGGCTCAATACCGGTGGTATCGCAATCCATCATGAAGCCGATGGTGCCGGTGGGTGCGATCACCGTCACCTGCGCGTTGCGGTATCCAAAACGGCGGCCGGAATCGTAGGCATCGTCCCAGCACTGTTGCGCGCCTTGGAAAAGAGCTGTGGGCAGGTTGTGACGGTTCAGGCGACCCGCGGCGTCGCGGTGCATGCGGATCACTTCGAGGAACGGCTGCTCGTTCACCGCGTAGCCGGGGAAGGGCCCGGTGGATTCGGCGATGCGCGAACTGGTCAGATACGCCTGGCCGCACATGACTGCTGTGATCGCTCCGGCCAGATCGCGGCCCTGATCGCTGTCGTAGGGAACGCCCATCGACATCAGCAGCGCGCCCAGGTTGGCGAAGCCGAGGCCCAGCGGACGGAAGCTGTGCGAGTTTTCGCCGATCTTCTGCGTCGGATAGCTGGCGTTATCGACAATGATCTCCTGCGCCAGAATCATGGTATCCACGGCGTGCCGGAACGCTTCCACATCGAACTGGCCATCCGGTCCCACGAATTTCATGAGGTTCAACGAAGACAGATTGCAGGCCGAATCGTCGAGGAACATGTACTCGGAGCAGGGATTGGAAGCGTTGATGCGCGCCGTGTTCTTGCAGGGATGCCAGCGGTTCACGGTGGTATCGAACTGCATGCCTGGATCGCCGCACTGGTGTGTGGCCTCGGCGATCTGGCGCATCAGGTCGCGGGCCTTGTATCGTTGCTTGGGCTGGCCGGTGGCCACGGATTTGGTCCACCACTCGCCGTCGCGGAGCACCGATTCCATGAAGTCGTCGGTGGCGCGCACGGAATTATTGGCATTCTGGAAAAAGATCGAGCTGTAAGCGTCGCCATCGAGCGAGGAGTCGTAACCGGCTTCCACCAGCGTGTGGGCCTTCTTTTCTTCCTTCGCCTTGCACCAGATGAACTGCTCCACGTCCGGGTGATCGGCGTTGAGGATCACCATCTTGGCTGCGCGGCGGGTCTTGCCGCCCGACTTGATCACGCCGGCGAACGCATCGAAGCCCTTCATGAACGACAGCGGCCCCGAGGCCTGGCCGCCGCTGCCGAGCGGCGCGTTCTCTTCGCGCAGCGTCGAAAGATTTGTGCCGGTGCCGGAACCCCACTTAAACAGCATGCCCTCCGTCTTGGCCAAGTCGAGAATCGATTCCATGGAATCCTTGACGGAGTTGATGAAACAGGCGGAGCATTGGGGACGCAAGACGCCGGATTCCAATTTGGCGACGCGGTCGGCCGTTTCGTCATAGATCCAGCCGTAGCCGCGGGCTTCCGGAACGCCTACGTTGAACCAAACCGGCGAATTGAAGCACGCCTTCTGGGTGAGCATCAGGTGCGCCAGCTCGTGGCGAAAGTTCTCGGCGTCGGCGGGAGTTTTGAAGTATCCGTCCTTCGCGCCCCACCCGGCGATGGTGTTCACCACCCGCTCGACAAGCTGGTCCACACCGGTCTCGCGCTCCGGAGAGCCTAGCTTCCCGTAAAAATATTTGCTGGCGACAATGTTGGTAGCCGTCTGCGACCAATCGGAGGGAGCTTTCATGTCGCGCTGCTCAAAGATGACGGCTCCCTTATCGTTGCCAATGGACGCGGTCCGCGTCTCCCACTGGACCTCGTTATACGGAGTCTTACCGGCTTCGAGCCGCGCGGTGAAGTAGCGTGGGAAGGCAATCCCGGAACGAGTTTTCGAGGGTGTCTTGGCGTTCAACGCCTCTATTTTCGCACTCAGATCAACGGAAATCTGGCCCATTGGATCCTCTCTGGCGTCCCCCTCATGGGAGAGCGTACTCGTAATATTGCCCCTATATCTAGTATAGCGTCAAGGATTTTATCTATATGAAGTATGTATGGGTTACGGATGCCACTTTAAAACCCTTGTATTGCAGGGGTATGCGAAACGAAGCCAAATTCGTTGCGACGAGAAGGGTGCGAAACGAAGCCAATTTCGATGTGGCACCTGCGCAGAACGCCGGGCGCAAGCCCGGCGGCAGCCCGGAAGGGCTGACCCCACAGAGTAGCCCGGATGAGCGGTGGAACGGCCCTACGAGGGTGTGATAGAACGGAAGGTCTAGCCTCGCATGCTCCTTCAATTCTGCCAGTGGCTCCAGGATACCGGTTTCTCAACCGGCATTCGTGAGTCGGTATGGTGGTTTCCGATCATTGAGACCGTCCATCTGCTGGCGCTAGCTTTCTCTGTCGGCATTATCGTCATCGTCGATTTGCGCCTGGTCGGGTTCGCTCTGCGCGATCGCCCAGTGTCGGAAGTTTTTGGCAAACTGCAGCCGCAGGCAGTGAGGGGGTTCGGCATCAACGTCATCAGCGGACTGCTTTTGTTTATCTCGGAGCCGGTGAAGTGTTACCACAGCACTTATTTCCTCATCAAATGCATCCTCCTGTTCTTCCTGGCGGTGAATGCGTGGAGCTTCGACCGGTTCACGCTGCCGTCAGTGGCTGGCTGGGATAAAGCCATCGCCACACCGTTTGGTGCCAAGCTGGCGGGTTGGGTTTCGCTGATGTTCTGGTTGGGCGTGGTGGTGATGGGCCGCGCCATCGCGTACGCAGGCCATTGAGGATCGAGTCATGTTCCCTGTTCTACAACCCTTTTTTCACTGGGCGGATGTTTCCTGGATCAGCCGCGAGATCCGCGCTTCCACGTGGCAATTCGCCATTCTGGAAATGGTCCACCTGCTGGGGCTGACGATTCTGCTGGGTTCGCTGATGGTTCTCGATCTGCGGCTGTTTGGCTTCGGCATGCGCAAGCAGCCGGTCTCGCAGCTCGCGCGAGATCTGACGGCCTGGACTTGGATCGGCCTGGTGACCATTCTGGGTTCCGGCGTTTTTCTGTTCTTCGGCGAGCCGATGAAGTTGTTTGGCAGCCCATCGTTCCACGTCAAAATGGTTCTGCTGTTCCTGGCGATCGTTTTTCAGTTCACGCTCTTCCGCAAGGTAACGAGGAACGACGGGGCTTCGCCGGGGCTGGACAAATTCGCCGGTGTGCTATCGCTGGCCTTGTGGTTTGGCGTGGGTCTGGCGGGACGCGCGATCGGGTTTCTGTAGGGCACCGCTCCCTTTGGTCGCGGCTCGGTAAACCCGGTGCTTTTACTCCAGCGGTAGCCCTACGTAGTTTTCCGCCAGTGTCGTCATGGCGGCTCGTGAGCTTGTCACGTAATCCAGTTCGGCCAACTGGCGGCGGCGATCGAACGGATTGTCGTCCTCAAAGCGGTGCAGCATCGCCGTCATCCACCAGGAAAAGCGCTGTACCTTCCAGACGCGCCGCAAGCAGGTTTGCGAGTAGCGGTCGAGCCCTTCGCACTTTCCGGAACGGTAGAACTCCGCGATCGCACGGGCAAGCACGGCCACATCGGCCACCGCCAGGTTCAATCCTTTGGCTCCGGTGGGCGGCACAATGTGGGCGGCATCGCCAGCCAGAAAGAGGCGGCCGTATTGCATCGGCTCGGTCACGAAGCTGCGCATTCCGGTTACGCCTTTCTGGATAACCGGGCCTTTGGCCGGCGCCCATCCATCACCGGTCCGCAGGCGAGCCATTAGCTCCTCCCAGATGCGCTCGTCTGACCATGGCGTCAGATCCTCTTCCGGATCGCACTGCAGGTAGAGGCGAGTCACTTCGGGCGAGCGCATGCTGAAGAGCGCGAAACCGCGGTCGTGATAGGAGTACACCAGCTCTTCCGATGAGGGTGCGGCCTCGGCCAAAATCCCCAGCCAGCCGAAGGGATATTGGCGATCGTAGAGCGTCAGGCAACCGTTCGGAATCGACGGGCGGCAGATCCCGTGGAACCCGTCGCAGCCGCCAATGAAATCGCACGAAATCGTGAGCGGCTCGCCATCCTTGCGGAAACGGATTTCGGGCGTACTGGAATCGAACTGGTGCACGCTGGTATCTTCGACGCCGAAAATGATGGGGCCGCCGGCTGCGAGCCGCGCCTGCACCAAATCCTTGATCACCTCCTGTTGCGCGTAAACGGTGATCGATCGGCCGCCGGTGAGTTCCGGAAACGGAATGTGGTGCCGATTCCCGCCGAAGCTCAGCCAGACGCCGTGGTGCGGAAGGCCCTCGCGCTTCATGCGGCCGCCGACTCCGGCTTCGCACATCAGGTCGACGGTGGTCTGCTCCAAAACGCCGGCGCGCACGCGGTTCTCGATGTAGTCGCGGCTGTGCGCTTCGATGATGATGGACTCGATTCCCTCGAGGTGTAAGAGGTGAGCCAGCATGAGTCCGGCCGGCCCGGCGCCGATAATTCCAACCTGGGTGCGCATGCGGGTTGCATTGTAGCATTGGAGTTAAGCGCCATGCCGGAGGGTCTCGAGATACGCCTGTATGATCCTCGCCGCACGCCTTTGGATTGGACGGAAGTGATGCGGCAACGCAATGCGCGGTGCTGTTGAAAGACCGCCGGGGTTCAAGGCCGCTGTCCCCCAGCGGCCAACCATTTGCGAGACGGCAGGAGGCGACCTGCCTGTTGTTCGATCGCCTGGACGCAGCGCAACAGTTTTGCGAGGCCAAGGTGCAGGACCTGCCGCACGTCGCCTGCGAAATCCTGGATGCGCAAGGGCGGGCTCATCCGCCACTGATGGTCATAACCCATCCGGACTTTCACGGCAATGATGACACAGGCGCAAAATGGTCGCGCCGGAGAAAGCTCATCGCGGTGGGTCTGATTCTGGCTGCACCTCCATTGTTCTGGCTCGATTGGCGGCACCACGCTGATCCTGCCCACGTTTTTGGGTTTCAATTGCATCCTGCTGGCCATGCGTTTCATTTACTGGCATTACGGGGTGCGCCACCGCGAGAGCGAGCGGCTGAAGCGCATCGCCGCCCATCGCATGCTGGAAAGCGGCGATGCCTGAATCTCAGTGCTATCCTGAATGCAGCCGCCGTGCCTCTCGGTTCCCGCTTTCACCGCGCCGCCCTCATCGTTTTTGGCGGATTCGCAACGTTAACCGCACTTTACGCCATACAACCGTTCCGCGAATATCCGGGCGTGGAGTATTCGAATTTTCCGCTGCCGCCCGACTATCGAGAAAAGACGGAATGGGTCTTCGCGAGGCTAATGTACCCTCCGATCGGGCGCTACATGCCTGGCATTCCAGTCGGACGGCTGCCTACTCCCGGCTTTGCCTTTTTCGGCGACTGGCGGCAGGGCGGTTCGAATTGGACCATGGATTACCCGCGGTCGGATCGCCACTTCTCGGCGGCTTTGAGGCGGCTCACCCGGATTCACGTGCGCTCCGCCGAGCAGCCAGTCAACCTGGACGATCACGACGTGTATGATGTGCCCTGGCTTTACGGCGTAGAAGTCGGCCACTGGAATCTTACTGACGCTCAGGTAGCCACCATGCGAGAGTTTCTCGAGCGCGGCGGCTTCTTCATGTGCGACGATTTCCACGGCAGCATCGAGTGGGAAGTATTCGTGGCCAGCATGCAACGCATTTTTCCCAATCGCCCCATCGTCGAAATTCCCAATAACGACCCGATCTTCCACGAAATCTACGATCTGGATGACCGCTATCAAGTCCCTGGAGCGCAGTTTCTGGAGACTGGGCAGATCTGGGAACAGGACGGCAAAGTACCGCACTGGCGCGGGATCTACGACGACCATGGACGAGTGATCGTGGCGATGTGCTTCGATATGGACCTGGGCGATTCCTGGGAACACGCCGACAACCCGGAATACCCCCAGAAGTTCTCCGCGTTAGGGATTCGCATTGGCGTGAACTACGTCACGTATGCGATGACTCACTAGACAGGTGTCTCCGTGAAAACGATATCGATGTCAGAGTGTGGGGCCAGCCCTTCCGGGATGCCGCCGCGCTTCCGTGCGGCGCGCCGGGCAGAAGCCCGGCGGCGGGCCAGAAGGCCCGACCCCACGCTGGCATTCATCACGACACCATCATCGGGGCACCTCACTAGGAGCGGCAGATGAATTGGGGCGCAACCGGCGCAACGGCACTGGCTTTGGCAGTCATCGTGGGGGCGTTCGGCGCGCACGCCTTGCGCGGCCGGATGGATGCGTATTCCACCAGCGTCTATGAGACGGGAGTCATCTACCACTTCTTCCACGCGCTCGGAATCCTGATCGTCTCTATGATGCCGAAGGCCGGCTTTCTATCGCCGACGCAAACCACCTGGGTCTGCAGCCTGCTCGCGGCGGGGATCGTGCTGTTTTCCGGTAGTTTATACGTGCTGGCAGTGACGCGCATTCCGATGCTGGGCGCGATCACGCCGTTTGGGGGCGTGTCGTTCATCGGCGGATGGCTCGTGCTGGCCTGGGCTCTGCTGCGGAATCAGAAATAAACCTCAAGCTGGGCACCCACCCAATCCGATGGCAAGACCCTTTCCCCCTATTAAGGATATTAGGGTCTATAATACCATTGCTAAAAGAGCAGCCGGGAGTACCAGATTCCGGCCTGCAGCTATAGACGCGATGCGCATGGCGGTGTCTGGAGGCTGTCGGCATAACGGAAATTCAACACAGGATTGTCGCCGGTTCGGCGCGATCCGCCGGACCGGAAAACAGTGAGAGAAGGCTTCTAGATGAGTAAGATTGTGGTTTTGGTCGCGCTTGGCTTCCTGGTGGTGGCGACCGCCAGCGGCCAGACGATTTCCTGGATCCGGCAGTTCGGCACCACTGCGGAGGATTCCGCCATGGCGCTCACGACGGGTCCGGACGGCAGCATCTATGTCGCGGGATATACGGATGGAGCTCTCGAAGGCAGCAGCGCCGGGGATCGTGACGCGTTCTTGCGCAAGTACGACCCCACCGGGAATGTGCAGTGGACCCGGCAGTTCGGCACCGCCGGGTATGATTTAGCTTATGCCCTCACGGCGGGCCCCGGCGGTATTTATGTCGCAGGATGGACGAACGGAGCGCTGGAGCAGGGCAGCAACGCTGGGCCGACTCAAGCGTTCGTGCGCAAGTACGCCGCCGATGGGAATGTGCTGTGGACCCGGCAGTTCGGCGCCGGTCCGGTTGATTACGCTGAGGCCCTCACGGCGGGTCCGGACTGCATCTATGTCGCGGGACAGACGTGGGGACAGCTCGGTGGCAACAACACCGGGATTATTGACGCCTTCGTGCGCAAGTACGACTTCAACGGGAGTGTCCAGTGGACACAGCAGATCGACACCACTGGTGGGTACACGGACACTCGGGGCATCACAGTGGGTCCGGGCGGCATCTATGTCTCGGGATGGACGAGGGGAGCGCTCGAGGGCACCAACGCCGGGGGTTATGACGCGCTCGTGCGCAAGTACGACACCGACGGGAATCTCCAGTGGACCCGGCAGTTCGGCACCGCTGGGGATGACCAAGCCTGGGCGCTCGCGGCGGGTCCGGACGGCTTCTATGTCGCGGGAGACACGTATGGATCTCTCGACGGCAGCAACGCCGGGGGCGCTGACGCATTCGTGCGCAAGTACGACGCCAACGGGAATGTGCTGTGGGCCCGGCAGTTCGGCACGGCTGTGGATGATATACCTGCGGCCCTCACGACGGGTCCGGACGGCATCTATGTCGCGGGATATACAGGCGGAGCGCTCCAGGGCAGCAACGCCGGGGTTCGTGACGCATTCGTGCGCAAGTACGACTCCGACGGGAATGTTGTGTGGACTCGGCAGTTCGGCACCGCTGCGGATGACGTAGCTCTTGCCCTCACGGCGGGTCTGGACGGCATCTATACCGCGGGATGGACGGGCGGATCGCTTACGGGCAGCAACGCCGGGGGTTTTGATGCGTACGTAATCAAGATCACGCCGGCCAAGCCGCCAGTGTTCGGGCCTCTGCCCGCTCCCGTGGCGGAGGCCACCAGCCCCGCTGGCGCGGTGGTCACCTACACCGTAACCGCGACCGACTCGGACGGTCTAACTCTGGTGCCCGTCTGCGTGCCCGCGTCGGGGAGCACCTTCCACCTGGGCACGACCACGGTGAGTTGCACGGCCACCGACGCCTTCAACAACAGCACGACTGCCAGCTTCCCGGTGGTAGTGCGGGACACCACGCCGCCCCAACTCAGCCTGCCCGCCACCATCACCGTGTACGCGGCCTCCAAGAGCGGCGCGCCGGTGAGCTATACCGTAACGGCTACCGACCTGGTGGATGCCCACCCGACAATCACCTGCCTGCCGGCCTCGGGAAGCATCTTCATGGCCGGCACTACTGCCGTCAACTGCACGGCGACGGATTTCAGCGGTAACCAAGCCTCCGGAAAGTTCACCGTACTGGTGATTGGGCCAGACGATCTGGTCCTGGGAAAGGTCGCAAGCCCGGTGGTTCAGACCGGGAAGAACCTGAGCTACTTGATTGGAGTCGTGAATCTGGGCCCGGCCACCGCTTACCAGGTGACGGTCACCGATCCGCTCCCGCCGGGCACGACCTTCGTGAGTGCTTCCTGGCAGACCGGCTACTGCGCGACAGGGACCGGCGGGGTGAATTGCTCGGCTCCGTCGCGGGGCACGCCCTGCGCGTTCAGCGGGGGCACCGTCATTTGCAGCATCGGGACGCTGGCCCCGTTCAGCCTGCACAACCTGGGCGGTGTGGGCATTGAGGCGGTCGTGAATGTCACCGCAGCCGCCCACACGACGATTAAGAACACGGCAAGTGTAACCGGAGCCAACGTGGACTCGCGTCCAGGAAACAACTCATTCACCGCGACCACGATTGTCAGCGTCTCGGGTCCGTCGAAGCCGTGACAACTGCTGTGGGCATGCACCGGCTCATGCTACCCTCTCCTTTGCATGCCTGAGGCGCATTTCGACCTGGCGGCCGCGGCCCGCCAGGAAATGATTGACCATGGCTTTGCGCCGGACCTTCCGGCCGAGGTCACGCAACAAGCGGAAAGGCTACATGCCGCCTCGGCGACGGGCGTGCAGGACCTGCGATCGCTGGTTTGGTCGTCCATCGACAACGACGATTCCCGCGACCTCGACCAGATCGAATGGGCCGAACGAAATTCGGCGGGCATACGGGTGCTGGTTGCGATCGCGGATGTGGATGCATGCGTGGCGAAGGCCACACCGATCGATCGTTACGCGTGCTCGGAAGCTACCACCGTGTACACGGGCATTCGGACGTTTCCTATGCTGCCGGAACGGCTCTCGACAGATCTTACTTCACTCGCCGAAAACCAGGACCGTGCCGCGGCCGTGATCGAGGTGACCGTCGGGTCAGATGGGACGATCACAGCCGGCAGCGTCTATCCGGCGCTGGTGCGCAATCGGGCTCAGTTGACGTACAGTGCGGTCGGGCCCTGGCTGGAAGGAACCGCGGGTCCGCCGCCAAAGGTAGCTCGATTGCCAGAACTCCAATCGCAGCTCAAGCTGCAGGACGAAGCGGCGCGCTGCCTGGCGGAGGCCCGCCACCGCCTGGGCGCGCTGACGTTTGACCGCACGGAAGCGCAACCAGTATTCACGGACGGGCTGGTAAGCGACGTGGTGACGCGCCAATCCAACCGTGCGGCTCATCTCATCGAAGACTTCATGATCGCCGCCAATGAGACCATCGCGCGGACGCTGCGCGAGGCGGGCGTAACCTCGATCCGCCGTGTAGTGAAGGCGCCGGAGCGCTGGCCACGCATCGTCGAGCTGGCGCGAGGATACGGCGAGCAATTGCCGGCGGAGCCGGATGCGGGCGCGCTCAACAAGTTTCTCGAGCACCGGCGAGCCGACCCGGTGCACTACAGCGACATCTCACTCGCGGTTTTGAAACTGATGGGGCCCGGCGAATACGTCATGGCGCGCCCCGGCGATCCGGCACCCGGCCATTTCGGACTGGCGGCGCACGACTATACCCACTCGACCGCGCCCAACCGGCGGTTCGCCGACCTGGTGACGCAGCGGCTCCTGCTGGCGCTGTCGGCGAAGAGTAGCACGCCCTACTCCGATGAGGAACTGTCTACGATCGCGCGCAACTGCACGCTCAAAGAAGATGCCGCACGCAAAGTGCAGCGCGACATGAACAAGCGCATCGCCGCGGTGGCGCTTCAGCGGCGGATCGGCCAAAAATTTTCCGCGGTCGTGACCGGCGTCACACCTAAGGGCGTTTTTGTAAGGGTGCTCGGCCCGCCGGTGGAGGGACGGCTGATGCGCGGAGAGCACGGCTTGGATGTGGGCGACCGGCTTTCGGTCACCCTGCTGGGCGCGAACCCGCGGAATGGCTTCATCGATTTCGGGAGATAACCATGCCTGACGACGAAAAGACTCAACTTCTGCGCCATACGCTGGCGACGCTGGCATATCGTGGTGGAAAAGCGTTGCGCGGAGCTCCTCCGGAGTTCGCGGGCTTTCAGGCTGGCCCCGAAACACGCACTCCGGGCCAGATTCTGGCGCATTTGGGCGACCTGCTGGATTGGGCCGTAACGCTGGCCGAGGGCAAACAGAAATGGCAAGATTCGCCGGTGATCGCATGGAACGAGGGCGTGGACCGGTTCTTTGCAGCTCTCGAGACGTTGGACCGGCGGCTTGCCTCGGGCGCGCCGCCCGCGTGCTCCGCGGAGAAGCTGTTTCAGGGGCCAATCGCCGATAGCCTGACGCACGTGGGACAGATTGCCATGCTGCGCCGGATCGCGGGCTCTCCCATGCGCGGCGAGAACTACTACGTTGCGGAGATCACTGCGGGGAGGGTCGGGGCGGAACAGGCGGCGCCGAAGAGGGAGTTCTAGGCCAGGATGCGCTGCAGGATTTCGGGAATCTCAAATACGGCGCGATTCTTTTGGAGCTCGGTAGCGTCCCGGAATTTGCTATATGCCGCCGGCGCGAGCAATTCATCGACGGCTTCGGCGATTCTGTTGAAGTTCGGTAGCACGATGCCGACGCCTTGTTCCCTTACCCAATCGGCGTTGTAACGCTCCTGCGGAAGCGTCCACGCGTTACGCACGACGATGACCGGCAATCGCATACTGATCGCTTCGCTGATGCTTCCCGGGCCCGGCTTGCCGATGAAGTAATCGGCGAGTTGCATATAGCGCGCCACTTCCTTGGTGAAGCCCTCGACGAAAATTGGCGCCTCCCGCTTGAGCGGGCGCAGCTTGGCCGCCAGCTTTTGATTGTGGCCACAAATGAGCAGAAGCTGCCTGTTTGGCAAGCGGCGCGCGATGTCGTGCATCACCGCCGCTCCCTGTCCGCCGAACAGCACTAACCCCACTGGCTGGCCGGCGTCGAAACCAAGCCGCGTACGCTCGGCATTGCGCTGCCCGGCGCTCAACTTGCTCATCTCGTAAAACATCGGGTTGAGAATCATGCCGGAAGCGCGAAACACATTGGCCCGATCGTGTCCCAGCGACAGCGCTTGTTCCACTGCTTTGCCGGAGCCGCAGATGAGGTACTGCCGCTGCGGCTCGATCCAGAAATGCGGCGGGTAATCGGCGAGATCGGTGAGGATCGTCACAAAAGGCACGCCAGGCAGCACAAGGCCCAGACTTTCGCAGAGCGCCCGATTGAAGTTGGGGACCAGCGAAACTACCAGATCGGGCCGGTTTCGCAACCAGAGTTGCTGCAACAGCTGTACCTGTTGGCGATGGAAGAGGCGGATGGCCAGATGCATGCCGGCCATGAGTTGGGCCGAGCCGAGTGTCCAGCCCTTCTTCAGCATCAGGTTGTAAAGGTCCTGCAACCGCAGTCCGGTGACTTTACGAAAGATATCGATGGAATCGAGTAACTCCTGGAGATTGACCATGCGGACTTCGAACGGGCGGCCTTGCTGCTGCATGACGCGGCTCAGCGCGGTGGCCGCGGCGCGGTGGCCGCCGCCGGCATCAAAAAACACGAAGTCCAATCTTTTCATCGGTCCGATTGTGGCATATGCCGTTCGTTATGGTACGGAAAACAAATTTTTTCACCTATGTTTTTTCCACTTGTCATGGTTCTGTAGTCGATCGGGACTTATAAGTGGGGCGAGAGGACAGGGCCGCGCTTGCGCAAAGGGCGCCGCGCCCTGGAAACTATGGATAGAACGGCAATGTTGACGTTCATCGCTCACCGCGACCATACCCTCATGCGGCGCATCAACCGATGGCCCGCGCCGCGCTGGATCCGTGTGTGGATGATGTGCGCCACGCGCGGCGGTGATGGATGGCTGTGGTACGGCATGGGTCTCGTGATCCTCTTATTTGGTGGAGACGAGCGTTTCCTGGCGGTAGGGGCAGCAGGCCTCGCCGTTGCAGCGGGCATTACGATCTTTCTGAGAATTAAGAAGGCCACTGGGCGCAAACGGCCTAGCACGTTCGAACCGCATTGTTGGGCCACGTTGTTGCCGCCGGACCAGTTTTCCTTTCCCTCGGGCCACACCATCACGGCCTTCGCGGTAGCCGTTTCCCTGAGCATGTTTTACCCAAGCCTGGCGATCGGCCTGATGTTCTGCGCGCTCAGCGTGGCTCTTTCCCGAGTACTGCTGGGGATGCACTTCCTCAGCGACGTTCTGGCGGGAGCGGCAATCGGCGCTCTGCTAGCCACGGGCTCCGTACACCTGGCGCGGCTGCTGCTATAACACCGGCGAATCATTGCCGAGAAGAGCGCGGCGCACGATCTTAATCGGGGCCATGCCCTGCTTCATAAACGCGTCGTGAAACGCCCCGAGCGAATACTGAGCGCCTTTCAGTTTCTTGTAATCTTCCCGTAACTTGAGGATCTCCAGTTTGCCGAGCGTATACACGAGATAGGTCGGATCGGAGGTGCCGCGCTTGGCTTCTTTCTCGGCGATCGGGCGGGTCTGGTAACCCTCGTTGACGAAGAAATCGGTGGCCTGCTCGAGCGTCATTTTGCCGGTGTGCATTTCGATTCCCGCGATGTAGCGGGCGTTGCGCAGCAGCGCGTCCTGCAACTGGCCGAGCCGCAGTTTCAAATCTCCATTGCCATAACCCTCGTCGAGCATCATCTGTTCGCTGTAGTGCGCCCAGCCTTCGGTGTTGGTGCCGCAGCCGCTCAGCTTGCGCACTTTGTCGGACAGGGTTTGCAGCCATAGGAACTGGGTGTAGTGCCCGGGAAAGACTTCGTGGGTAGCGGTGCTGATGATCGTGCCGCGATTGAAGTCTTCCAGGTATTCTTCGGTTTGTTTGGGCGTCCAGTTGGGTTCGGGAAGCGTGACGTAGAAGAACGCCTCCTTGGCGACTTTCTCATAGGGCCCAGGGGTATCCATCGAGGCCGTGCTGAGGGCTCGCCCGAACGGCGGCGTTTCCTGCAACATTGGCATCACCTGCGAGGGGACGGTCACGATGTGATGGCTTTCGATGAAGCTGCGCAGGCCGCCCAACACATCGCGGAACGCTTGCAGTAAGTGGTCACCAGGCGGATGGTCGTGTTCGAGGTCCTCCAGAATCTGTTGCGGTGTGCGCTTGGAATCGATCTGCGCGGCTACCCGGCGAAGCTCGGCCTGGTTCTGACGGAGGTTCTCAAAGCCGATTTCGAGCAAGCGATCGAGCGGGATGTCGACCATTTCGTCGTACGCCAGCTTCTTGCGATAGTTGTCGGCTCCGATTCGGAAGTCTCCGTGCGAACGCGGCAGAAGATCGCTCTTCAGCCAGGCTTGATAGGAATTCAACGCGTCGACTACCGACTGGTTGGCCTTCTTGAATTCGGCCTGCAATGGCGCGTCGGTCACCGATTGAAACGCCGACGGAACATCCTTTTGGAAGAAGCTCACCAGACCCGGCAACTGCTCCAGTGCGATCTCCGTGTAGACCTGCGGCGGATTCTTGAGATTCTCGTGGGCGGAGGCGAACACGCGCGGGATTAAGCGCTCGCGGGCGATGATCGATTTCAGCCGCTCCGGGGCCGGAGCGAAATTCCGGCTCATGACGGTGTAGACGGCGCTGGTGACGCCGGAGGAGTAAATGTCCGGATTCTTCTCCCAGGGCCGAATCAATTCCAACTCGAGAAGCTGGCCCTCAATCTGCGCCAGAACCAACTCGCGATCGGCCGCGACGTTTGCGGAAAGCCCGCGAGGATCGAGATTGCGGACCTCCGGTTCAAATTTTTTCAGAGCGGCGATTTGCGAATCGATTTCCGCGCGCGAGCCCGAAGATAGGGACGTGTCGTATTGGTGAAAGCCGGCGTAGGTGCCCTGCGCGGGGTCGAAGCGAAACACAAGTTCGTCAAAATACCGATCGGCCAGCCGTCCGAACTCAGCGTCGCGATTCTGCGCGAGGCACACAGCGGCTAATGCGAAAATGACACAGATGCGCCAAGGTCTCATTTGGGAAATCTCGCAGCGAAACACTTTCAGTATAGCGGCGCAACCGAAATCTAAGTGCTGACGGCGATTCTAATTTTTGCGGCTACGTATCTGGTAATGGCCGTAGGCCGCCTGCCGGGCTTTCGCGTGGATCGCACGGGCGCCGCGATCATCGGGGCAAGCCTCATGCTGGCAGCGAACGTGCTGAGTGTGGAAGAGGCATACGCGGCGATCAACTATGACACCATCATGCTGCTGTTTGGCATGATGATCGTGGTCGCCAACCTGCGGCTTTCGGGGTTCTTCGCCGTGGTGAGCGGCTGGGTTGTGGAACATGCACGCCGCCCACTGCTGCTATTAGCAGGAACCGCCCTGGTCTCCGGGGTGTTTTCGGCCTTTTTTGTGAACGATACCATGTGCCTGGTGCTGACGCCGCTGGTTCTCGATATCACCCGGCGTCTGGGCCGCAATCCCGTGCCATACCTGCTGGCCGTAGCCATGGCGGCCAATGTCGGCAGCGTCGCCACGGTTACGGGCAATCCGCAGAACATGATGATCGCCAGCTTCTCGCGAATTCCGTATCGCACGTTTGCCGCCGCCCTGGCGCCAGTGGCTGCAGCGGGGCTGGCGCTCACGGTTTTGGTAATCGCGATGGTCTACCGCAAGGAATTCCGCCAGGAGGCGCGGCTGCCTATCGAACATCATGCAGTCCGGGTGGATCGCCTGCTGTTATGGAAGTCGCTGGCCGTTTCGATGGCCATGGTCGGCTTCTTCTTCGCCGGATGGCCGGTTCCAAAAGTGGCGGTGGTCGCGGGCGCGCTGCTGCTGGTCACGCGGAGGGTCAAGCCGGAGAAAATCTATCGCGAGATCGATTGGAGTCTGCTGGTTCTCTTCATCGGGTTATTCATTGTGATTGCCGGCGTAGAGAAGACCGGCGTGGCGGCCCGGCTGTTCGCCGCAGCCGCCCGCTACCACTTGGAGCGCACCGCGCCGATGAGCGTATTCACCGCGCTTCTATCCAACCTGGTAAGCAATGTCCCGGCGGTCCTGGTTTTCAAGGGGTTTCTGCCGCACCTGTCAGATGCCTCGCGCGGCTGGCTGACGCTGGCGATGTCCTCGACGCTGGCTGGCAACTTGACGGTGCTGGGTTCGGTTGCCAACCTGATCGTGCTCCAGAAGGCGCGCCATGTGTTAAAGATTACGTTCTGGGAGTACGCGAAGGCTGGAATCCCGGTGACGATCGTAACCATCGCGGTGGGGATTTGGGCCCTTTGTTAGAAGTTCCAAAAAGATGGCGGATCTTTTGTACGCTGCGTTACAATATCGGCTTATCCCTGTGACCCAACTTTTGGAGCGCGCCGGCCGGTGGCTGATCGAGTCCGGCATTCAGGAGCCGTGTGGTGGTGTGGCCCGGTATTACCGGACTGATCTGCGGCAGAACCTCGCCGTTTCGACCGAGATCACCGGTTACGCCCTGGGCACATTGCTGTACCTGGGCGCCCTCACGAAGCAGACGGAATATGGCGCGCACGCTTTGCAGGCAGCTCATTTCCTGACACGCCACGCGTGGGATGGCGACGCGATGCCGTTTGAGGTCACGCCGGACGAGGACCAGCTCACGTACTTCTTCGATTGCGGGATCATCGCAGGCAACCTGCTGGCAGCCTGGCGAGCGACGCGTGAGCAGGAGTTCTACGACGTAGCGAAGGCGCTGGGTACCGCGATGGCGATAGATTTCGCATCATGCCAAGGCGACTACCATCCCGTCCTTACGCTGCCGGAAAAGAAGCCGGTGGAGCGAGACGCGCTGCGCTGGTCGCACTCGGCAGGCTGTTATCAATTGAAGGCCGCGTTGGTGTGGTGCGACCTGGCTGAGGCCACCGGAGATCCACGGTTTGGCGCGCTGTATGAACAGATGATCGAGAGCGCCTTGCGGAGTTACGGATCATTCCTGCCCGGCCATCCCGACCCATCGAAAGTGGTGGATCGCTTGCACGCCTTTCTTTACTTCCTGGAAGGCCTTCTACCCCGCGCCAACGAGAAACGCTGCGCGGCGGTGCTTTGCGATGGCATCCGCAAAGTGTCCCACTTCCTGGCCGAAAACGCGCCCGAATTTGAGCGGGCCGACGTGTATGCGCAATTGCTACGCATCCGTCTTTATGCGGATTGGTTGGGCGCTTCGCCACTGGACCGCGAAGCGGCCGAACGTGAGGCAGCGGAGATTGAAAGCTTTCTAGCCGGGGGCGACGATCCGCGCGAGGATGGGGGCTTCTATTTCGGGCGAAGGGCGGGACAGTTTCTGCCGTTTGTAAATCCTGTATCGACCGCATTCAGCCTGCAGGCGCTCGCACTGTGGGAGCGGTACTCAAACGGCTGCCCTCCAGTTCACTGGCGAACGCTGATTTGACGGCGTGGTGCTTTCGGTTGCGGGCGTGGTTGCGTTGGCGGTCTGGCTGTACGTGCTGCTGGGCCGGGGCGGGTTCTGGCGGATGCGGGAATCGCCGCCACCGCCGCCTCTGGGGAACGCTCCTTCCGTCACAGCCGTAATCCCAGCCCGCGATGAGGATGCCGTCGTGGCCGCCGCAGTGGGGTCTCTGGCGGGACAACGGTACTCCGGCGACTTCCGTATCGTGCTGGTGGATGACCACAGCAGTGATCACACCGTGGAGGCTGCTCGATCCGCGGCCCCAGCGGAAATCCTGACGGTAATCCGAGCCGCTCCGCTGCCCTCCGGCTGGACCGGAAAGCTCTGGGCAGTTTCACAAGGAGTAGGCGCGGCGGAGGATCGCCCGCCCGACTATCTGCTGCTCACCGACGCGGACATTGTGCATCCCTCGAGCAGTATCGCCGAACTCGTCTCTTATGCGGAGAGCGGCGGCTACGACTTGGTCTCCTGGATGGTCACGCTGCGCTGCGTGTCACTGGCAGAGCGCGCGCTGATTCCGGCGTTCGTCTTCTTCTTTTTTCTGTTGTATCCGCCGGCATGGATTCGCGACCCGCGCCGGCGAACGGCGGGCGCGGCGGGCGGCTCGATGCTCATTCGGCGAACGATGCTCGAACGAATCGGCGGGATCGGCCGCATCCGCGGTGAGTTGATCGACGATTGCGCTTTGGCCAAGGCGGTAAAGCAGGAAGGCGGGCGCGTATGGCTGGGGTTGCGCAGCGAAGCGCGCAGCATCCGCACGTATGGGACATTCGGTGAAATCGAACGCATGATTGCGCGCACGGCGTACACACAGCTGCGCCACTCGGCCTGGCTACTGGCCGGAACGGTGGCGGGAATGGCATTGACATATCTGATCCCGCCGCTTCTGGCCTTTAGCGGAAACGGTTTTGGGGCCGCTGCCTGGGCGCTGATGTGTGTGGCCTATCTCCCCG
Source organism: Bryobacteraceae bacterium (assembly GCA_035516375.1). Classification (GTDB taxonomy): domain Bacteria; phylum Acidobacteriota; class Terriglobia; order Bryobacterales; family Bryobacteraceae; genus PSRJ01. Next base: position 18,488 of record DATJAK010000030.1, read on the forward strand.
CACTGCGCTTTTACGGCCGGTCGTTTTTGTGGGCGACGCTGCTGCCTCTAGTGGCGGCCTTCTATCTGCTGGCGACTATCCACTCGGCGATTTCCTATTGGCGCGGCGCCGGAGGTCATTGGAAGGGGCGCGTGCAAGATCAACGGTAAGCTGGAAATGCGTTCATGGTGGAGGAATTTCGCCAGCGATTCGGGTCCGCCGAAGGCATCCGGGCGTTTCGCGCGCCAGGGCGCGTGAACCTGATCGGCGAACACACCGATTACAACCTCGGCTTTGTCCTGCCCATGGCGCTCGAGTTGGCGACTTTTGTGGCAGTCGCTCCCAACGCGGATGGCAAGCTCCGCATCTACTCCGAAGCCAGGAACGAGACTCGGGAATGGGACGCGGCGGCGATCGGCGAATGCTCCGGCGATCGGACCTGGGCCGACTACCCCATCGGCGTTGGGCGCGAGCTGCTCCGCCGCGGGTTTTCAATCGACCCCGCCAACCTCCTGATCCGCAGCACGGTTCCGGAAGGTGCGGGGCTGAGCTCATCGGCCGCACTGGAGGTCGCGTGCGCTCTGGCCTTCCTGAAGGGAAGACCGCTACCACCGCTGGAACTGGCCAGACTCTGCCAGCAGTCCGAAATTCGGTTCGTCGGGATCCCATGCGGCATCATGGACCAGTACGTTTCGGTATTCGCCACAAAGGGTTCCGCTCTCGAGCTCGATTGCAGAAGCCTGGAGCATCGCTACGTTCCACTCCCCGAAAGCGTTACGTTTGTAGCCGTGAACACCATGGTGAAACATGCGCTGGCGGCCTCCGCCTATCGGGAACGCGTGGCGGAGTGCGCCGCCGCCGTCGCGGGCATCCAGCAGTTGTCTCCGCGGGTCGAGAGCCTGCGCGATGTTTCCAGGCAAGCATTCGACGCCGCGGCAGGCACGCTTCCGCCGCTTCTGGTGCGCCGTGCGCGCCACGTGGTCTCGGAAAACGGGCGCGTCGGCGCATTTCGGAAAGCGTGCAAGCAGCAGGACACGGCGAGAATGGGAAGTCTGCTCGTCGACTCGCACCGCAGTTTGCAATACGATTATGAGGTCAGTTGCCCGGAACTGGATTTCCTGGTGGAAGCGGCTTGTCGAATCAAAGGCGTGTACGGTGCGCGCATGACGGGCGGAGGATTTGGCGGCTCGATCATCGCGATGGTCGAAAGCTCCGCATTGGATGGGTTCCACTCGGAAATATCCGAGGCGTACCAAGGGAGATTCTCGATGGTTCCCGGGATTTATCACGCGATGCCATTTGACGGAGCAAATGAACTAACAAATTTGAGACAATTTCCGCCCGCTGCTAACTAGACAGGCACATACATCAGAGAATGTCCTCCATGGCGGGGCAATCCTGTAATTTCATTTTTGCCCTGCCATGGGTGGAACCCGCGCTACACTCAAATCCAGATGCCGCGCTGGGTGAACATTCCCAACCTGTTTACACTGCTGCGGCTGATCCTGGTTCCCTTTGTAGTGGTGGCCATCTTGACCGCGGAACCTGGCCGGGCGCTGTTGCTGTTTGTGGCGGCAGCCGTCACCGATGTAGCCGATGGCGCGGCGGCCCGCTACCTGGGCCGAACGACGCAGGCTGGCGCGTACCTCGATCCCATTGCGGACAAGTGCCTGCTCAGCGGCGTGTTCATCGCGCTGGCATTAGCCGGCATCGTGCCCCACTGGTTCGTGTTTATCGTTTTCGGGCGCGATCTTTACATCCTGGCCGGGGCCGGTTTTTTGCTGTGGCTTACGCAGGTTCGGAAGTTCCCGCCGAGCGTATGGGGAAAAGTATCCACCTTCGTCCAAGTGCTCACCGCCGTGCTTTGGATGGTACGGAATTGGATCCCGGAGCCGGTACTCAACGCACTTTCGTCCGCAATGCTCTGGCCCTGTGCCGCTTTTACGGTTTGGAGCGGAGTCCATTACACCTGGCGTGGTGTGCAATTGGCGCGGGCGCATTGACGGTTTCTTTCGTCCGGAGTAGTCTAAAAGTGGGACCGCTGATGACACGCTATTTGCCGGCGCGACACTATCGTTGGTTTGGAATCGCGGCGGTCGTTCTGGCAGCGGTTCTGGGTGCATTTGCGCGTTGGCTGGGCTGGAGTTGGCTGCTGACCTCCATCCCGTCCGGCCTGCTCCTGGTGACCGCCGCCGTCTCACTTTGGCTGGCGTTCCTCCCTGCCATCGAGGTTCAAGAGAGCCATCTGGCAATCGGGCAGCGAAGGATTCCCTGGATGGACATCCGGCGGCTCGACCGTACGGGCTGGATTTCCCCGCTGATCCTCCGCCTGACACTCTATGACGATTCGCGGTTGCTCCTGACCTATCCGGGCGACCTCGATTCGTGCAACACGCTCCTCCGGCATTTACGCAGATTCTCTACTGACGCTCTCATAGATGGCATTCCGTACCGGCAGTACTGGGGCGAATTGTTGGCTCCCAGCCCCGAGCGCAAACCGGTTACGGCACCGCCCCGCTACCGCGTCCTGCGTCCCGAGGATGAGGCCGAGGTCGAGCGGCTTTACCAACGGCTGAAAACCGTCGGGAACCTCGATCAAAAGTCCACGGACGAGAAGTAGCCGTTGCGGCACCGCGGGTCCCTACTGATTCGATTCGTCATTGTGATGGTGTTGTTGATCGTTTTGGCGATCCTCACCCGGACGTGGTGGCTTCCGGCGTTTGGCTGGGCGCTGGTTCGCGACGATGGGCCGATGAAAGCCGACATCGCCGTGGTTCTGGGCGGCGATCCCTGGGGTCTGCGCATCAGCAAAGCTGGCGACCTGGTGAGACAGGGTTACGTCCCGGTGGTGCTGGTGAGCGGGCCGCCGGGTTACTACGACGAGCACGAGTGCGAGCCGGAGATCGCTTGGGCGGTGCGCCATGGATACCCCCAAGCCTGGTTTATTCCGTATCCCGATGAGGCGCGATCGACCGTCGATGAGGCGCACGTCCTGTTGCCGGAGCTCGAACGCCGCAAGGTTCACCGCGCCCTCTTCGTAACGTCGAATTACCACAGCCGCCGGGCAGCGTACATTATCCGCGCTGTCGAGCGCGAAATGCGAGTCAGCATCGATGTCCGTATGATTACGTCGCCCGACAAGGAATTCCACCCGGCGACGTGGTGGCAGAGCCGGCAAGGCCAAAAGATCACGTTCAACGAATGGGCGAAAGCCGTGGCAGCGGCAATCGGTTTGTAGCATGTGGAAGTCATTAGCCACCCTCCGCCCCTACCTTCTGCGTTACCGGTGGGGGCTGTCTCTGGGGCTGCTCTGCCTGGTGATCAAGGACGTTGCCCAGGCGGCACAGCCGCTCATGATTCGAGGCGCGGTGGACGCCATCACCAAGTCGCTGGGGGCCGGGGCGTTCGTTCGGTTCGCGGCGTACCTGCTGGGGCTCTCGGTGGCGAAAGGCATCTTTCAGTACTGGATGCGCGTGATCATTATCGGGATCTCGCGCGATATCGAATACGACTTGCGGAACGACCTGTTCGGCCACTTGGTGGAGCTGTCGCCCGACTATTACCAACGGACGCGCACGGGCGATATCATGGCACGCGCCACCAACGATCTGAACGCCGTGCGCATGATGCTCGGCCCGGGGATCATGTACTGGGTCGAAACCAGTCTCACCTTCGTGCTGGCTATTGTGGTGATGGTTACCAGCGATTGGCGCCTGGCGGTTTTCGCAATCCTGCCGGCTCCCGCCGTGAGCCTGACCGTCATCTTCTTCGGGCGCAAGATCCACACCAGATTCGAGCGCATCCAGGCCATGTTCTCCGACATCTCCAGCCGGGTCCAGGAGAATCTTGCCGGCGTACGGATGGTTCGCGCGTTTGCGCAGGAACAGGCTGAATCGCGCCGCTTCGAGGAGTTGAACAAACAGTACATTGGGCAAAACCTCAAGCTGGTGCGAATCCAGGGGTTTTTTCAGTCGCTGCTGGAAGCGCTGATTGGCTGCACGTTTTTGGTGGTGCTGCTGGTGGGCGGACTCCAGGTGTTGAGCGGACGCATTACTCTGGGCGACTACGTGATGTTCAACACGTACATGGGGATGCTGGTTTGGCCAATGATCGCGCTAGGTTGGGTAGTGAACCTGATGCAACGCGGCACGGCCTCGCTGAGCCGCATTAACCAAATTCTTCATGAGAAACCGACTATCGCCGCGCCCGCTCATCCGCATCGATTGCGCGCGGTAGAGGGAGTACTCGAGTTTCGAGAAGTCTCGATGGAGTATGGCGCCGGCCGGGCGCTCTCCGGAATCAACCTCCGGATCGATGCCAGCTCGACAATCGCCGTAGTCGGCCACACCGGCGCCGGCAAGAGCACGCTGGTGAGCCTGATTCCACGCCTGATGGACCCCACACATGGCACGGTTATGCTGGATGGCGTGGATTTGCGGAGGCTCGACCCAGCGGAATTACGGCGGCACATCGGCTTCGTACCCCAGGAGACATTTCTGTTTAGTACAACGATCGCCGAGAACATTGCGTTCGGAGTCGAGGCGGCTACTCCCGAGCAGATTCGCCGGGCAGCGGAATTGGCGGGCCTAGCCACGGATATCGACGGCTTTCCGGAGGGTTACGAGACCACGGTAGGTGAGCGCGGTATCACTCTTTCCGGAGGGCAAAAGCAGCGGACTGCCATTGCGCGCGCGATCCTGAAGAACCCACGCATCCTAATACTGGACGATGCGCTTTCGAGCGTGGACACGCTCACAGAAGAGCGCATTTTGAATCACCTGGCGGGCGTGATGCAGGGGCGCACGGTCATCTTGATTTCCCATCGGGTTTCTACCGTGCGGCAAGCAGACCGGATCATCGTGCTGGAGCGGGGCGAGATCGTAGAACAGGGGACGCACGCGGAGCTGCTCGAAAGCGGCGGATACTACGCCGGTCTCTCGCAGAAGCAGATGCTGGAAGAAGAACTGGAAACGATCTGAAAGTACAGACAGACCGCGTGATCGTGAGCACCAGCACAAAGAGGCGCCACTGCTAACCGAAGTTAAGTTCATCGCGGCTGCACCCTCCACCTATAATCCAGGGCATGGCTTGGGTATTTGCTGCCGGCGCCCTTTTGCTGATCCTGCTTTTTGCGTTCTTCAATAGTTCGAGGCGGAAAGCGATGGCTCGGGGCTTTTCTGCCATGCATGCGCGCCAGCGAAGGAACTGGCCACTCGCGGCTAAGTTCTATCAGGAAGGGCACGAAGCGGCGGGCAAACTGAAGGACCCCACACGGTCGCAGCTCGAGTCCCAGATCGAAATCCAATGGGCCAGCGTGCTCCACCGGCAAGGCAAAATGCGCGAAGCCGAGGAACTGATACGGCGAGGCATCTCGAAGGCAAAAGGCGCCGCTCTTCCGGAATTTCAAGTGGCTCAGGGATACGTGTGCTGGGGGGATCTGTGCGCCGACGAAAGTAGATATCTGGAGGCTGAGGACCACTATCGCAAGGCGCTCGAAGGTGACGAAAAGAGCGGGAATCTCGGCGGGACGGTTTTCGACTTGCAGAGGTTGGGAGATTCATTGATCCACCAGGAGCGCAGGGCAGAGGCCGAGGAAATTATCAATCGCGCGATCGCGCTGGAATCGCAGGTGGTGCACGCACAGTTGGCTAGCGAGGGCAAGAATCCGGCCGAGCATGCGGTGATTTCGATGAGCCTGCCCGATCTGCATTTTTGCCGCGAGCAATACGAAGACGCGCGGCGCCTCTATCGGGAAAAGGTCAATTTCTGGGAGAAGCAGGTGACCCATCCGGACAACATCGATGTCGGCCGTCTGCAGATGCGTCTGGCATTGTCCGAAGCGCGAACGGGCCACGCTGAGGAAGCGATCGAGATGTACACGAGAGCGGAAGCTACTTTCGCTCGCGAGTGGGGCGAGCGGCATCCGAAGGCTGCGCTGGCACGCGAGGCAAAGGCAAAACTCTTGAGCTCGCGGTCACTGGCCTCGTTGTCTCACACGCTAGCTGCGGACCCGCGGCCTTGAGCCGGCGCCCGTGTTGAGCATCGCCAGTTCTTCCAGCTTCAGCCGCCCCGTATAGATCGCCATTCCCAGCGCGGCATGGATATCCATCGCCAGCAGGGCACGGACTTCATCCATCGTCGTGATTCCGCCGGCTGCCGTAATCTCGAGAGACGTCGCGGCGCGCAATCGTTCGAACCAGCCGAGGTCCGTGCCCTGCATCATGCCTTCCTTGTCGACGTACGTGCAGAGGAAGCCGGAGCAGAAAGGTTCGAGAACGCCGAGCACTTCTTCCGCGGTGAGATCGGTCGATTCGCGCCAGCCTTTCACGACAATGCGGCCATCTTTGGAGTCAAGCGCGATCAGTAGACGTTCGCGGCCGATGTTGTCGCGTACGCCGGCGAGAAACGTATCGTTCACACCGCCGCTGGTAAACGCCGCCGTGCCCACGATTACCTTGCGCGCACCCTGATCCACCAGCGCGCGCGCGCGTTCCACGCTTCGGACGCCGCCACCGGCACGGATCGCCGCGTTCGAGGCCAACTGGCGCACGAGTTGGTCGTTGGTGCCGCGGCCCAGAGCGGCGTCGAGATCGATCACCTGGATCTCCGGGAAAGCCGCGAACCGGCGCAGCATCTCTTCGGGCGAATCGGCCTCCAGAGCCTTCTCGCACCCTTGCACCAACTGCACCACCTTCCCGTCCATCAGGTCGATGCACGGGAAAATCATGCGGTGTTCCTCACCGGAATTCCACGCCTATCGAGCTCCTCTTTGAGCTGGTTCACGGTGTACGTGCCGTAGTGGAAGATGGATGCGGCCAGCGCGGCATCGGCGCAGCCATCGGTCAGAACCCGTACGAAGTGCTCAGGCGTCCCCGCCCCGCCGCTGGCAATGACGGGAATGTGCGTGGCTTGGGAGACCGCCTTGGTGAGCGGACAATCGAAACCGTCCTGCACGCCATCGGTATCCATCGAAGTCAGGAGGATTTCGCCGGCGCCCAATTGTTCGCCGCGAGCCGCCCACTCGATTGCATCGATGCCTTCGTCGTCGCGTCCACCGCGCGTGTAGACGTGCCACTGGGCCGTTCCGTGGTGCCGCGCGTCGATCGCCAGCACCACGGCTTGCGCGCCGAACTCCTCGCTCAGCTCCGTGATCAACTCGGGCCGCCGAACGGCGGCGGTGTTCACCGAAACTTTGTCCGCGCCAGAGAGCAGAATGCGCCGGGCATCCGCCACCGATCGGATACCGCCGCCCACCGCCAGCGGGATGAAGACCTTGCGGGCCGTGCGCGCCACCACGTCGGCCATGATTTCGCGCGCATCACTCGAAGCGGTGATATCCAGGAAGACGAGTTCATCGGCGCCGTCGCGGTTGTAGCGATCGGCCAGCTCCACCGGGTCGCCGGCATCGCGCAGATTCACGAAATTAATGCCTTTGACCACGCGGCCGCCGGTGACGTCCAGACAGGGGATGATGCGCTTGGCTAACACGGCAGCTCCAGGAAATTGCGCACAATGCGCAGTCCCACCGGCCCCGACTTTTCGGGGTGGAACTGCACGCCGAAGACATTGCCGCATTCGAGCACGGCCGTGTACGGTACGGCGTAGGTACAGGTGGCGGAAGCGCGCTCATTTTCGGGGATGTAGTAGCTGTGGGCGAAGTAAACGAACGGCCGCGCAGTCAGGTTGCGCACCAACTTGGAGTCGGGCTTTGCCTCGAGTTCGTTCCAGCCCATGTGCGGCACGCGGGCGTCGGCCGGGAAGCGCCGAACCGTGCCAGGATACAAACCGAGGCCACGCTCTTCGCGTGCTTCTTCACTGGATTCGAACAGAGCCTGCAGGCCGAGACAAATACCGAGAAAGGGCACGCCTGCGCGGATGCGTTCCAGCAACGCCGCGCGCACATCGAGCGCATCGAGCGCGCGCATCATCTGACCGAAATGACCCACACCGGGCAGGATAATCTTGGGTGCCCGGCGAAGGCCTTCGGCATTGCGCACCAGCTCGTATTCCCAGCCGAGCTCGCCGAGGGTGTTTTCGACCGAGCGGAGGTTGCCGGCGCCGTAATCGAAAATCGCAATCATAACAGCCCCTTGGTGGATGGCAGCAGGTCCTTTAACCGGGCATCGGTGGAACAGGCGTACTTTAACGCCCGGGCGAAACATTTAAAGATCGCTTCGATCTTGTGATGGCTGGAACGTCCGTACAACACCTTGGCGTGCAGATTGGCGCCGGCGTGGTTCACAAAGCCTCCGAAAAAATCTTCCACCAGTTCGGTTTGCAGATCGCCCACCAGCCGCACTTTCACCTGATCTTTGTAAACCAGGGCGGGCCGGCCGCCAAGGTCCACCGCTACCACCGCCAAGGTTTCGTCCATGGGAAGCACAAAATACCCGGCGCGGTTGATGCCTTTGCGATCTCCGAGGGCTTTGGCGAAGAGCTGGCCCATCACGATGCCAACGTCCTCGACGGTATGGTGCTGATCCACGTCGAGATCGCCATTGGCTTTGAGCTTAAGGTCGAAGCCGCCGTGTTTGGCAAACAGCTCCAGCATGTGGTCGAAGAAGCGGATGCCCGTCGAGATTTCATACGTTCCCCGGCCTTCGATTTTGAGGGCGCCGCGGATCTGCGTTTCTTTGGTGTGGCGCTGGAGGGTAGCGGTTCTCATGAGTGACACCCCATGGGGCAGCCCTTCGGGGCTGCCGCCGCGCGTTGGCGCGGCGCGCCGGGCGGAAGCCCGGCGGCGGGCTGAAAGCCCGACCCCACTTTCATGCGAACACCTCATCGAGGTAGTTGATGTCGTCCACAATGGCGTACGCGCCTTCCTGCTGGAAGAGGAAAACCAGATCGAGGTAGCGCGGATTCGCGGGAGCAGCGATCCCGATGAAGGGAACGCCGGCGGTTTTGGCGCAGCGCGCGTCATCCACCGTATCGCCTACGTAGAACGCTTTCGAATCTGTCTTCCCGTTCAGAATTTGCAGCAGACCATCCGGCGCGGGTTTGAGGTTCTTCACATCGTGCATGGCAACGATGGGATCGAAGATCATCTGTGGCGCGAAGCGGCGCAAGGTCAAGTCGGCATCTTCGCGCGGGCGGCCGGTAAAGAGAGCGAATCGAAATTGCTGGTTCAACTTCTCCAAATTTCCAGGCCGCGCCACCCACCGCTCGCGCAGGATCAGTCCATCGGCGCCGTTGCCGAGAAAAATGCTCTGAAAGTACCGCTTCACTTCGTCGAACTCCAGGGCAACGCCACGGCCCGCAATGATGTGGTGCGAGAGGCGCCAATCATCGTTCCAGCCGCCCTGGTTCTTATAATCCTGAATCTCCGGATGGGTGATGACCGCGCCTGAGAAATGGCGCACGGTCTGGGCAATCGTCTCCCGATAGGACTCGGTGACGTCCACCAACACGCCATCCATATCGAAAATCAAAATCGGCTGGCTCATACCTGCCAGATCTCCTCGATGGCAGCGAGCAATCGGCGGACTTGCTCCCGCGTCCCCACGGTCATGCGCACGCAACCCGGCGCTTCGTAACTGCGATCCCGCACCAGGATTCCCTGCTCGCGCAGCGCATCCCGTACCTCGATCGCTCGCGCGCCGATCCTTGCCAACACGAAGTTGGCGGAACTGGGAACATACCCGATGCCCAGTTTTTCGAGTCCCACGCACAACAGTTCACGCGCCGCCAAAACTTCGGCGACGTAGTTCTGGACGTATGCATGATCGGTAACCGCTGCCTGCGCGGCCAACACGGCCAGCGAATTAACGCTGTAGGGGGATTGCGCTTTGTGCAGAAATTCGATGTTCGCGGCGTGCGAAAACAGGCATCCGAGCCGCATGGCGGCCATGCCGAAGACCTTCGAGAACGTGCGGGATACGAACAGATTGGGCACGCGCTCGATTTCCGTTAGCGCCGTCACGCCGGAAAACTCGTAGTATGCTTCATCGATCAGGACCACTGCCTTGCGCGCGCGGTGCAGAATGCGCTCGATTCCCAATACAGAAGTGCCGGTTCCCGTGGGATTGTTAGGGTTGGCGAGGATCACCGCACGAGTATCGGGCGTAATGGCATCCAGCAGCGTCTGCAGCGGAAATTCCATCCCCGGCGGTGGATAGTCTATTTCGCAAACCCGGGCACCGGCCACCTCGGCGTAGAACCGGTACATGGCATAAGAAGGCCTCAGCAATAGCACCTGCTGGCCATCGTCGACGTACGTATTGATGAAAACCTGGATGGCCTCATCCGTGCCATTGGTGAACACAAACTGTTCGGGCTGCACCTGGAAATACTGGGCGATGGCCGCCTTGGCGCCGCCATACTCCGGATACACGGTCAGACTGCCCGCGTCCAGGCCTTTCTGCAAAGCCGCAATCACGTGCGGCGAGCAACCGACGGTGTTCTCGTTGAAGTCGAGCCGAAGTTTATCGGCGCGGCCCGCCGTGGGAGGCGAATACGGCTTCATGGCCAGCACCGCTGGGCGAGGCTTGATGGCGCCTTTGGGCAGCTTGGGAGCTTTAACGGCCATTGAGCCGGACCTCCACCGAGCGGGCGTGCGCCTCCAAACCCTCGGCTCGCGCCAGAGTGGTGATGGCTGGCGCCAACCGGCGGAGCGCTCCCGCCGAAAGTTCTTGCACGGAGATCACCTTCAGAAAATCGGTGACGGCCAAACCACCGCGTTGACGGGCCGCGCCTCCGGTGGGCAAAACGTGGTTCGGGCCGGACGCATAATCGCCCGCCGCTTCGGGGCTGAAGGGCCCGATAAACACGCTTCCTGCGTGCCGCACCCGCGCCAGCAGGCTTTCGTGCGGAATGCTCAGGTGCTCGGGCGCAAACCGGTTGGCGATTTCGATGCCCTTCTCCAGCGACGGCACGAGGATGATGGCAGAATTGCGCGCGATGGATTTCGCCGCCACTTTAGCCGTGGGCAGACTGGCGAGTTGACGCTCGACCTCCTGAGCAACCGCGTTCGCCAGGCGCTTCGATGTAGTGAGCAGCACCGCCGAGGCATCGGCATCGTGCTCGGCCTGGGCCAGCATGTCGGCCGCCAGATGACGAGCGTCGCCTTCCGCGGCTACGATCAGAATTTCGGTGGGACCGGCCACGAAATCGATACCCACTTCGCCGGCCAGAAGCTTCTTAGCCGCTGCGACATAGATGTTTCCCGGTCCGACAATACGATCGGCGCGCGGCACAGTGCGGGTGCCGAATGCGAAGGCGGCAATGGCTTGCGCGCCGCCCATTTGAAACACCTGCCGCACCCCAAGCATCGCCGCTGTTCCCAGAACCTCCGTTACG